>DAHUZH010000349.1 GCA_027306695.1 Acidobacteriaceae bacterium
GCAACTTCATGGGGACTGCACCTTCGCTGTGTGGATGAGACTTCATGATCGCAGAATTGGCACCAATCCGGCCAGTTTCTTTTGACGAGTATCCTGCCAATACACGCGAGCCATGTTCTTCATTCCTTGTCGATGCGTAGCCGTTGCCGCGCGGGACCGCACGGAAATCGCGAGACATACCTGAATGATTCCGGCCTTTTCAAAGTGACGCCGCGCCAACGCAAAGCAATCCTCCCGATGTCCCTCATCATGCGGCCCCGCCAGTGCGGATCGATGGTCCGTAGAGCCAGGTTCCCAATGGAGTCATTCTGAATGGAGGTCGCCGCGGCGACCGGAGTGAGGAATCCAGACAATCCGCGCCTGGTACGTACCGCCATTACCCTCTGGATTCTTCGCTTCGCTCAGAATGACTCCTCACCAAAACGATTGCACCAACTGTAAATCCGCTTAGAGATCGTTGCGGCGCAGATACGCGGGTACATCCAGTTGCTGGTCCTCCAGCTCCGCCACTCTGGCCGGGTGGACCGGCGAGGACGCCCGTTCCACGGCGTTGCCAGGTTGCGATGCGGAGGGAG
>DAHUZH010000034.1 GCA_027306695.1 Acidobacteriaceae bacterium
GCCAGCGCGCTGCTGCTGGTGTGGCGGCGCAAGAGCCACAGCTTTGCGCTGCATGCGCCTGCACAGGACATTGGCCTTCCATGAGAAGGCCGGTCCGTGTCAAGTGTTGTGTAGTTGGGAAGTCATACTATTTTTTACCTTCGCCCGGATAGCTGGAGTGTTTGGCCGGCGAGGAGCACAGTCAAGGCCGAGCGCAGCGAGTTTATCTTGAGCCTTGACTGCGGACGAGCCGGCGATATCAAAGTGCATCCGGGCGAAGGTAGTCGCGAATCAGGTCCTTTCTGGTGGAGTACGCCACTTGCGCTCGAGCTTTTCTGTCGCCACCCTTCCATCCGCACTCTGGTGTGAGCCTTGCTCGCTCGGTGCAAGTTGGGTGTTCTCGATTCAGCCGGTGCTGCCACCTGTTAGTGCGACCTTTCACTCGGTCTTGCAGATGGAGTGTTGGGCCAGGCCAATGACGCAGTCACCGGAACTCGGCGTATGACGTTAAACCTCCGTACATCTGGACTGAAACTATGCCACTGCCGGCAGTGCGACCGGGCCATCGGGTCGTAGCGGCACATACATATCGCCGCTTACCCAGAGTCGATGCAGCAGGACGGCCAGCTTACGCGCGACTGCGATCACGGCGCGCTTCTTGCCGCGCTTGCCTCCGTGCTCGGCCAGCTTCATGCCCCAGCGGCGCAGGTCGCTGTCGACTCCCCATGGACCGAGCACATGATGTGCAGCCTGCACCAGGAGTGCTCGCAGGTACGGATCGCCCTCCTTGCTGATGTGCATCTGCGGCTCGCTCTGTCCCGAGTTGCGCCTCCCAGGTTGGAGTCCCACGTAGCAGGCTGCATCCCGGCTCTTGCGGAAACGATGTGGATCTTCCAGCGTCAGCATGTAGGTCAGGGCGATCAGCGTTCCCACTCCCTTGATCTGCTTCAGCCGCTCGGCCTCCGGATATCTGTTCCGTGCCATGGACTCGAGCATCTGATCGTACTGGCAGATCCGTTCACTGGCCGACTCTATCTCGCGCATCATCGGCTCCAGCGCATACTTCAACTCCGGACTCAGATCCTGAGCGGACTTCGGGTTCATCCCGCGTGCGTTGCATCCGCGGAGCCGTTCTCCGTAGGACTTCGTCAGTCCTCGGGCCGCGTTAACCAACATCGTTCGTGTGCGAACCAGGACGGCTCGCGCCCGGATGACCGTCAGATCCGCTTGTGCCTCGGCGCTGCGATGCTTCACTGGACACAACAACTGCGGATCGATTCGTACCAGTCGCGCGAGCGTCAAGGCGTCAAGCCGATCATCCTTCCGCCTGCTCTCTCCGATCAATCGCACGCTGCGTGCGTGCGCCACAATGGTCTCATGACCGAGCTCGCTGAGCAGTCGGCTTACCCACGGTGAATGCGTTCCGGTCTCCACTGCAATACGACTCCGTGGCATCACTCCGAAAATCTCGTTGATGGCCTTGGGCGTCGTGCTCACCTTCTGCTCCAGCAGCACGTCACCTGCCCCATCCAGCACGCAATAAAAGCTCGACCGGTCGCCTAGATCCAGACCGACGGTCAGACGCCCGTCACGCTTGTTGAGTGTCTCCTGCATCATCTTGGTGGTAAGCTTCTTCATCGCCGGTCTCCTTGTCTCCCGCGCTCAAGCGCGTCGATAACTGGGAGCTTAACGCATCCCGCTGGAGACCGGCCTCCTCATCCCATCTGTTATCGCCCGTGACACATTTTCCATGTTTCATAAACAAAGAAGCGTCGGCGTAAAATTCAAGTGCACCGCACCTAAAAAGGAGATTCCTAATGAAAGAGCTGGTGAATAGAGCACCTCTTTTTGTGCTTCTGTCCCTGACGATGCTTTTCAGCCTGGCTGGGTTAGGGCAAGAACCGGCTAAAAGCATGGTGACCCTTCAGGGACCAATGGATATGCCGGCTCCGAATCCCAAGGGAGTCAATCCGAAACCGGGGGATGCCGAAAGGACGCTGCTCGCTGCGTTCGACAAATATGAAGTCATTGGCATGAGCGCAGCGCATGGTAACAAGGACCTCGACGATTTTGTTCTTCACCTCATCCGCAATCCTGCCTTTCCGAGTAAGGTCAACGTGATCGCCGTGGAATGCGGCAATTCGCTCTATCAGCGCACTCTGGACCGATACATCGCGGGCGACGATATCCCGCTGCCGGAAGTGCGGAAGGTTTGGCGTAACACCACCCAGACGATGTGCGGTTTGTCCGGCTTCTACGAGGTGTTCTTTCCCTTAGTTCGCAGAATCAATCAAACGCTGCCACCAGAGAATAAGCTCCGGGTGCTGGCGTGCGACCCGCCAATCGACTGGAGCAAAATCAAGAGTCCTGCTGACTACGGACGCGGACAATACCTGATGCGGCGGGATGTCAGCATTGCGTCTGTGATGGAAAAGGAAGTGCTCTCGAAACACCGCAAGGCGCTGATGCTCTTTGGTACGGCACATCTTTTCACGTGGGAAACACAGGCGTCGGGATCTATGAGAAAGATTATCCGGGCGTGACCCTGGTCATTGCCGATCACACGGGATTCGGAAATTGGAGCCCTCTGGAGAAATACAACAACGAGTTTGAGGCACGCATGGCGTCCTGGCCCGTTCCATCGCTTGTACAGGCCATCCATGGCACGAGGCTGGCAGACTTACTGGACATGACTCACACTACGGGGAATATCTTCTTCGGGGTTGCGGATACCGGCAAGCTCCCGGCGGGCCCAGCTCCGGCGAAAGGTACTTTCTCAGGAACCCCGGAAGAGGCGGAAGCTCCATTCTCGAAAATGGTGGATGCCTATCTCTATCTTGGTCCCAGGGATTTGTTGTTGGATGAACCAACCCCGGCGGAAATTGTTCTGGACAAGGACTACATGACCGAACTCCAGCGAAGAGCCGCGATCTCTGGAGCAGGGCAGATGGCAGATGAGGCCGACCCGGGGAAAATTTCCGACCGTGATTCCAACCCGTTCTTTTACGACCCGGACGAACTCAGCAAACTCATGCGACCGCTCGGCTCTAATTCGTCACTGTCAGGCAAGGAGAAATAAGGCCAAACTCATTCCAAAGCCCGAACAACGCTGTAACCGGACAAGTGAAAACCTGACTGTTTCCATGCACACACACCGGAAAAGTTGAGTTTGCGAAACGAGCTTCAGTCTCCCCGCTCGTAAACGTTCGCCGCTCTCGTGTTTATACCGGCCTGCCGTTTTTCGCTGGAATGAGAATTCCGATCCTACGGCTTTCCGGTCGAAGCGCCCACGATGCCACAGTCAAACCAGCGATGATGAGAGGGGCGAGGATGTGAAAGGCATAAATGCCGTAACCGCCGACCGCAGCGACGGATGCGACCGCGCCTGTCAGGTCGAAGAAGATGCCGGCATACGCCCATTCCTTGAGCCGCGGAAAACGCGGCACGAGGATGGCAATGGCTCCAAGAGCCTTCCAAAATCCCAGGATGGCAAAGAAGTACAGCGGATAGCCGAGGACGGGCACGACTCCGTGGGGGTTGACGTGATATTGCCACATCTGCGCGACGCCCCCGCTTCCGATAAAAAACGCTACGAGTATGGTCGTAGTCCAATACGCAAGGCTTTTTGCTTTCGTGGTCATTCCAACCCCCCAAGCACTCGCTCCAGACCGCCGAAGAACTTCTGCCAGCCGTAGTTTGCGCCCCCATACGCTGCCTGCTGATCGGGACCGAAGCCGGACTGCTCCATGCGAACGTGTGTGCCGCCTTCCACTGGAGTCAACGTCCAGAGCACTACCCATTGCAGCCCGTCGGCGGCTTCGCTTCCCCCAACACCCCAGTTATAGGACAGCCGTTGGAATGGGTGGACGATCAGCACCTCGCAGTCGACAACACCATTCCAGTTCGGCATGGGGTCGGCGCGGAATTGGAACTTCCGCCCGACCACCGGCTCGAAGTCGTTGTTCATCATCCATTGCGCGAGGAGCGGACCCTCGGTGAGCGCGCGCCACAGCTTCTCTGGCGGGTGTGGGAATACCCTTTCGATCACAAGGGTACGGGGACTCTCTGCTGGATTGCTCATGTATCCGTCCTTTCCAAAAGTGCTTCAAGGCGATCAAACCGGTCGCGCCAGAAGGCGCCGTAGTGACGCAGCCAGTCCACCATCGGCGCCAGCGCATCGGGCCTTGCGCGATAGTGAGTTTCGCGTCCCTCGCGGCGATGCCGCACCAGCTTTGCCCGCTTCAGCACCGTCAGGTGCTTGGAGACGGCAGGCTGGGAGACGCCCGCATAGCGAGTCAATGCGTGGACGGTCTGTTCGCCCTGCCGGGTCAACTCCTCGAAAATGGCCCTGCGCGTCGGGTCGGCAAGAGCGCGAAACACATGATTGGCATTGGCCAGCTTCACACCCAAAACCATAACCGCGTGGTGATGGTTTGTCAAGAGAAACGCAACGCTATTTCCAATTGCGGCCTTGCGCTGTATCAACTCCTTCGATTGCGTAGCAGGCAGAGACACGATGGACAGATTCGTGTCGAGCTTCGCTTGACCAGCCTGAAATCCTCCGTTTCTCGATGAGCGCACAATCGCCGATGCACTCAGCCACTGGCCTGCATAAAGAAATCCAAGCTTCCGAGTTGCGGGCGTCGGGCTACTCGGAAGCTATTCATTGACCGAACCACTTAGGACCCAATCGAGCCACCGATAGCGTCCGTATAGGGGTGGCATTTTTTCTAGACCGTGGCCGACGGAATCCAAACTGACCCAGCACCATCGCGATGGCCATACAATGAATGCAGAAACATACTGAACTGCCTTCAATGAGATTCCTCTACCTCTCCATTGCGAGTGCTTGGGTTGTTCTGCTCAGCGGATGTGCGGTGCGGAAGCCGAGCACAGCGACACCCCCAGCACACGCCAGCGCGCCCGCGTTGTCCGGTGCGCATCCGTTGTCCTCGGCTGCGCCAGCGGCCCCGCAGGCGGCAGCACAGCAAGCCGCGACAAGCAATCCTACGCAGCAGGACCAGGTGCTGATCGCGGCCTCGAAGCAGGCGTATGACAGTGGCGTCACGCTCTATCAGTCCGCCCAGTATCAGGCCGCGCGCGCGGACTTCGACCGCGCCGTCGATATCTTTCTTACCAGTGGGCGAGACCTGAAAAACGACCCGAAGCTCGATGACGCCTTCAACGACATGGTCGATAAGATCAATGCGCTGGAGATGGACTCCTTGCAGCAAAGCAACGGATTCAGTCAGCAAGAGCAGACACCGGTGGGAGTCGCCAACGATGTTACTTTTCCGGTGGACCCCAACCTGCTGGCTCGCGCGCAGGCGGAGTTGAAATTTACGCAGTCGGACCTTCCCTTGGTTGTGAACGACTACGTTGCCAGTTACATTAACTACTTTACCAATACCAGGAAGGGCCACAACACGATTGAAAACTCGCTGGCCCGCGAAGGCCGCTATCGGACGATCGTTGAAAAAACGTTGGCCGAAGAAGGCGTGCCGAAAGACTTGATTTATCTGGCAATTGCCGAGTCGGGCTTTCGCCCGAGGGCGGTGAATCGACGGTCCGGCGCTGGCGGCATGTGGCAGTTTATGCCGCACGGGAACTATGGGCTGGTGCGCAATGGCTGGGTCGATGAGCGCTTCGATCCGGAAAAATCGACCCGCGCCTATGCCCGCTACATTAAAGAATTGCATGAGCAGTTTGGCGACTGGTATCTGGCCATGGCCGCCTATGACTGGGGCGCGGGCAAAGTGCAGCGCGCGGTGCAGCACACCGGTTATGCGGATTTCTGGGAACTGTACCAGCGCGACGTACTGCCCGCCGAAACCAAAAATTACGTGCCGATCATTGTGGCTGCCGCCATTATGGCGAAGAACCCAGCGCAGTATGGCCTGTCGGACATTCCTGTAGATCCGCCGCTGGTCAGCGATACGGTCACGACGAATTCCAGTGTCAATCTGAACCTGGTTGCGGATCTTGTCGGTACGACCCCGGATGTAATCCAGCAGTTGAATCCGGCGTTGTTGCGGATGGCGACGCCGAAAGGCATGCCCTACGATCTGCATTTACCGGCGGGGAGCAAGACGATGTTTGAGCAGCGCATTGCCATGATCCCGGAGGAGCATCGCAATTCCTGGCGATACCATGTCGCCGCGGAAGGCGATACGCTGGCGTCGATTGCGCAGACATTTCATGTGAAGACGGCAGAACTGGCAGCCGTCAACCAACTGCAATTGGATGATCCCGTCAACCCGGGTGACGCACTGGTGATACCGGTGGCCCCAGTCGCAATTGCGGCCTCCCACATGCGCTATCGGGTGCGCCGTGGCGATACGATGGTGACGCTCGCGGATCGCTTCGGGGTGACGACTGGCCAGTTGCGGCGCTGGAACGGAATTCGCTCCAACCACCTACCCGTGGGACGGCTCCTTTACGTGTCGGAACCGGTCAGAAGCCGTTCTACCCACGGCCGTCGCCGTTTAACAACCAGCAAAAAACGTGCGTCGGCGACTGTTCGCCACGCTGGCACAGCATCTTCGGTCCATGCGCGCAAAACCGTTGCGGCCACGCATTCGAGCACGCATGCCAACTCGCGCCACAAGAAAGAAAATCGCGCAAGCCAGTAATCGCAACATCGATAGGGCCCGTGGATGAAAGTTCGCGCTTGTCTTTCCTGCAAAGTCGTAGCATTCTGATGGTTGTAGCTGGCAAGCGGCCCGTGCAATGTGTATCGTAGATGCAGCCACGAATTGCAGCTGGGGTTTGGAGGAATAATGAGCGACGATCAATTCAAGCGGATGTCCGAAGACGATCACGATTTTGAAGTGGAAGGCGACGAGTTAGGAGATGAAGTCGGCGACGGCTTTGAAGAAGAAGAGGAAGTGACGATCTCCGTCACATCGGACGATGATGACGATCATCTCGATGCAGATGGCGAAGAGCAGGCCCTTTCCCTGTCCGACACCGGAAGCGCCTACCGGCCACCTGCCGTTACCGAAGCGAAACCAATGCGTACGGCGGCTGCGAAGCCAGCAAAAAAGACCGCTGCCGCGAAGAAGCCAGCAGCAAAGAAGCCACCAGCAAAAAAGGCCAGCGTCAAGCCAGCTGTAAAGAAAGCGGCCAGGAAGGCCGTGAAGAAGGCCCCGGTGAAAAAAGCTGGGAAGAAAGCTGTCAAAAAGGCAGCGAAAAAAGTTTCGGCCAAACCGGCCGTAAAGAAGTCCGCAAAGAAAGCGGCAAAGAAGCAAAGTCGGTCTACAAATACAAGGGGGAATAAATTGGCAGTTAAAAAGGCAACCAAGAAAGCGGCAAAGAAGGCTCCAGCGAAGAAGGCAGTCAAGAAAGCTGTAGCGAAAAAAGCTCCAGCAAAAAAGACAGCAAAAAAGAAGTAAGGCAACGATAGGCAAGCAAAAGGGCCCGGCTATTTGCCGGGCCTTTTTGCGTCTGCAACCAACCGATGCTCGATGCTTACGGGCCGTCCTTTATGCGCATTCGCACGGAGATACCGGCAAGGCAACGCCTGCTGCAGTGTCCCCGCTTTCATCCAGTGTTCGATAGTAGCGCGTTTGTGGCGCGGCGCATCCGTGGCACAGCTTCTGCCCTTCGCGCACAATGTAACGTTCGTAGTTGATGCCTTCGCCACAGCCCGCACAGGCAACGCGCTCGCCTTTGTAACCGGGGAATTCTTTTGCATCGAGCGCAACCCGCACCCACTCTTCGGTAAACAGCAAGGTGTCGTCCAGTTCGCGATAGGCCAGCATCTGCTGCCGGTTTTTACTTTCAACTTCTGGATGCAGTTGACGCGCTGCTTCTCTCGATGACTCCCGGGCGGCAATACGAATCGCGCGGCCAGTTTCGAGATCGACAAAAGTCGCCGCCATTTTCCCCCAGTCGCGGAACTTTAGCGCGCGTTTACCAAGCCGGCAGCCAGTCACCACGCCAATCGCATCCGTGGCGCAGCGGTCGATCTCGACGAACGTTACCAGACGTTTGCGGTCCCGTCCACGCGGGTCGGCGATATTCAGGCGTGTACATCCCAGCATGGCCATCCGCACACCCAGCACCTGCCCGGCGCATAAATGGCCATGCGCTCCTTCCGCTTCTTTCAGCAATGCATCGAGATTCTGCATACCTTCAAGTATGAACTCGATAAGGCCGGCTTTGGCAGTAAATTCCAACACCCCGGCCCCCAAACAAATCTCCAGATGCGGTTTTCCGGGGTTTGCACTATAGTGGTTCGCATGCGGAGGTGAGCACCATGATCGCAGGCATATTTCTTATGCTCTCGGCATCCATCCTGAGCCAGCCGCTACAACAAGATCTTTCCACCGCTCACACTCGGAACCATCCACTCACGCTCAGCCAGACCGCCTCCAGCCAGAATCGCGCAGCCAAAATCACTGTGCCATTTGAATACTTCAAGAGGCATATCTACATCACGGCCAATGTTGACGGCAGGCCGGGACTGATCTTTATGCTGGACAGCGGGGCGAATGAAAATATCCTCAATCTGCGCACCGCTCACCTGCTCGGCATTCAACCGGAAAATATCGTGCGGGAAAGCAATGTTGGCTTTGCGGGAGGCCGAATTGACGTAGGAGGGGAACAGGCGGTTCGTGCGGAAATTGGATCGACAAAGATTGCAAATGCCATGACGGTCATGGATTTGACCCCGTTTGAGCGACGCTTTGGTCATCCCACAGATGGCATGCTGGGCGCTCCTTTCCTTCAGCGTTTCGTGGTCAAGCTGGATTTTCAAAATAAGCTGCTTACTCTGTCTCCAGCGCAGCACTATACCTATCATGGGCCGGGAGAAAGTGTGAGACTGCGCGGAAATAGCACCTCCATTGTGATCCCAGTGGTGTTAAAGGGCTCGGAATTCGACAGCCGTTCTGCGGGGATGGAAGTGGATACTGGCAGCAATGCCAACGTGTTACTGTACCGGCATTGTGTGTCTCGATTGCATTTGGAGCAAAGTGTATCGAGCGCCCACTTGGGCCAGGGTTATGGCGTGAATGGGGATTTTCGCAGCATTCAGGGAGCAATCAATTCTATTGGAATAGCAGATGCGGAAGCCTACAACTTGCCGGTGGATTACTTCGAGCCGGCGCAGACGATCCATCCCAAATGTCAAGTGGCTGGCGCCATCGGGAACGGTATTCTGCAAAGTTTCCAGGCTGTGATCTTCGATGTGCGCCACAGACAGATCATCTTTGAAGTAGTGCGCAAACCTGTACAGGTGGGTGCGATGGAAAAGCTAAGGATCATTCGCTAATCTACTGGGCCTGTCCCTAGCTGCATTACTGTTCGTCGGGAGATTCTCCGCCTTCGACCAGCGCGGAGGCGAGGCCGAAAATTTGATAGCTGAGCGCCCCGCCGTTTGCCGGGTGAAAGACCACCTGGAGCGGCTGCCGCTGCCATGTCGCAGGCGCGCAGGCGGGCGTGGGGTGGTCGTCGGCTGTCCACTTGGTCAATGGTTTGGCAACCAGCGGACGCCGCACACCGAGCTGCGATACCACGGCATAGAGATGCTTGCCGGTCGAGTTGACGCCGCAATACGCCGCGTAATCGCGGAACCAGACGACCTCAGAAACCGCGGGATCGAAGTCCGGCAGATGCAGCACGCTGATGTGCGCTGTGGTGCGATCGACCAGCAGCCATGGCCCCAATACCCACAACCAGTGCGCGCCGGTTTCATTCGGCAGCGCGTCGTCCAGCTTGACGGCGCGCCGCGCGACAAAGGTGCGGTCGGTGATTTCGTGGATGTCGCCGGTGGTCCAGTCCTTTACCTGGCCGTCGATCACAAGCGGCCGAACGCGTAGCGTGGTTGCTTCGTTGGCCGCTGGAGTGGAGTTTGAGGACGGAGGCGTGTAGGGGACCTTGCGCCACGCGCCGAGCGCGACTGTATGCACCTTGGCCGCAGCAGGCAGACAAAGCAACAGAACTGCGGCGCAAACGCCGAAAGGCTTGGGGAGGGCCATGCGGATGAGAGTAGCCGAGCGCAAGCCGAGATACAAGCCTCTTCATGCAGAGAGTCATTCTGAATGAAGGTCGCCATGGCGACCGAAGTG
This sequence comes from Acidobacteriaceae bacterium, assembly GCA_027306695.1. Lineage (GTDB taxonomy): Bacteria > Acidobacteriota > Terriglobia > Terriglobales > Acidobacteriaceae > JAKAAZ01. The sequence continues at coordinate 10,053 of DAHUZH010000034.1, forward strand.
AAGAATCCAGACAATATCCGCCAGGATTGCGCCGCGATCACCCTCTGGATTCTTCGCTTCGCGCAGAATGACTCATCACAAGCGTTTGTTCACAATAACTTGAAATCTATTTTAGGATTAGAACTTTGGCCTGCTTTCCAACCACTACGTTTAGCCTTATGAATCGCTTGCCATCATCCCCCTGCGCGAAGTAATCAGGCTTGATCCCGTACTTCACCACGACACACTTCTCTCCGTTGATCTGAACGCTGTTTTCCTTTATCTTTCTCTCTGCCTCGCTGTTCGATGTTACAAATCCGCTGTCAACCAAAAGGGGTTTGAGACGTAGAGCATCGGATCGCATCCAATCTGGGGCTTGCGCTGAGTCCGGAGAATTTTGGAATTCTTCAATTTCTTCCTCCGTTGCAATGTATTGATGTAATTTCAATTTGATCTCTTCCACGTTGCCAGGCATTTCCTTGTCTTGGTGTTGCTTCGCCCAATCTTCATCTGCCTGCAATGCTGCCGTCTCGCTGTGAAAGCCTGCCGTAATTGTGCGCGCGAGACGCTTTTTGGCTTTCATGGGATGCAATGCGCCGTTGGCGACATCCTGCTGCATCTGGTCGATTTCGCTGGCGCGCAGATCGGTCAGCAGCGTCCAGTAGCGCCACATCAGCTCGTCGGAAATGGACATCAGCTTGCCGTACATCTCCCGCGGCGGCTCGTGGATGCCGATGGCGTTGTTGAGCGACTTCGACATCTTCTGCACGCCGTCGAGTCCCTCGATGATCGGCGTCATCAGCACGATTTGCGAAGGCTGGCCATAATGGCGCTGCAATTCGCGGCCTATCAGCAGATTGAATTTCTGGTCCGTGCCGCCCAACTCCACATCGGCCTCGAGCGCGACGGAATCATATCCCTGCGCCAGCGGATATAGCATTTCATGCAGGGAAATCGGCTGCTCGGCGTTGAAGCGTTTGTGAAAATCCTCGCGTTCCAGCATCTGCGAAACGGTAAAGCGCGCCGCCAGCCGAATGATGCCTTCAAACCCCAGCGTCCCCAACCATTCCGAGTTGAAGCGGACCTCCGTCTTGTTGCGGTCGAGAATTTTGAAGACCTGTTCCGTATAGGTCTTCGCGTTTTCGTCGATCTCTTCGCGCGTCAGCGGCTTGCGCGTGACGGAGCGGCCGGTCGGGTCGCCGATCAGGCTGGTGAAGTCTCCGATTAAAAAAATGACGGTGTGGCCAAGGTCCTGAAAGTGCTTCAGTTTACGCATCAGCACGGTGTGGCCCAGGTGCAGGTCGGGCGCGGTCGGGTCGAAGCCGGCCTTAATACGCAGCGGGCGGCCCGTGGTGCGAGAGTGTTCCAGACGCGTGCGCAGTTCCGCGAGCGGGATAATTTCCGCTGCGCCTTTTTGCAGATATTCCAGTTGTTCTTCTACCGGCGCGAATTGAGACATGATGAAACCAAGTATAAAGAGTGTGCGGCCCGCCGCAGCGGGTTCCGTGCGAGAGAGGGTCAGAAATGAGCATCGATGTTGCGTCAGTCCGTGCCGATACGCCGGGTTGCGAGCACGTATTGCATTTCAACAACGCGGGCGCCAGCCTGCCTCCAGCGATTGTTCTGGAGCGGGTGAAGGCGCATCTGGACCTGGAAGCGGAGATAGGCGGTTATGAGGCGGCGGACCGCACCGCCGACGAATATGAGCGCGTGTATGCGGCCATTGCGCGGATGCTGGGATGCGCGGTGGAAGAGATTGCACTGGTCGAAAGCGCGACGCGCGCCTGGGACGCGGCGTTTTACGCGCTGGCGGAAAACTTCCAGCCCGGCGACAAAATTCTGACGGCGGCGAACGAGTATGTCAGCAATTACATTGCATTTCTGCAAGTGGCGCGCAAGCGCGGCGCGGAAATCATCGCCGTTCCCGGCGACCCCGGCGGAGACATTTCTTTGCCTGCGCTGGAAGCGGTCATCGAACAGCATGGCAAGCGCGTGAAGTTGATTGCTTTGACGCATGTGCCGACCAATGGCGGCCTGGTGCAACCGGCGGCAGGCGTGGGCCGCATCGCGCGGGCGCACCGCATTCCTTTTCTGCTAGATGCCTGCCAGTCGGCGGGGCAGATGCCGCTGGATGTTGAAGCGCTAGGCTGTGACATGCTCTCCGCAACAGGACGCAAATACCTGCGCGCGCCGCGCGGCACAGGCTTTTTATATGTGCGTCAGTCGTTGCTGCGGCAGTTGGAGCCGATACCGCTCGATATGCGCTCGGCGATGTGGACGGCACGCGATCAGTATGAAGTCCGCAAGGACGCGCGGCGCTTCGAGACGTGGGAAAGCTCGGTTGCATGCAGGCTTGGTCTTGGCGTCGCGGTCGAGTATGCCATGGCGATTGGTCTGGACAAGATTGCCGCGCGCGTGGCGATGCTGGCGGAGACATTGCGCGAACAACTTGCGCGCATTTCCGGCGTCACCGTGCGGGACCTGCCCGGCAACGGAAGCCAGCCGCGCTGCGGCATCGTGACCTTCACGCACGAACATCATGCGGCGCAGACCATCTTCGAGCGCATGCGCGATCAGGGCATCAACGCGCGCGTGACCGCTGTTGGATTTACGCGGCTGGACATGGAACAGCGTGGGCTGACGGAGATGGTTCGCGCTTCGGTGCATTACTACAACACGGAAGAAGAGATTGCGCGCTGCTCGCAGGCCATAGCGGCGTTATAGTTTTTTGACGCTCGATCCAACGAACCACCTACCACTTACCGCTTTTGCGCGTCACAATGGAGGTATGCGACGCTCTATTCTGTTCTCGGTTGCTCTCAGTCTATTCGAGATTTTTCTGGCTTCTGCGCCACGGGCTGTTGGCCAAATGGGTTACAAGGGGCAAGACTTGGCCCGCATCGGTCAGTGGCTCACGTTCTACCAACTGGAACTCTATCGGCTGGAGATTCCCAACTACGCTTCGCCGTATTCTGTTTTGTTGACCAGTGGCCGGAAAGGATGGCGGGTCGTCGTGTTTCTGCGCGATGGCGGCGTGGTCAATGAGGATTGGGACTCTGGTTTCTTGAAGCGTCCATTTCAGGTGGCGAGCACGGATTCGCTGGTGCTCGTTCCCCGCGTAGGAAAGAATTTCGGCGTGACCTTTACCGGCTGCAAAGCGCAGGATTGTGGCAAGGTTTATGGCGCTTTGTTGTATCTTCCATGGAGCCATCAATACTTTGAAAAAGATGTTTCCGGCACGTCCGTCGCATGCTCGCAGACGTTGCTGGACCCGCAGAATGCCGCCGCGCTCCGGGCCATCGATGCCGCGCTCCAGCGGCAGCAGGCGTCGCCGCCGCGCTATGTTCCGCCCGCATGCCCCGGTGTGGGACCCACGAAACCATAAGACACCGCTTGCAACCAAAGCGGCCTGAAAAGTTGCATGATTCCGCGCCTTCTTTTAGCGTCAAGATTATGACAAGTAAGGAGTCCGATAAGTCGGACAAAGGAGTTTCCCTCTCTCTCGCCGGGAAGGTCGCGCTGATCACTGGTGGTTCACGCGGCATAGGAGCAGCCACGGTGCGCCTGTTCGTACAGGCTGGCGCAAAAGTTGTATTCAATTACCGCAGTGCGCGGAAGGAAGCCGAAGATCTGGCGCTGGCCTGCGGCGGCCCGGAGCATTGCGTGGCGGTGCATCGCGAACTGTCCGCCCCGGCGCATGGCCGGGCCTTGGTGGAAGACGCGGTGCGCACCTACGGCAGGCTCGACTGTCTTGTGGCGAACCACGGGATATGGCCCGCGCACGATGCGCCGATCGAGTCGATGACCGACGCGCAGTGGCATCAGACGATCCATATCAACCTCGATAGCGTGTTTGGAATCGTGCAGGCGGCCGTGGCGCAGATGAAAAAGCAAGGCAGGTCCGCGCCGGGAGCGGCTGCCGGTCATATCGTGTTGATTAGCTCGACGGCGGGCCAGCGCGGAGAGGCCATGCATTCCGACTACGCCGCATCGAAGGGCGCGATCATCAGCTTTACCAAAAGCCTGTCGAGCGAATTGATTCGGGAAGGGATTTATGTCAATTGCGTGGCGCCGGGATGGGTCGATACCGACATGTCCGCAGCCACGCTGCGCGATCCGGAAAAGCGAGAAAAGGTACTGTCTGTCATTCCCGCCGGGCGCGCCGGGGCAACCAGTGAGATTGCCGGGCCGGTGTTGTTTCTCTGCACGCCGCTCGCCGGCTTCATCAGCGGAGAGGTGCTCAACGTCAACGGCGGCGCGGTCCTGGTGGGGTAGCGTGGTTTCGCGCGCGCTGCCAATTTGGTTGCTGACACCTGGCTTGCTAATGGGATCGATTGCAGTGCGTGCGCAGATGACGGACGCAAGCGCTGCCGCCAACCAGAAAAAAGCACATCGGATATTGGCAGAAAGCATTCAGGCGCTGGGTGGAGAGGCGTGGCTCGATCTGCGCACCATGCGCAGCGTGGGCCGGACGGCGGCATTTTTTCAGGGAAATCCGACTGGCATACCGCACGATACAACGGAAATCACGGCGTTGCCGGACCGAGAAAGAATCGATTCCGCCAAAGGCCGAGTGGTGCGGATTTATGCCGCGCGCCAGGGCTGGGAGATCACCTACAAAGGCAAGAAAGCCATGCCTCCCGCGCAGAACGAAAACCATTGGCGCTGGCGCGATCATTCGCTCGGCGTCGCGTTGCGCCAGTGGGTTCGTGGGCCGTCCACCACGCTGATCGATGAAGGCCAGACCCTCGTGGAGAGGCGCGTGGCGGAAAAAATAAAGCTCGTCAATGCCAGCAATGACGCCATCACGGTTGAAGTGGATGCTGCTACGCATCTGCCATTGCGGTTGAGTTTTGAATGGCGCGACCCGCAATTTCACGACAAAAATCTGGACGCCGTCGAATACGACAATTATCGGACAGTCGATGGCATCGCCACGCCGTATACCGTCACGCGGACCCACAATGGCGAGACCGTCCGCCAGCGTTATCTTCTCCGCATGACCTACAACGTTGCGTTGGCTGCCGGGTTCTTCGATCCGAATCAGGTGGGGAAACATGTTCGCTAGAAACTCCGGCGTTTTATAATCGGCTGGGCTGCTATGGAAAACGTTGCTATTGAAAATACTGCGGTTGTGGAACTGGACGCTCCTCTGGACATCGTTCGGATCATGGAGCTTCTGCCGCATCGCTATCCTTTTTTGCTGATCGACCGTGTCGTCGAAGTGGTGCGCAAACAGCGCGTGGTGGCGATCAAAAACGTCACCATCAACGAACCGTTTTTTACCGGACATTTTCCCGGCTATCCCATCATGCCCGGCGTGTTATTGCTGGAAGCGATGGCGCAGACCGGCTGTATCCTGGTGATGCTGGAGTCGCCGGACCCGACGGAGAAGCTGGTGGTCTTTACCGGCGTCGAGCACGCGCGCTTCCGCCGTCCCGTAGTTCCCGGGGACCAGGTGCGGCTGGAAATCGACGTGCTCAACTGGCGCAGCCGCCTTATGCGGATGCAGGGCAAAGCATTTGTCGATGGCAAGCTGGCCTGCGAAGGCATCGTCACTTCGCAGATGGTCCCGCGCCAGCGCAAAGCCAGCAGCCCCGCAGAGGCTGAAGTCGAAGCGTGAGCATTCATCCCACGGCGACGGTGCACGCCACAGCCATCGTGGCGGAATCGGCATCGATTGGCCCGTATTGCAGCGTCGGCCCCTTTTGTACGGTGGGTCCGCAGGTCGAGCTGGCTTCACACTGCGAACTGGTTTCGCATGTCGTGCTCGATGGGGCTACCCGGCTGGGAGAAAGAAATCGCATCTATCCCTTTGCCGCCGTGGGCGTGGCCCCGCAGGATTTGAAGTATCGCGGCGAGCCGACCCGGCTTGAGATCGGCGACGACAATGTCATTCGGGAGTACGTGACTATCTCGCGCGGGACCGCTGGGGGCGGTGGAACGACGCGCATCGGCAATCACTGCCTTATCATGGCCTACACGCACGTCGGGCATGACAGCGTGATCGGCAACCATTGCATTTTGGCCAACGCAGCCACGCTCGCTGGGCATGTCATCGTAGAGGATTACGCGACCGTGGGCGCGCTTTGCCCGGTGCATCAGTATTGCCGCATCGGCAGGCATGCGTATGTCGGCGGCGGGACGACGATCACCCAGGATGTGCTGCCATTTTCGCTCACATCCGCGACCCGCGAGACGCATGCCTTCAGCCTGAACAAAGTGGGCATGGAGCGGCGCGGATTTACCAAAGAACAGTTGCGCAAGCTGCATCTGGCCTATCGCACGCTGCTTGCGGCCAAGTTGAACACCACGCAGGCGCTGGAAAAATTGAAAGCGGAGGAAACGCGCGGCGATGAGGTCGAGTATTTGATCGCCTTCATTGAAAGCTCATCGCGCGGCATCATCAAGTAGAGCGGCGTGGCCAGGACTGGAGCGGATGCGAGTCATTCTGAATGGAGATCGCTCGCTGCCGCGCGCGATCGGAGTGAAGAATCCAGAGAATATTCGCTTGGGCCGCGCCGCCGTCACCCTCTGGATTCTTCGCTGCGCTCAGAATGACTCCTATTTTTTTAGGATTACAGTATCTGTAAATCAGCTATAGATGCCCACCCATGTCCAACCCGACGCCACACTCTCCCGGCTGGGACTGATCGCGGGCAACGGCCGTTTTCCGTTTCTGCTGTTGGACGCCGCGCGCGCGCGCGGCACGGAAGTCATCGTCGCGGCAATTCACGAAGAGACCGACCCCGAGATCGACACCCGCGCCGAACGCGACGCTGGCGTACGCGTCTACTGGATTTCGTTGGGTGAGCTATCGCGTTTGATAGAAATTTTTCATCGCGAAGGCGTCACCCAGGCGGTGATGGCCGGGCAGGTGAAGCACAAGCAGATATTTTCCAGCATTCGACCCGACTGGCGTCTGGCGAAGCTGCTGCTCTCGCTGGGCACGCGCAGCACCGACGGCCTGCTAGGCGCAGTCGCGAAGGTGCTGCAGGATGAAGGCATCGAGCTGATTTCTTCGACGACATTTCTGGAACCATTGCTGGCGCAGCCCGGCGTGTTGACGGCCCGCGCGCCAAATCAACGCGAGCAGCGCGACATCGAATATGGCCGCAGCGTGGCCCACGCGCTGGCCGGTTATGACATCGGCCAGACGGTGGTGATCGCGGCGTTGGCCTGCGTCGCGGTGGAAGCGATGGAAGGTACGGACGCAACGATTCTGCGGGCTGGAGACGTTTTATGTACTGAAACACAGTTTTATCTAGCGAAACAACAAGATGAGCCGAATCCGGCTTCCACGCTGGAGCGTTCGCTGACCGTGGTGAAAGTCGCCAAGCCCAAACAGGACATGCGCTTCGATGTGCCCGTCATAGGGATGGGCACAATCGCCGCCATGCGGCAGGCGGGCGCGACCTGCCTGGCAATCGAGGCTGGACGCACGCTTATTTTCGACCGAGATGCTGTCATCGCTGCGGCGGAGCAGTCTGGAATTGCCATCGTTGCAGATTTCATCCCGTCAAAAGATGGACGACAATAGCTCCGCGCCGATCCATATTTCATTCCGTCATTGGATGCATAGCTCTCGTATAATCGAGGCCGGAGATTCTCAACCTATGAACCTGACACGTATTACGCTTGGAGTTTTGCTGGCCGCCGCAGTGGGCTTTCTCGGCGTCCGCGCATTCGCCGCCGATGATGCCGTTCCGCAAGTGGGACAGACCGCGCCCGGATTCACTCTGCCTTCGCAGGAGGGTACGAACATCAGCCTGAACCAGTATCGTGGCAAGTGGGTGGTCCTCTATTTCTATCCTAAGGACATGACCAGCGGCTGCACTCTCGAAGCTCATAACTTTCAGCACGACATCGGCAAGTTTGAAGCCGCGAATGCCGTGGTCCTCGGGGTCAGTGTGGACTCGGTGCAAAGCCATCAGCAGTTCTGTGCGAAGGACGGCCTGCACTTCAAGCTGCTCTCCGACACCGGCAAGAATGTCGTGAAGGAATATGGTTCGCTCGGCGATTACATGGGCTTCAAGATTGCCAAGCGCAATACATTCCTCATCAATCCAGAAGGCAAGATCGTCAAGGAATGGGTTGGCGTCGATCCCAGCCACCACAGCACGGAAGTCCTGGCCGCGATCCAGAGCATGCAGAAGAAAAACGGCTAAATTCGTTCTGCCATAGCGCAAAAGAGAGGATTCATTCTGAATGAAGATCGCACGCCGCAGCGGCGACCTGAGTGAAGAATCCAGAGAACATTCGCTTCGTGAGCGGTGACATCACCCTCTGGATTCTTCGCTACGCTCTGAATGACTCACTCCATCTTCAAAACCAGTATCTATGAATCCGCGACATGAGAACTGCTTACGGGGTCGTGTCCAGCGGATCGCAGGAGATGGCGCGTTTTTGCTGGCTGCTTTCGATCGCCCGTTCCAGCAATCGGATGGTGCGCCAACCCTGTTCGGCAGGCACAGCCAGCGGGGCGCGGCCCAGGATTGCGTCGCGGACATTTTCGTAATAGCGGCGATAGTCGCCGGGCAGCGTGGGCCACGGCCGCTCTTTAGCGACGCCATCCTGCATCGTCGTCAGTTTGCCCCAGGCGGACTCAGCTTCTTCGCCCCAGTGCGGGCCACCCAAAGTCGCGCCTCCTTTCAACGCATCCTCCTGCGGGTCCAGACCATATTTCACGTACGAGCCGTTGGTCCCATGCAGTACATAGCGCGGGCCTGGCGCGCATGCAATGAGGGTTGCGTACATGGAGACGCGCAGGCGCGGGTAGCGGAGATGGATGGCGAAGCCATCGTTGACTACAGTGCCTTCGCGGTCATAGCGCACGTCGGCGCATACGCTCTCCGGCGTGCCGAACAGCACCAGCGCCTGGTCGGCAAGATGCGCGCCGATATCGTGCACCAGACCGTTGCCGGGAACATCCTGTTCCTGCCAGCCATTCGCGCGCACGGCCGGGCGATAGCGCTCGAAGCGCGTTTCCATGCTGACCACGCGGCCTAGCTCGCCGGACGCCAGCAATTTTTTGAGCGTCAGAAAATCGCCATCCCAGCGCCGGTTCTGATAGACCGAGAGCACTCGCTTGCGTGCGCGGGCCAGTTCGATCAACTGCCGGGCCTCTTTGCTGGTCGCGACAAACGGTTTGTCCAGCACAACGTGCTTGTCGGCTTCGAGCGCCTGCCGGGCCAGATCGAAGTGCGTCGCTGGCGGCGTGCTGATGACGATGAGATCCAGGTCCTTCTGCGCCAGCAATTCCTGCATGGAACGCACGATGCGGACGTGAGGATACGCCTGCGCGGCTGCATCTCCCTGCCGTTGCAGGATGGCAGTCAGTTCCAGGCCATCGATGGCGTGTAAGAAGGGTGCGTGAAAGATGCGTCCACCGAGGCCGAAGCCAATTACACCACCGTGAATTGTTTGCGCCATATTTGCTCCGTTGAAGAAGATTATCCGGGCATGCGGAAGGTACGTTGCGGAAATGGCTGGAACCTGTACGATCCTACGATCCGGGCCTGCCTTTGCCAAACAGATAGCCCAGCAGCAGCGTGCAGAGTGGGAGCATGGTCTTCGTCACGAGCAAATCGAAGATGGACGTCAGCGAGGCCCGCCATTGTTCTTCCAGGCTGGCATGGACCGCCAGCGCGTCGCGAAACTGGTCCGGCGTCAAGCCTGCGGGGTTTGGGAAAGGCGGGGCCTTCCAGAAGTAAAAGACGAGGACCAGGGTCCCGATCGACAGTATCCAGGTCCCCGCAATGGCCAGAAAATACACGCCCCAGCGTTCCAGAAAAGTTGGCGGCGCCAGCGTGACCGTGCCCACGCTGTCCGGGGAAACCACCACCTGTTCCATCCGTGTTTCCGAGGGGTCTTCGGGTGACGTCATCCAGCATTCCTCAAAAAAATTATGGCAGAATCACATCTTTTTGCACGTTGCCGTCGGCGTCTGTAATCGCGATACGTTTGCCGGAAGAGCTGTCGGGGACCTCGGACTTCAGATATTGATAGCTGGCCACGGCACGGCGGATCACGTCGGCCTTGCTGCTGCCTTTGGCGAGCCTGGTCAAGGTCTGGTCGAACTGGTCGTCGATATCCATGGTAAATCGAGGCATCGTGCTCCTCCTCTGCCGTAATACTGCAAAAATACTGCATTGTGCAGCAGGTTTGCAATGCATCTAAAAGAACAACACCTCGAAAGGCAATTTATTGAGGTTTATTCTTTTACATGCTTGAAGGTTTACCCATAGCGGCGTCGCATAACCATGCGCGTTTGCGTTTTTCCAATCTTGGATTCACAGCCATTCTCCTGCTTCTTGTAGCGGGGTGCAATATGATCGGTCCAAAATCGCCGTCCACCGGAACGACTTCCGCCAATGCCGGCAATTTCACCACCACTGTATTTATCGGCGACTCGCTGACGGCAGGCTTTCAGAATGGGTCTCTGCTAGACAGCGAGCAGCCGAACGGCTATGCCAATCTGATCGCGAAGCAGGCTGCGTTCCAGTTGGCGTTGCCGTTGATTGCGCCGCCGGGCGCTCCCGCGGTGCTGCAACTGGTCAGCGTGGGGCCACCCCCGGTCATTCAGCAGTCACCCGGCATTACCAGCGGGCGCGATGACCTTACCGTCCAGGCCACGGATCTGGCTGTTCCCGGACACCTGTTGACGGACCTCCTCAATCGCGAACCGGTGGCCATTCCTATATCGAATGAGGACATCGTTACCGATCTTGTGCTGGGCATACCCGGCCTTGCCCTCGGCGAGGACTACACACAGTTGCAATGGGCAGAGCATTTGAACCCAACCACGCTGTTCGTATGGATTGGATCGAACGACGCACTGCTGGCTGCGGACAGCGGCATGCCGTCCAGTATGACGCCTGTCGCGCAGTTCACGACGGAGTTTACCCAGTTGATGCAGGCGCTGCACAGCAATACCAAGGCGAATCTGATCGTCGGCAACGTGCCGGATGTTACCCTGGTGGCCTACCTGACGCCGGGGGTGGCGGTGCTGGCGGAATTTTCCGCATCCAGCGGAATTCCAGTTGCGCAATTGAGCACCACCCTTGGAATTCAGGCGGCGGACCTTGTGAACCCGAACGGCATCACGCAGATTGAGGCGATTCTGGCTGGCAAACAGACGGGGCCAGTGAGCGACAGCGGATTTTTAAGCCCGACAGAAATCGCCGCTGTGCAGCAGACGATCCAGCAATACAACACGGCCATCGCCGCGCAAGTGGCAGCCGTGGGCGGCACGCTGGTGGACATCAACACAGCGCTGACGCAACTCCACAACAGCCCGCCGACGATCAACGGCATAACGCCCAGCTTCGCGTTTCTTGGAGGATTTTTCTCGCTCGATGGCGTCCATCCCACCAACACTGGCTATGCGCTACTGGCGAATATCTTCATCGACCGGATGAATGCGGCGCTGGCGACGAAGATTCCAGACGTCGATGTCAGCACCATAGCCGCGACCGATCCGCTCTTCCCGTCGAATTTGCCAAAGGCTGCGCGAATGATCCATATTCCGGCTGCGGCTGCTCAGTCGCTGGACTGGATGCTGAAGCCGCATGCGCGGAACTGAGCGAGAGTAGGGAGCTATAGAGAAAGGCGCTTGCGGAGAAATCATCCGCTGGGTGACGTTTTAGGATGTCGGATATGAAGGTCTTTGCTTAAAAATAAAAAGCATAGATGACGCGCCAAATTTTGGCATCCAATGCAACACACCCAGAGGTGCGCACGAAATGAACATTTACAAACTAGCTTGCCTGCTTGCATTATGCGCAGGCATCGGTGTTGTGACTACGGCCCCGTCGCAGGCGCGCGGGCAGGACCAGGGGCAGCACGGAAACCAGCAAGACCAGCGAGGAAAAGGGGACCAGGGAAGAGGACAACAAGGACAGCAGGGGCAGCGTCAGCAAGGAAATCGAGGTCAGGGGCGGGGCCAGCAACAGAATCGCGGCCAAAACCAACAAGGGAATCGGGGACGTGGCCCGCAGCAAGATCGGGGCCAGGGCGGCCAGCAAGCTCAAGGCCGCGGTCCGCAAGGGGACCGCGGCAGGGGCGCACAAGGTCGAGCCAACTATCAGTTCCGCAGTCAGGATGCAGACCGCCTGCGCCAGTATTATCGTGGGAACCTTGGGCGCATCAATCGCAACCGCAGGGCGTACTTTGCGCCTGGTGGATATATTCCGGCATATTACCGGGGCTACTTCCAGCCGATTCCGCCCGACATGATGGGCTATCTTCAGCCTCCACCTCCGGGCTACGCTATGGGCTATTACAACGGTTATTGCGTGGTGTACAACCCAGCGACCTACCTGATCGCAAGCGTGCTGAACCTATTGCAGTAGTCCGTGCAAAGGAAAATCCGCAGAAGAGCAGAAGAAACAGATGAGCAAGGTCTGCGTGGGTAGACCCCGCTCATCTGTTCAGGTTTTTCTGGACCCATAAAGGTCAGGCTTGCGCGGCGGGTGTTTGTTCGGGTTCTACGGCTTCAGCTGGTTTTGCGCTGGCAGTTTTCTTGGCGGCTTCGGGCTTGGCGGCTTCCGGTTTTTTGGCCTGCTCCATTTTTTTGCCTGGGGCAAGAATTGCGTGCAGCGTGGTCCCTTCCATCCGAGGATGGAATTCCACGATGCCAGCTTCGCCAATGTCCTGAATCAGCCGGTTGATGATCTGGTATCCCAGCTCACGATGGGCCATTTGACGGCCGCGAAAACGCAGCGACGCCTTGACCTTGTCGCCTTCATGGAGAAAGCGGACCGCCTGGTTCTTCTTGGTCTGGTAGTCATGCTCATCGACGGTGACTGAGAACTTGACTTCCTTGATGATGATGACCTTTTGCTTTTTGCGCGCCGCCCGCTCGCTCTTATCTTTTTCGTAGAGGAATTTGCCGTAATCCTGAATGCGGCAAACCGGCGGCACGGCGTTGGGAGAAATCTCCACCAGATCCAGACCGCGCTCACGGGCGATCTTTAGGGCTTCAAACGGTGGAAGAACGCCGAGCTGTTCTCCATTTTCGTCAATTACGCGAATTTCACGCGCGCGTATCCGATCATTGATGCGGATAAACTGTTTCGCAGAACGCTTATCGATGGGCCGCCTCCAAATGCGCGAGACTACGCCTCGCGTCGTGAGTATAACATTTCGCTGTCGATTCAAGAGATGAGCAGGCTGGGTTGAAGGTTGCTACATTTTCTGCCGATAAGCCGATTCCTCGCAATCCCTGCGCGGCAACGGCCGTAACTCGGGCCGTAAGGAGCGTATTCGGCGGCCAAGCGCCATCGAGTTCCACAGGAAGAAAATTGTCCGTCAATGCAGTACTTCGTTGCCGGGCGGTTGTGGACTCTTCGGGAATCAGCGTGATAGCGCTCAGTTCACGGCCCATAAAGCTGCCACGAAAGGCCCGGTTCTTCTCGTCGATCAGCGCGCGCAATGCCGCCATGCGTTCCCGCACCGCGACCCCATCGACTGGATTTTGCCGATGCAGTTCCCAACCCGGTGTGCCGGGTCGCGCGGAGAATGGAAACAAGTGCAAATAAGTCAACGGCTGTGCGGTGATGAAGTCATAGCATTCCTGAAACTCCGCGTCCGTCTCGCCGGGAAAGCCGACCATGACGTCCGCGCCGATGGCCGCATCCGGCGATGCCGACCGGATGGCCGCCAGCCGTTCGGCATAATGCCAGGGCCGATAGCGCCGGTGCATCCGGCGCAGCACTCGATCCGACCCGGACTGCAAGGGCAGATGCGCATGCCGCGCGAATCGCGGATGCTGTCCTCGACCCCATCGGCGGAGCAATGCGATCAAGCCATCGCTCCAGTCCATTGGCTCGACAGAGCTGATGCGCAGGCGCGGCAACGAAGTCGTTTCAAAAATTTCAGCCAGCAGGTCTTCGAGGCGACATTGCGGGACCAGATCGCGTCCCCACCGGCCCAGGTTGATGCCGGAGAGCACCAGTTCCTTGCCGCCAGTATCGACAAAATCATGCACCGCTTCCAACGCGCTTTCTCTCGACCGGGAGCGGCTGTTGCCGCGTGTCGTTGGAATGATGCAGAAGGTGCAGCGATTGCCGCAGCCATCCTGAATCTTGAGCGATGGGCGGGTCCGGTGGGCCGTCCTGGCTTCTCCCAAGCGATGTACAGCGGAGGCCGGAAACAATGGCATCTGAAAATCACTGTGCGCGAAGAAATTATCAGCGAGCGTAAAGGCCGACGCAGGCGCGAACTCCGCGGGCGCTTGCAGGGCGGCGAGCGGAACGAACCCGCTGCTCATCTGGCTGGGGACGGGTTTCGAGGAGCAGGCCGACCCCAACGCAATCGAGGCCACCAGACCTTTATGGCTATTGCCGACCACGGCGAATACTCCAGGCAAAGCTGCGATTTCCTCGGGCGCGCGCTGCGCATAGCAGCCGGTCACTACGATGCGAATATGCGGATTGGCGCGCTGGGCGCGGCGAATATAGGCGCGCGCGGTCCGGTCGGCCTCCGCCGTCACCGAGCAGGTATTCACCACCACTACATCGGCCTGGGACAGGCCGGTCGCAGGAAGCGCGCCCAGAGATTCCAGGTTGGCCGCGATGGCGTCTCCGTCGGCCTGGCTGGCGCGACACCCGAAATTTTCTACGTGATACCCAGTCACATCGCCAGTGTAGCAATCCCCTGACTGGGAGAAATGGGCGTAACGAAGTGCAGTCGCCGGCATCGACATTTTCACTCCCAAGGGCTTACAGTGATAGCCAGTACCAGAAGGGAACTACACGACGATGAAACGCCGCATTCTTTTAGTCGACGATGAACCTGCAATCCTGCTGACTCTCAAAGCACTGCTCGACATCCATGGTTTTGAAGTGGAGACGGCCACTTCGGCGCGCGACGCCAAAGCAAAACTGCGCAATTCGGTGTTTCAGATGGTGATCACCGACATGCGTATGGAAAGCGATGAGGCGGGCCTGGAAGTGGCGCGGGCGGCGAAGAGCGCGCCATATCAACCGGCGGTCGCGCTGTTGACCGCATTTCCATTGGACGACGGTGGCTGGCGCGACGACGGCGCGGATGAAATGCTGGTCAAGCCGATGAACAGCCAGGCGCTGATTCAGCAGTTGGAGGCGCTTCTGGTCTCGCACGAGGACAGGAAGAAACGCCCGGCGGAAAAAGTTTCCGCTCTGGCCGCGGCAGCCAGCAAAGAGCGCTGCAAAGGTGCGCCGCGCAGCGCGGCGAATGCACGGACGTAATGCCGGGACAATCGGCAAGACTCCCAGAAATTTGCGCGGGCAGGCCGTCCTGCACATCCGCCTTGATGGTAGATCCCGGACTTTAGTCCAGGGAATTGGGTCCAAGTGAACGCGGGCCTTCAGGCCCCGAGGTGCTCACCGTGCCCTCAGCGCCTAAAGGCGCGCTCGTTTTGCAATCTTCAGCTTCTTATTTCGCCTGCGCTAACCCCGCAACAACTGCGGCAACTTTATCGAGTATTTGGTTCCAGCCCTCCATTTGACCGCTATTTTTCGCGCTCTCCATGGGTTCATTTCCAATGAAGGTGAGTTTCGTCTGGCCGCTTCCGTGATCCTCAAAGAGGGTCACATCGTACGCGCCGTCGATGGCCTCGTGTTCTATTCCTAATTCCGCAGGCTCGATCTTGTTTCCCTTCGAGTCCGAAAAGTACATGGAGGAAACGATCTTCTCGTGCAGAATAATTTCGTGGTATTCACCAGCATTCCAGAACTCCTGCCCATCCGGTGTTCTCATGCAGCAGAGGAATTTTCCTCCAACGCGAAAATCCATCTGACAAAAAGGCGCAGTAAAACCCTTCGGCCCCCACCACTGCATTACGTACTTCGGGTCTGTCCACGCCTTCCAAACCAATTCGCGTGGGGCATCAAAAACTCTGGTGACAACCATCCGCTCTGTCTCGTTAACGGTGTTTTTTGTCATCTCTGACCTCCGCTTTCTTCATTTGATTTACAACTACATCCAGTTTGTCGAAACTCTCTTCCCAGAATCGGCGATAGCTAATCGCCCAGTCGCTGACTGTCTTGATCGCCTCTGGCTTAAGCGTGCACACACTCTCTCGTCCACGCTTCGTCTTGATTACAATCCGCGCCCGTACCAGATAGGCAATATGTTTTGAAATCATCTGCTGCGAGAGTGCAAACGGTTCCGTCAATCCATGCACAGAGGCAGGTCCACGGGAGAGTCGTTCGATCATTGCCCGGCGGGTTGGATCAGACAAAGCCGCAAAAGTAGTACCCAATCTATCCACAACCATATGGTAGTGGATTATCTTCAAAAGTCAAATGGAAGTTTTCGATTTCTGATTTCTGTTCCCTGATCTCTGAACCCTGACACCCGCGCTGATTATTGATACTTTGCGCACGAGGGGCGAGCCGGCAAGGGCTATGCGCTGGCATCAGGGGCAGGAGGAATGCGGATTGTCTCCGAGATCTTCTCGGTGTATCACCGCGCGGTTGGGCAAGTGATCTTTGCAAGACGATTCGCTAGGGCCTACGCGGTTGATGCAAAATCGCCAAGGCACTCATTGACGAAATCATGGATACCGAGAAGTCGTCTTCTCGTCAACGACCAGTTTTAAGGGGAAGTCCATGAGTTTCGTAACAGCGTCTTTCGCCCACGCGTTTCGCTTCCCTGTGTGCTACGATGGACTTACGCTCAGTGATTTGGTTGTGAGCCGTTCTTGCCAACCCAACGGCAGGCCGTCCGCAGTTGCACCCTCCCAAGCCTCTTCAGCGTGATCGTTCGCGAACGTTGCGTTGCGATGTGGCGAAGCAATGCGCTTCCGCTAACAAGCTGTCTTGCGGCATCCGAGGTCGGACCCAGTTTCTTCGTGTCGACCCCTTAGAGTTTCCTAAATCGCGCATTCAAAAAGCGCATTCCTGTGGAACTCCGGTATCCCCTTGCGGTTTTACTTCTTTACCTCCTGCGGCGCGAAGACCGCAGAGGCAGGCAGTGTGTTCCGGCCTTTCCGCACTTGGGTGCAAAGCGGAGCGGGCACGGAAACGAAGGAAAACTTTGACCCAATTTACAGATTTCACTCTTTTGCCCGCGCTTCAAAAAAAGCTCGCGATGGCCAATTTCATTACCCCCACGCCGGTACAGGCGGGCGCGATTCCTCCGGCGCTCGATGGCCGCGACGTCCTTGCGACGGCGCAGACCGGAACCGGAAAAACGCTCAGCTTTCTGATTCCAATTATTGAAGGCTTGCAAAAAACGGCGAACGCGCAGCCACAGAATCAGGGCCACAAACAAGGCCCGCAGGGCAGAGGCAAAAGTCCCTTTGCGCTGATTCTTCTACCCACACGCGAACTTGCGATGCAGGTGGAGCAGGCGTACCGCAACCTCGCGCTGGACCCGTCCTTGCAGGCCGCGCTGGTCGTCGGCGGACTTTCAGAAGGCCCGCAACTCCAGGCCATTCGCCGGGGAGCGCGCATTATTGTCGCCACTCCAGGGCGACTGGAAGATTTTCTTCGACGCAAACTGGTGCAGCTCGACCAGGTGCAGATTCTTGTGCTGGACGAAGTGGACCGCATGCTGGACATGGGCTTCAAGCCCGCGATCAAGCGCATTGTGGCTGCGCTGCCCGCGCAGCATCAGACGCTTTGCTATTCGGCAACGCTCGAATCTCCCGTGACGGAAGTGGTGCGGGATTATCTGAAGAATCCTGCTCGCATCGAGATTGGTTCGGTCCTGAAACCAGCGGAAAATGTCCGGCTCCAGACCTTTGAAGTTGCGACCGACAAGAAAATGCCGCTGTTGGAGCATCTTCTGCGTTCCGAGGCGGGCAGTTTTCTGGTCTTCGTCCGCACCAAACACGGCGCGGACCGCGTGGCCAAGAAGCTAAGCTCGTCCGGCTGGAATGCGACCCGCATCCATGGCGACCGCACCCAGGCGCAGCGCAGCGCGGCGTTGAAGAGCTTTTCTCAGGGACAGCATCGCGTGCTGGTGGCGACCGACGTGGCCGCTCGCGGCATCGATGTGGCGCACATCGCGCATGTGGTGAACTACGACATGCCGAAGATGGCGGAAGACTTCGTGCATCGCGTGGGCCGCACTGGCCGCGCGTCGAAGTCGGGCGTCGCGTCCACCTTTCAGGCTCCCGAAGAAAAGGGCGATCTAAGGCGCATTGAACGCGCGCTGAAGATCACCATGGAGCGCTTTCGGGTGAAGGTTCCGTTGACGGCATAGAAACTCACAGCTCGCCCTATATCGTTTGGGTGCCCCAGGTCTCGCTTTATAGAGACCTGGGGTTTACCTTGACCCTCCCACTCATAAATTCGTAGATCGAAATTGTACCTCGGTGGTCTTTGCTATTCCGATAAAGCCCTACCCCCCAGGGCAATCGCATTTGGAATTTGGTTGCACCAGCAGTGACACATCCGGGATGAGGGCGCGAAGTGCGAGTTTTGCAGGAGGGTTCACGCTATGTCCTGCGAAGGTTCTACGACCTACCCCTATGGAGATTGCGCGATGGTATCTACCGTGTTGCATAAAGCAACACGGGATTGGATATGGGCAATTGCAGATTGCTGTCCCGATCGTCGCCACTGCTTATGAACTTGCTCTACTCACGCATGACCATGGCTTATTGGAGAAGGCATACGTAGCGGGCAGCCGCTATGATACCTGGCTTTTGAAATATCGGAATACACGCGGAACAGGACTTTGCGAAGGCTTTTGTACATATGACACTGGGCAGGATAATAGCCCCAGATGGAAAGGCATTCCCAACCGCTGCCCCGATGGCGATGCGCGGAGGTGCCCAAAAATTCCGAGTATGCCGCGACTGTGCCCGGATCTGTCGGCTTCGGTTTACGGCGCACGGATTGCTCTGGCAAAAATTGCTCATGCGCTCGGGAAGACGAGCGATGCGGATATGTGGACAGAATCGGCGGAGCGTATAAAACGATTGATTCTAGAGCGCCTTTACAGTTCAGAAGATGAAAGCTTTTATGATCTTGATGCCCATGACCATTTTGTGGACATCCGCGGGATTACGATTGCATGTGTGCTGGAAGAACATGTCGTAGATCAGCCCACCTTTGAAAATATCTATGCGCTACAGATGCATAACCCGAAGGTTTTTTGGGCCCCTTATCCGTTGCCTTCGATTGCCCTGAACGACCCCGCCTTCGTTCGACCGATCCCCAGGAACTCCTGGGGTGGCGCAAGCCAGGCGTTAACGGCCCTCAGGACCCCGCGATGGATGGAGCATTACGGTAGGCCGGCAGATTTAGCGTGGGTGATGCAGCAATGGATTTCAGCCATTCTGAGGCATTCAGAATTTCGCCAACAGATGGACCCTTTGACGGGAAAGTTCACTCAGTTGGACCCTGGCGGCTATTCCCCGGCGGCACTCGTTTTCTTCGATTACACATGGCGGCTTTCTGGGGTACGTCTCTGTGAGGGCCTGCTCGAATGGAACGTGAGGGGCGCCAACAACTGAACCATCCAAGTTTTCCGTTAAGACATCCGTTGGGACAGCCGAAATGGAATACACCCATCGGCAAGCACACCTAAAGCTAAATGGGAAAATTCGGTTTTCGATACAGGGCACTGTGCGTATCATCACAGATATGCAAGGCAAGCTGCAGGAAGTTGTTGGCACAGAGAGTAAAGAAACGCTGGTTATTCTTACTTCAGATAAGCTGGTCAAGCGAAAAATTAGCATACGGCCAAATGAAAGAATAAAAATATGAGAATGCAGACGTGCTAACGGTCTGCGCTACAGGCTTTTCAGGATCCCGAGGGAGCACCACAATAAGGGCAAGTTCGTTGGCGCGACCATCAGCTTGATCCAGCAGACTGCGCTCAGGAGCCTCCATCGATGCAAGGGCAACGGGTAATCACACCACGCGACACGGTTCGCAAGTCGCCCATCTACAAGGACCTTTGGTTTCAGGTGCTGGCCGGGATCGTTCTTGCGATCATCGTGGGGTTTCTGAGTCCGAGAACTGGCGTCGTCATGAAGCCCCTGGGCGACGCATTCATCCGCCTGATTACCATGATTATCACCATCGTGATTTTTTGCACGGTGGTGTATGGCATCGCTGGGATGCGAGACCTGAGGAAAGTGGCGCGGGTCGGAGGCAAGGCACTCATCTACTTTGAGGCCGTCTCTACCTTAGCTTTACTGATAGGTCTGGTTGTGGGGAACACAGTGCGTCCGGGAAATGGATTCAACGTCAACGCAGCGACTCTGGACAGCAAAGCTGTATCCGCGTATGCAGGCCAGGCGAAGGCGCAAAGTGCGGGCGATTTCCTGATGAACATTATTCCGCAAACCATCGTGGATGCCTTTGCCAAGGGGAACATTCTGCAGGTGCTTCTCATCTCGGTCCTTTTCGGATTTGCGCTGACCATCGCAGGGCCGCGTGGCCAACCAGTCATCGATTTCGTGGAGGCCCTCACCGCTGTGGTATTCAGCGTGGTGAACATCATTATGCGCTTTGCACCGATCGGCGCGTTTGGGGCGATGGCCTTCACCATCGGCAGGTACGGTATCGGTTCACTGGAGCCTCTGGCCAAGCTGATCGTTACCTTTTACTCAACTTGCATCCTGTTCGTGCTGATCGTGCTGGGAGGAGTTGCGCGCGCTTCCGGCTTTAGAATTACCAGTTTCCTTTCGTACATCAAGGAAGAGATTCTGCTGGTCCTGGCCACCAGCTCTTCGGAGACGG
>DAHUZH010000350.1 GCA_027306695.1 Acidobacteriaceae bacterium
CGCAAACACTGGTGTTTACGTGTTTACGCGCGTCAACGTGAGTGGAATCAGCGAGTTCAATGTCAAAAGGCGTGTTCGCGGTTACCGGCGCGGTAACGCGCGGTTGCTCCGGCGTGAACGTGTTGAAAGCAAAGGGGCAAAAAAGGATGGAGGCGGGAACGGGCATCCCGGCGCGGCTGACGCCGCGTAGCCTCCGCTGCGGTGGCCGTCAAGGGGCTTTGCTCGCTGCGCGACGGGCAATGAGCGCCCGCCCTTGACCGCCATCCTCGCTGCGGCTGTTTTGCAGCGATGAGAAAAATGTATTTTTCTCATGTTCCACATGACCAAGGCGACGGCTCCCGGCTAGCGGCGGCGCGTTGCGATCCGGCAGCGAAGCGCGCAGCGCCGGGGCGATAGCGGGCGTCCGTGACGCTCATGGCGATGAGTTGGAGCCAAGACACCATCCCTAAGCCTGACGGCTTAGCGGGGCCGCAGCGCGGCCCGTCATCGGACAAAGATCGAGCGCAACCCGGACGCCGTGCGGCTCTGTGCAGTCTCGGTTCGAGCCGGGTCCGGCCATCGTTCGAGGGCTGT
>DAHUZH010000351.1 GCA_027306695.1 Acidobacteriaceae bacterium
AAGGCGCGCAACGACGAAGAGGCGCGCAAGAAAATCCAGAGCATCCACAATCAACTGGAGAGCGGCGCGGACTTTTCCGGATTGGCCGCCAATTATTCGGAAGATCCGAACACGACGTCCAGCGGCGGTGACATGGGTTTCATGCCGGAGTCGCAGTTGAAGCAGAATCCCGAGATTTACAGTGCGATCAGCAAGCTCCGCCCGGGCCAAATCACCGAAATCCTCCCCATTTATCAGGGGCCGACCAAAAAGCCTTTCGGCTACGTGATCTGCAAATTGATCGCCGTTGAGCCAGCAGGTCAACATCCACTGAGCGATCCGCGCGTGCAGCAAATGATCCGCCAGCAGTTGCGCGACAGCCGGACCCGGCTCCTGCAGAGCGCCTATTTAGAGGTGCTGCGCGACCAGGCGCGCGTGGTGAACTACTATGCGGAAGATTTGCTGAAGAACGTCCATTGAAGATTGCCCCGACCGGCCATCCCCTCAACCGCCGCTCTTCCAGCTCGCACCTACAGTGCAGCGCCCAGCGCGATCATCAGTGCGTCGAAATCCCCAAGGTCGCTATATTCGATC
>DAHUZH010000352.1 GCA_027306695.1 Acidobacteriaceae bacterium
GGCAAGCGGCGCTTTTTCGGAGGGTCCAGAAAATGTTTTGCGCGTTCTGTGCGCAAAAGATTTTCTGGACCCTCCGAAACCCTTGAGGGCTGGAAGCAGAGCCGCGCAGTTCCCGCCGGGCGCGGGAAAAGCACCGAGCGAGTGACCGAGGGTGAGCAGGGAAAATACGGGAGAATTGGTGCTCTATGGAAACATCTGTCTGAGAGGCGCCTATAGAAGGATGCCGTTGCGACCACACGGCGGTAGGACCATAACCTGTCGTTTGCCATGCTTCCGGCCGCAAAAGCAGAGAGTGGGTGGACCGCACGTTCCAGTTCTTCGCATCGTCCTCCGTATTCCGCCATGCGAGGGACCTGTATAGGGGCGACGGAGTCGAAGGCCGGTTGCACCATCTCCGCGACGAATCGGCGAGGGCGGGAATAAACCTACCCGTGCGCACTCGTTGGGAGGCCCGCACCAGCATTGCTCCTACTCGCAGCCGCCTGCTCACGAGGACCTCCGTGAGACGATTTCGTGGACTGCCGCGATTCGTTGTCCGATCCAGTGCATGACCGGGACTGCCATTGAGTTGC
>DAHUZH010000353.1 GCA_027306695.1 Acidobacteriaceae bacterium
CGCCGCTCGACGCTCAGACCGAGAAAGGGCTGGGACGGTGCGGGGGCGGTGTGCGGCATGGGGGCGCGGGGCTCAGAAATACTCGTGCAGGTTCATGCCCTGGTAGAGGGAGGCGACCTCTTTGGCATAGCCGTTGAACATCAGCGTCGGCTGCCGCTCGTGAAACAGCGACGCGCCGATGCGCCGCTCGGTGGCCTGGCTCCAGCGCGGATGCGGCACATGCGGGTTGACGTTGGCGTAGAAACCGTACTCGTTCGGTGCCGCCTCGCTCCAGGTGGTCTGCGGCTGCTGCTCGGTGAAGACGATGCGAACGATGGCCTTGATGCTCTTGAAGCCGTACTTCCACGGCACGATGAGGCGCAGCGGCGCGCCGTCCTGGTTCGGCAGCACCCGCCCGTAGAGCCCCACGACCATGAAGGCGAGCGGGTTCATCGCCTCATCGATGCGCAGCCCCTCGCGGTACGGCCAGCTGAGAATGGGCTCGCGCTGACCGGGCATCTGGCTCGGCCGATAGAGCGTCTCGAAGGCGACGTACTTGGCGCGCGAGGTGGGCTTGAACTGCTTCAGCACC
>DAHUZH010000354.1 GCA_027306695.1 Acidobacteriaceae bacterium
CCCGATCATGCCGAAGAGTCGATGCCCGTCTTGCCGCAGACCACCCGCCGTTGTGTTTCATGCGGCGCCAGGATCGCGCCAGTCACCGTTCTGGTTGAGGCCGCGTCGCGGCCCTGCTGTTCCCAAACACTCATCGGTCATCGCAACGCCGCCGTCCACGTTGTACCGCAAATCGTTTCTTCGCGAACGCCTGCCCCGATACGGGGTTGAGAGGCTAATCAAGTAATTCGATGCACGGTGCCGGTGAACTACTCGGCGTCCCCAATCAGCTCAGCCAACAGGGTGCGTACCCCGAGCAACTTGTCGATTTGCTCGTTCAACTCGGCGACCGCATGCCGGAGACTCGTCTTTAGTGCGTCGCACGGACGAAAGCCCGCACTACCTCGGACTTCGCAGGCCACAATGGGACGCACCCGCTCGAGCGTGAGCCCCGCCTTGTTCAGCAACACAATGCGCCGAACGCGCTCCACGTCCCCGTTGCCATATGTCCGGTAACCCGATGCGGTACGGGCCGGCGTCAACAACTCCTGCCGTTCGTAATACCGAAGCATGCGAACGCTAAC
>DAHUZH010000355.1 GCA_027306695.1 Acidobacteriaceae bacterium
AAGGCTGTGCAAACTTTTGCACTCCAAGTTACTCCCTACAAAGAACATCTTCGGTAAACGGTAGAAAATGCTTGCGTGGTTCGCGCCGAATATGTTAACTAAATGGACAACATCGAGTTATTGCAAAGTCTCAAGCCTTGAGTCTGGGGAGTCTTTGCGATGGCAAGCACCTATTTCACACCTCAGAGCGGAGACACTTCATGGAAGCGATCAAGATTGGCGGAACCATACGCGGGGTCCGGTTACAGAAGGGCATGTCGCAGGGAGACATCGAAAAGCGCACGGGGCTGCTACGCTGTTATCTTTCGCGGGTGGAAAATGGGCATACTGTGCCCTCGCTCGATACGCTCTATAAAATTGCCGGCGCGCTCGATGTTCCGCTGGCGCACTTTTTTGCGGAAAACGCTCTGAGCTACCAAATGCCAAGCCAACGATTCAGCGACGATGAGCTGCGCTTTTTGACGCAGATTCGGCGCTATTCGGCAAATTTGAATGAAAGCGATCGCAGGCTGCTGCTGGCCATGGTGAAGAAGTTCGCCGGCGCGGACACCAACTGAAAATT
>DAHUZH010000356.1 GCA_027306695.1 Acidobacteriaceae bacterium
TCATCCGCCACCACCAGCCCGTCGCGCAGATGGATGCGCCGGTCGGCATGCTCCGCGATCTGCGGATCGTGCGTCACCATCACCAGCGTGGTCTGCGATTCACGCTGCCGCTCCGTCAGCAGTTCCAGCACGTGCTGCCCATTCTTCGAATCAAGATTCCCCGTCGGCTCATCCGCCAGCACAATGGGCGGCTCCATCACAAAGGCCCGGGCCAGCGCCACGCGCTGCTGCTCGCCTCCGGACAGCTGCACGGGATAATGGTGCAGGCGATCGCCAAGGCCGACCGTCTCCAGCAGCCCCTGCGCCTTCCTTCTTGCGTCGCCCCGTGCATTCAGCTCCCACGGCAGCATGACATTTTCCAGTGCCGTGAGCGTCGGAATCAGCTGATACGACTGGAAGACAAACCCGATCCGGCTGCCCCGCACCTCCGCCAGCTTGTTCTCTTCGAGCCGGCTGATGGCGATGCCGTCCACCATCACCTCGCCTTCGCTAGGAGAATCCAGCCCCGCCAGCAGCCCCAGCAGCGTGCTCTTTCCGCTCCCGCTGGCCCCCATGATGGCGG
>DAHUZH010000357.1 GCA_027306695.1 Acidobacteriaceae bacterium
ATAGGCCAATGAGTCTCCGATAGAACCATGGTTGGCGCACAAGCCAGCACGCTGCTCAGGATGACGCTCGCACACGCCACAGCCAAGACGCATCGGTATGACCATGAAAGCCGCACCGACGAGCACCAGGCGCCACCGTGCCCAAGCCAAATCCATCGCAGCGGCCAGCAGGGGCTGGATGTCAGTAAAACTCCTTCCCTCTGGCCGATCAGGAGAAGTGTTTTTACTTGACATCCCCTTTTATAGAACCCGACGGGCAGTGACGGGAACACACGAGGCTTATTTGATTCGCCAGGGAGAAACCTCTGACCAATGGCTCATCGCGTCCTTCGCCCATGCCGTCGATTATCCGTGTGGCACAGCCGGCCGCTTTCCTCATATCGGGTCAGGCAGATGCGGACAGACTTCCAGAAAGCAGTTGAAAGGTTGGTAAGTCTCTCTCCCCCAGCCTTGTGTTTTGAGCGATCCAAACGACTTTCGGCCGGCGTTATCCACGAAATCGAGATCACCATCCTTCTCGATGAAGACAGAACTTTCTTCGGGAAGTTCCAGCGTTTGAAG
>DAHUZH010000358.1 GCA_027306695.1 Acidobacteriaceae bacterium
TGGAAGCCCGTAACAGACCTGGTTCACTGAATTTCTTTCCGCGGGGCGCCACGCCGCCTCGGCCCCTTCCCGCCCGATGCCTCTGCGCTAGCCAGGTTGTCGTTCACTCCCGCAATTCTCCAATCCGAAGCGCGATTGCTGCGCGACAATAGCGCGCCCCCTGCCCCTTGAATTTGCGATCTCAGCCCGCGGCGGTTGCCGAAGCCGCACCGGGGCCCTAAAATGAATTATCTGACTCGCGTCACGATAGTTGTTTTTAGTAACCGCCAGTCCGCGCCAAGCGGCGGCGGGGAGGTTCAATGCGGCGGTTCGTATTTTCTGCGGTTCTTCTAGCTCTATCCCTACCCGTCGGCCTGTCAACCACTGGCTGCATCAAGAATTATGGCCAGAACTATTGCAGCGGCTTCCAGAGCGGTCCGATGCTCACCGCCGTTTATAAGATCGACTTGGAACCGGCTACCTATGGGATCTCCCTCAGTTATGGTCAGATTTCCACTACCCTCGCGCCCTCCGCGGAAAACTGCAAGGGTACCGCGGTCACCGTAACGAACTAT
>DAHUZH010000359.1 GCA_027306695.1 Acidobacteriaceae bacterium
TGTCCTTACAGACGTCGCCTGCATTCTTGATCTCATATGTCGCGGGATGATGAGGATGGCGCGGCCCACGCGACCGAGATGGTCGCGTGACTGCTCCCTTCGACCCTCCCATCGAGGTCGATTAGAAAGCCCAACTGTCGTTTGGCCGGTCTCCTGACTTACGCGTCGACGAATCTGGGCTGCCTTCCCAGGATGTCAAATCCCAGTGGCCGCAAACTTCGCATGTCCATATTCTCGGCGTTTACAGTTACGGGGTAGTGGCGGATTTGCACCGCGCTTCCCGAACACCAAACGAATGCGCAAATTCTATACCCTATCCGAGATAACACGGTAGGCTTTCGTTGAAAAACAAATAAATATTTCGCACATTCGACGGTGCCGATGTTGCATAGGGCGGCTTCATGGAGGCTCACATGGTTTCGCGAGGGAACATGGATGTTTCCTAATTGAGTTGGATGATTTGACCTTGCTAACAATTGAGGGCACACGAGTGTCTCTTCACGCGAGTGGAAAGCCTCTTAGACCATGTGCTTCGCATTGCATATGTTTTATC
>DAHUZH010000035.1 GCA_027306695.1 Acidobacteriaceae bacterium
TCGAACAACCGTTCTCGCGCCAGGACTCCAGCGTGGGATAGAGATCTGCGAGAGGCACTTCCGCAAGAAAACCGAGCGATCCAAGATTGACACTGAGAATCGGCGTTTCTGTGCGGGTGAACGCCCGCGCCGCAGCCAGCAGTGTGCCATCTCCCCCCAGCACAATGGCGAGTTCCGGCTGATATTCATGCATCTGGTGTCGTGGGACCGCTTCCGCACACCCCATATAGCTGGCGCTGATGGGATCTAAAACAGTCTCATAACTGTGCTGTTTCAGCCAGACCGCAAGTTCCGGCAGGATGTTCGCCAACTCCGGCTTCTGGGGTTTGGACAGGATCGCAATCCGTGGCATGCATTCTCCTCAAAACCGAGCGTACAACAAAAACTCGCGATTGCCTTCCCCGCCCAGAATTGGCGAGTCCATCACTTCCGTAGTTCGAGCGCCGTGCGCGCCTACCGTCTGCCGTACCCGCTCGATGGCCAGCAGGTGCGCGGCTTCGCTCCGCACAATGCCATGTTTGCAGACAAATTCTTTTCCTGCCTCAAATTGGGGCTTCACCAGCACGACTGCCTCCTGCAATAGAACATTTGGCGCTTCCCTGTCGGACGATAAACGGGAGGGTAAAAATGCAGCGCCAATCACTGCGGGAAGGACCAGCGAGGCGCCAATGAAAGAGACATCCATCGCGAAGAAGCTGATGCCAGCGGGAAGCATCGCGGAGGTCAGATGGCGTGCGTTGGTGCGTTCCAGGAGCTGGAGACGCAGCTCAGCTTGAAGTCTGGTCGCCAATTGCCCATGACCGCTGTCGATGCCAAGCACGCTGGCTGCGCCGCGCTGCAACATGCAGTCGGCAAAACCGCCAGTAGAGATACCGATGTCCAGGCAATTGCGCCCGCTAAGATCGATGTTCCAGTGATCGAGCGCAGCAGCCAGCTTCAATCCACCACGACTGACAAACGCGAGCGTTTTGCCATGCAGTTCGATGGCATCGTCCGGCCCGACCATCTCACTTGGGCGTGTTGCCGGAATCCCCTCGACCTCGACCTGCCCGGCGCGAACAAGTTCCTGGGCTCGCGTACGCGATTCCGCAAGTTTTCGCGCTACCAGGGCCTTGTCCAGACGAAGCTTCACGTTGAGAGGATACCGATGGATCGAACTACGGAGCGGTCACGCGCACCTGGATGCCATTGCCCGTCAGCGACAGATTTTCATAAATCGTGTCGTTGTCGGTCCGCAGGATGGTCATAATGTTCGTGTCCGGCGAAACTACATAGACCTTGCCCAAAGGCGTTCCCGTTGTGGCGGCAATCGAAATGGGATGGATGGTGCAAAGAACGGTCGGATTGCCGGCCTGGCAAGGCTCCTGTGGCAATGCAATGGTCTTAAGCACGGTATTGCTGATCAGGCTGACGACGCTGACTGTGCCATCGCCGTGGTTGGCAACGTAAGCGCGAGTGCCGTCCTGCAAAATAGCGACCGAATCGGGATCATTGCCAACCGGTACGGTGGCGATGATCTGGCCGAAGTTCGGGCTGTCGTTGCCGAACGAATCTGTGCTGATGTTAATCAGGCTGAGTGTGTTCGACTGCGAGTTCACTACAGCCAGAATTGCGCCGGTGTTGTAGATATCGGCCCACATTGGGCCTTGTCCCACAGCAATGGTCCCATTATTCAAATTGGGATTCCGGTCGATTTCATTCCGTTGGCTGTCAATCACGGTAATGGTCCCGCTGCCCTGATTCAGAATGAAAGTCCTGCGATCGTCCGCAGACATTACGCCGTAAATCGGACATACACCCAGGGGCAAAACGGAGGAAATGGTGTTCGTCGAGGTTTCAATCCCGGTTGCGGTGCCGTTGGAGCCTGAGGTGGGGCAGTTCCCTGCGTTGGCCCCTTGCGCAATGGCGTACACCCGCTGGGTCGTCGGATTGCCGACCAGGTTCACAGGATTTTGCGGTGTGCTCGGCGAAGCGGGATCTGTAATCGGAATTTCCAGAAAGCCATTGGGTGGGACACTTTTCATGACCTCAATGGAACTGCGCCCAGGCTGCGAAACGTACAAATAGTTCGACGTATCGAGCAAAGTGTTTGGAGCTGCGCCAGCCAACAGCGTGCTGGTATTGACGTTGTTTGTTTCCGTCGAGGTCTGATTGTAGAAAGAATTGATGGTCCCATCGACATTGGGGATAAAGGAAGTAATTCCTGTTCTATCCAGCCCCAGCCACCTGGGTCCGGTGCCGAGAGTGACGCGGACCATGAGCGAGTCCCCAGCAAAATCGATCAGGGACGCCAGCCCTGGGGCTGTGCTCGACGCGCAAACCTGGTCGATCTGGGTCGCGGCAGTATTTGTATTATCGCCACAGGTAATCACCATCGCGTACTTGGTCGGCTGTGGCGCTGGCTGCACGGGAGGTACGTTCGTAACGATTGGGCGGTAAAGGTCTCCACAGCCCAGCATTGAGGCGAATAGAACTATCGATCCCGCCAATACCCATGGGCTTCGATGCCCAAAACCTGACAACACTCGTGAATACCCCATAATTCCCAGCAATGAATTGAAGCTATCGCTGATTGTAAATCAGCGCGGGGGCTTTCGCGCTTCCGAGTCTCGGTTTCGTACTCGCGAGCGCTGGTTCCTGCGAATTGCCCCTCGCACAATTCGGCGTTGCTTGCAAAAATGAAGCATCATGCGCGCTGTCACCCATCCCGGCCAATCCGCGGCGATTACCGTTCTGACGATGGGTATATGCGTGGGATTTCTGACATTCGAGTCGACCCGAACAGGCCCGACGCGGGCAAATTTTGTTGGATTGATATTGGCGGTGATATTCGCGCTTGGGGTATGGGGCTCGCGTTCCGCCACCAGGCCAGCCGCAATCGCAGGCGCGATCATCGCGGCAACGTTGTATTTGGGCACAGTGCATCAGCCCGCCGGGCGCTGGTGGCATACCGCACTGCCGCCATTGATCACATTGCTCGTTCTAACTCTTTTTGCCACGCGCTTTCGCAGAAATACAAAAGAACATCTCGGCGTCGCGGAGGCTAAATCCGGGCGACAGGCTTCGCAGGTCTGTGCCAATCTTGGAGTGGCCGCGCTGGCTTCGACGCTTGGCGTCGGGCTGCTGCCGCACACGCTGATGCTGCTGGCCTTGACTGCGGCCCTGGTGGAAGCCACGGTGGACACCGTCTCGTCTGAAATGGGTCAAGCCATCCCCGGCAAGACATTTTTGCTGACGAGCTTCCAGCAGGTTCCAGTAGGTACAGATGGCGGAATTAGTGTCGTCGGCACGGCTGCCGGTTGCATGGGAGCAGCACTGGTGGCTGCGCTCAGTGGGATCGGACTGGGGTTGACAGTGAGACAAACCTTGCTCTGCTGGCTAGCGGGCATCGCAGGACTCTTCTTCGATAGCTGGCTCGGCGCGACGCTGGAGCGCAAGGGCGTACTGGGCAACGACGCCGTCAATTTTCTATCGACACTCTTCAGCGCAAGTCTGGTTGCTATCTTCGGAGCGATGTGCCTGAGTTAGGAAATTGATTGCTGGGTCATTCTGAACGAAGCGTAGCGAAGTGAAGAATCCGGAGAATACTCGCTTGGTATGTGTCGCCATCACCCTCTGGATTCTTCGGTCGCTGCGGCGACCTCAGAATGACGAACATTACTTTTGAAAACCACATATTTGAAAATGATCCCTCAATGAAGATGCAGCCGCCAAAGCGTGTAGCTGGCCATCTCATGCGCGTAACGTTCCGCCATGTCCAGATCGCTGACGGACCGGCCAGTCTGTCGCGGAGAAAGCAGTATATGCAGACCTTGCGCGGAACAGAGCTGCTGGATACGAAACAAATGGCTTCCATCGCTGACGATCAAAATGGTTTGCAGATGGTTTTCCCGCGCGATGGCCGCCAGCCGGGCAACAGATTCTTCTGTATCTCTGCTGGTGGTTTCCGCGATAATGCGGTCGTCTGGGACTCCATGCGCCAGAAAAAAATCGCGTCCTACGCCGCCTTCGCTGTATTGTGGATCGCTGCCCCCGCCAAGCGTTATCACCACCGGCGCAAGCCCACGTTGATATAGATCGAGCGCATGCTCCAGCCGCGCATTCAATACCGGGGATGGGCGGCCGTTATATTCAGCGGCGCCAAAGACCGCAATCGCGTCTGCGGGAGCAGCCTGGTTCCGCATGGCGGTCTGGCGAATCTGCACGAACAGCCACCAGAACCAGACACCCGCAACGGCCACCACGAGGAAAGCGGTTGCGCACAGAACTCCCCAGACCGCGCCATGCGTCCTTTCGATTGTCCTGTTCGGGTTTCCGTCCATCCGCCCATCCCCGCTACTGGAGCACGAGAGCGATCTCATGGGTAGGAATCGCACCCTCACGCAGGACCTGCCACATGCCAGGGCCAGCAGATAGATCGACGATGGTCGTCGGAAGACTCCGCGCTGTGGGGCCGCCATCGACGATCAGGGGAATGCGGTCGCCCAGTTGGTCCCGAACTCCAATCGCGTGCGTGCACTCCGGCGCGCCCAGCACGTTGGCGGAGGTGGCCGTCACCGGCAGCCCCAGGCATCGCACCACAGCGCGGGGAATGGCGGCATCCGGCACGCGCAGCGCAACGTTGCCGGTATTGGCGGTGACGCGCAGCGGCAACCGTGTTCCCGCGCGCACAATCACCGTCAACGGGCCGGGCCAGAAGTGTTCCGCAAGCCGGTCGAAGTTCGCATTCAGATTGCGCGCGATCTCATAAGCCTGGGCGACATCGGCCAGCAGCAATGAGAGCGGCTTGTGCCGCACCCGCATCTTGATGTCGTAAATCTGCTCCACGGCATGCAAATTCACGGGATCGACAGCCAGACCATAAAAGGTGTCTGTAGGCAGGCCAACGACACTGCCAGATTGAAGGCAGTGCACGATGTATTCGATTTTTTCCGGCTCCGGCTCATCCGGGTCTACACGCAGTAGTTCCGCTGACAACTGGGTCTCTCCAACAGCAGAAAGGTTTGCCGGAAAGCCTCTGCAAAGATGCAAACATACTTTCCAGCTTGCACCATGATACCCGGTCGCCGAAACAGACTGCGTTTCAAATTGTAGGGACCCACAAGCACCCCGCTCTCGCAGCGTAAAATCGCGATGTATGTCGCAATCCTCGGCAGCCACAACGATAGAGACAATTCGCAGCCGCCAGAACGCGCGCCTCAAAGACCTGCGCCAGCTGCTGCATTCGAGCGGGCCGAGTGACGGCCTGATCGCCATCGAGGGCGAACATCTGCTGCTGGAGGCCCTGCGCAGCGGCCTGCGCATCCACACCATTTTTGTTCGCGAGAATTACGCAGGCCCGGTCGATTGGAGTAAGGCTGGCAATTCCCTGGCTTTTATCGTGGCCGCCGATGCCTTTGACCACGCCTGCGCGACGGAATCTCCCCAGGGTATTGCAGCGCTGA
The DNA here is from genome assembly GCA_027306695.1 of Acidobacteriaceae bacterium. Lineage (GTDB taxonomy): Bacteria > Acidobacteriota > Terriglobia > Terriglobales > Acidobacteriaceae > JAKAAZ01. The sequence goes on from DAHUZH010000035.1 coordinate 5,445, forward strand.
TCGAAGCGCCACAATGGTCTTTTGACACGTTCCTGCAAACGGCCAACTCGCTGTTCGTCATTCTGGCAGGCTTGCAGGACCCGGGAAATGTCGGGACCATAATTCGCACGGCGGAGGCCTTCGGCGCGACTGGAATTTTGCTCACACCGGGAACGGTCAGTCCATGGAACCAGAAGGTCCTGCGCGCCGCCGCGGGTTCTAGCTTCCGGCTCCCTGTAATTTCGTTGGAAGACGAATCCCATCTCCAACGCCTGCAAGAGAAAGCAATCCCTATATACGCCTGTGCCGCGCGGACTGGAGCATCGATCTCAGACGCGGACCTGCGTCCTCCCATGGCGCTGGTCATCGGAAATGAAGGCGCGGGCATTCCCCAAGCGGTGTTGCGCTACTGCACGGAAACGCTTCATATTCCCTGCACCGGGCCAGTTGAATCGCTGAACGCGGCCGCGGCTGCATCGGTCCTTCTTTACGAAGCAGCACAGCAGCGGAGCCGCGCATCGATAGAAGGGCAGCCATGAGTCTCTTCGACGCCCTTCCGGGCGATCCCAGCTATGCAAAATCGGAACCAGCGACCGACCTGCGTCAGCGCCCGCTGGCCGAGCGCATGCGGCCACGCACGCTGGATGAGTTCGTCGGGCAGGAGCATTTACTGGCGCCCGGCAAGGCCCTGCGCGTACAACTGGAGAGCGACGATGCGAATTCGATGATCCTGTGGGGTCCGCCCGGCGTCGGCAAAACCACACTGGCAAAGATTATCGCCCATACCACGCAGGCCACGTTCATTGAGTTTTCCGCCGTCGTCAGCGGGATTAAAGAGATCAAGCAGGTGATGAGCGAGGCCGACGCAGCCGCTTCCTCCGGCATGCGGACCATTTTGTTCATCGATGAAATTCATCGTTTCAATCGCAGCCAGCAGGACGCCTTTCTGCCGTATGTCGAGCGCGGGGCCATCCGTTTGATCGGCGCAACGACGGAAAATCCCTCTTTTGAACTGAATGCCGCGCTGCTCTCCCGCTGCCGCGTCTACGTGCTGGAAGCATTGAGCGATAAGCAGATCGTACAGCTTCTAAAAAACGCGCTCTCGAATACGGAGCGCGGCCTGGGAACATTCGGCATCACTGCGGAGGAAGAGGCGCTGCACGCGATTGCCGGTTACGCCAATGGCGACGTGCGGCGTGCCTACAACGTGCTGGAAGCCGCCGTGAGGCTGGCCGCCAGCCTTGGCCACGCACAGTTGGACGGCAAGCTGATCGCCGATGCCGTGCAGCAGAAGACGCTGTTTTACGACAAGAGCGGTGAGGAGCATTACAACCTGATCTCCGCACTGCACAAATCCATCCGCAACAGCGATGCGGATGCGGCGCTCTACTGGCTGGCGCGCATGCTGCGCTCCGGCGAGGACCCCATGTATCTGGCGCGCAGACTGGTGCGAATGGCGGTCGAAGACATTGGCCTGGCCGCGCCCGAGGCGCTGAACCTGGCGCTCTCCGCGCGCGACGCGATGGATTTTCTCGGCTCCCCGGAGGGCGATCTGGCGCTGGCGCAGGCCGCGGTCTATCTTGCGCTCGCGCCGAAATCGAATGCGCTCTATACCGCTTACGGCGCGGTCCATCGTGATGTGGAGCAGACACGCGCCGAGCCGGTCCCCCTGCATCTGCGCAACGCGCCGACGCGGCTGATGGAATCGCTCGACTACGGCAAGGGCTATCGCTACGCGCACGACGAGCAAGGGGCCGTCTCCGACATGGAATGCCTGCCGCCAAACTTGATCGGCAAACATTACTATCAGCCCACCGACCGTGGCCGCGAAAAGCTGCTGCAGCAGCGCATGGAAGAGATTGCCAAAATCCGCAAGGGCAACCGAACATAAGTCACCGTCGCCACATCGGGCAATCTTTTCCCATTTCGGGGTAAACCCATCTTCCGATTGATGTCTCATTTGTTTGTCAAGGCGGCGCAAACAAATCCGTTGTAGCATCCATATACATTAACCGCTTTACTGGAATTGAAATAGATATGCGCTCGCTGGTTCTCGCCGGCAAGCGTTTCAGCGCATGCGAAGGTTTTTACCATGAATCCAGTTGCAGTCACTTACGTTTCCTGGCTGGTGGCGACCTCGATCGCAATGTCGATCATCGCCTCCTACGCCGCGTTCAGTTTCGCCGAACGAGTGGCGTCTTCCAAAGGAATGCGCTCTATTGCGTGGCTTTCCGGTGGCGCTGTGGCCATGGGACTGGGCATCTGGTCCATGCATTACCTGGGAATGCTTGCCGTTCAGTTGCCCGTCGAGGTTGTGTATTATGTGCCGACGGTCATCCTCTCGCTGGGGCTGGCAGTGTTGGCCTCGGCAGTCGTGCTGGCACTGGTCAGCCGAGAGCAAATGGGTTGGCCGCAACTCGTCATCGGCAGCGTACTGATGGGCGCAGGCATTGGCGGCATGCATTACGTCGGCATGGCCGCCATGCGGTCCAGCGCAATGCATCACTATTCTCTGCCCATCGTGGCGCTATCCGTTCTGGTGGCCGTGGCCTTTTCTGCCGTGGCGTTGTGGATTTCGTTTTACGTGCGCAACAATCCGGCCCAGCGGGAATGGCTGCGCCTTGCCGGTGCGGTGTTGATGGGTAGCGGGATTGCCGCGATGCACTATACCGCCATGGCTGCGGTGACATACTTTCCTGGAAATATGACCTACAATCTCCGGCACACGGTGCATGTGACCGCCCTTGGTGTCGCTGGAGTTGCGCTCACCACGGGCCTGGTGTTGCTGGCGTCCCTGGTGGCGGCATTTCTCGACAAGAAAAAATATCAGGCCCTCCAGGCTTCACTGGATGAGCTAAAAACGCTTTCCACGCAGGATGGCCTGACCGGCGTTTTCAATCGGCGATACTTCGACGAGACCTTTGGCAACGAATGGAAACGCGCTGCGCGTACCAAGCGATCCATCGCCTTGCTAGTGGTGGATGTGGACTGCTTCAAAATGCTAAATGACCGCTATGGGCATACGGCAGGGGACGAATGCCTGCGTAAAATCGCCCATACTTTGGTTGAAGAAATACGGCGCCCAGGCGATTTTGTGGCGCGGTACGGCGGCGAAGAATTTGCGGTCGTTTTGCCGGGCGCAAAGGTGGAAGGCGCTCTCAAGGTCGCCGAGGCCATGCGCATGGCCGTCCTGGACCTTAAGATTCCCAATGAGGATTCGGTCGCTTATGAATTCGTGACGCTGAGTATTGGGGTGTGCTCGACACATCCGAACTCTGGTAGTTCGAGCATGGAAATGCTCGAAGCCGCCGATGCGGCCCTCTATCTGGCCAAAGCGCGTGGACGTAACTGTAGCCAGCTTGCCGGCGATCTGATCCCTAAGGTGTTGCAGATGGGCGGTGGAGTTGCTTGAGCGCATCGAACACGATCCCGGACGTCAACACTTCTGGCAGTAATTTTGGCGCAGCAGCTGGAGCACCGGAATAGAGCGCATAGGTGGGCACGCCGCTGCGCCCTAGCTGCGCAAGAGTTTCGGTAATCGTGTCGTCGTGATTGGTCCAGTCTGCACGCATCGTCACCACGCCACTCTTGCGGAAGGCATCTTCCACATCTGGACGGTCGAGCACGAGACGTTCATTCACCTGGCAGCTCAGGCACCAGGCGGCGGAAAAATCCACAAAGACGGCTTTGCCCTGCGCGCGGTCTGCGGCCAGTTGCTGCGGACTGAAAGCCTGCCACGCGGAGTTATCGTTGGAGGTTGCGTTTTTCGCGTTTCTGGCTGCGGGAAATTTTTTCGCCGCGACGCTCGGCAACACAATCGCAAGAATCAATAACAAGGTCGCCACCATGGCCGAGGCCCACTTCGCAGGCCAGCGAGCCAGCACCCACCCGGCGATGGCCGCGACCAGCATGCCCGCCAGCAGCGCGACGACGCCCGTAATGTCCGCCACCTGCGCGAAGACCCAGACCAGCCAGATCACCGTGATGAAAATTGGAATTGCGACCGCCTGCTTTAACACCTCCATCCACGCGCCTGGCCGTGGCAGCAGGCGCGTCCACGCGGGCTGCAATGTCAGCAGAACATATGGCGCAGCCAGACCCAGCGCCAGCGCGGTGAAAATGGCGAACGTAATCCCGGCGCTTTGCGAAAGCGCGAAACCTATTGCCGCCCCCATAAATGGCGCCGCGCACGGCGTCGCAACAACGGTGGCCAGCACGCCGGTAAAAAAGCTGCCGCTGTAGCCGCCGCGCTGCGCCAGTTCCCCACCCACGCTGGTGACGGAAAGGCCGATATCAAACTGTCCCGCCAGACTGAGGCCGAGAAAAAACAGCAGCAGCGCCATGAAGGCGACAAAGTATGGCGACTGAAATTGAAATCCCCAGCCGAGATGGCTGCCGCCCGCGCGCAACAGCAGCAGCACAGCGACGATGGCCCAGAAGGAAACCAGAATGCCCAGCGTGTACACCGCGCCGTGCGTGCGCAGCCGCTTGCGCTCCTCGCCGGAGGACTGCACCAGTGACAGACCTTTGATAAAGAGCACCGGGAAGACGCACGGCATCAAGTTCAGAATCAGTCCGCCAAGGAAAGCCAGGCCCAGCATGCCCAGGAGTGATTTATCGCCCGTATGCGCTACTGGCGGCGCAGTTGTGATCGAAGATGTGAACTGATAGGCCACGCCATCGGGCAGCTTCAATAGTCCATGTAACTGCGCAGGCGCCTGCCGCAGTCCCTCTGCCTTCGGCACTGTGATGCGTAGACCATCCGCAAGAGGCGTAACGGTCTGCGGCGCGGCGTTTGCAATCACATTCTGGTCGAAGGGATAAAATTCGGCGGAGGCAATGCGTTGGCCGGTGCGCAGCGTAATCGCGAAGGCCGCTTTGGTCTGCGTCACCGAAACGGAAGCGCCTGCGGGCAAGCTGCGCGGCAGATTACGCTCTGCGGCGAGAAACAGCGGTCCCGTCGCTGTGTCGGTCGCACCCGGCTGAGTTGCGACCGAGACGGCATGCTCCAAGTCCGCCTTGCCGGGAATGCAAACGTTGCTGCAAACCAGAAAATGCAGATGGCCGCGCAAAGTTTCCTTGCTTCCTGGCTTCAAGCTGCCATCGGCGTGCATGGGAATCGGCAGCAGGACTTCATTTTCGTAGCCAAAATCCATCAGCGGGCCAAGCGGCAATCGTTTCGGTACGGGAAACTGCATTTCGCCTGCAGAAATGCCTGCGGGCAGTTTCCAGTCCACGCGCGGCGGCTCGCCGGCGTCCCCGGCGTTGATCCAGTAAATGTGCCAGCCCTTGTCTAAAACAAAATGCAAGCCAGCAAGAAAGTCGTGATTGGGGGCGATGGAGGTTGTTTCAGTGATGAGCTCGACGGTCAGGTGCTGGGTACGGACTGGCTGCGCGAAGATGTGCGCGCCGAAGAGAAACAGGCACGCCAGCACACCGGAAATGCTTTGTAGAGTGCTGCGCGACGTATACAATTTGGATGTACGATGCACGATACTTCCCTGCTCTTTTGCCGGACGCTCAGGCTTAAAATCAACCGGTAACATGCTCCGCCTGCCAACGTAGATGCTCTTTGTAGAGGCATAGGTCTGCAACCACGCCAATTCCATTCGCCTCGGCATGCGCGATGGCCTCAGGATGGACGACGCCTTCCTGTAACCATAGATATTTTGCTCCAATTGCAATGGTATCTTCCACTATTTCCGGGACGAACTCCGGCGAACGAAACACATTCACCAGATCGACAGGAAACGGGATTTCGCGCAGCGATGGGTAGCACGGTTCGTCAAGGACTTCTCTCAGCACTGGATTGACAGGCACTATCTGATACCCGCGTTTCTGCATCTGCGCGGAAACACCATAGCTCGCACGGTCCGGCTTGTTGGAAATGCCAACAACTGCGATGGTCTTCGTTGTTTCTAAAATTTCATCGATCAACTTCGCTTCGTTCATCCTTGCTCCATCTCTTTCGTCAATCTTTAATCCAAATCTTCCACTGGCCCAGCGGGGTAATTCCCTTCGCGCCGCAAGCGTAAAAATCCACGAATAAACATGTCGAGGTCGCCGTTTAGCACGCGGTCGACATCTCCAGTTTCCACGCGCGTCCGCAAGTCCTTCACCATGCGATACGGCTGCATGACATAGGAGCGTATCTGCGAACCGAAATTGATTTCCAGCTTGGCATCTTCAATTTTTTTAGTAACCGCGCGCTGCTTCTCCAGTTCATATTCATACAGCCGGGAGCGCAGCATCTTCATCGCCTTCTCGCGGTTCTTATGCTGCGAGCGTTCATTCTGGCAGGAGACGACGATCCCGGTCGACAGGTGGGTCATACGCACGGCGGAGTCGGTTGTGTTGACATGCTGGCCGCCTTTGCCGCCAGAGCGATAGGTGTCGATGCGCAAATCTTCCGGTTTGATATCGATCTCAATCGAGTCGTCAATCTCCGGCGAAACGAAGACACTGGCGAAGGAGGTATGGCGGCGCTTGGCGGAATCGAATGGCGAAATTCGCACCAGCCGGTGGACGCCGGTTTCTCCGGAGAGCAGGCCGTAGGCATATTCGCCGGTGACGGTGAAGGTGACGGATTTGACGCCGGCCTCGTCGGCGGCCTGATAGTCGTTGATTTCGGTCTTGAATTTTTGCTGCTCGGCCCAGCGCAGATACATGCGCATCAGCATCTCGGCCCAATCCTGCGACTCCGTACCGCCAGCGCCGGGATGGACGGTCACAATGGCATTCAGCGGGTCGGTCTCTTCGGAAAGCATGGTGCGGGACTCCAGCGCTTCGGAAAATTCCCGCAGCCCTTCCATCTCGCGCGCCAAGTCCGGTTCTACCGGCTCACCTTCGCGCGCCAGTTCAAAGTAGGCGGCAACGTCTTCTCTGCGGCGGCCAAGTTCGGCATCGTCGGCCAGCAGTGACTCCAATCGCTTGCGTTCGCGCATCAGCGGTTGCGATGCAGCCGGGTTCGACCAGATGGCAGGATTGGCTACTTTTTCTTCAATGACAGCGAGTTCTTTGCGCAGGCGGGCCGCGTCAAAGATACTCCTGCAGATCGCGCACTTTTTGCTCTATCGGGTGATAAGCAAACTCTAAGTCACTCAGCATGGCAGATCAGTCTTGGAAAGGGATTTTCAAGCCGGACGATGGTGGTTCTGGAAGGCGCCATCGACAGCAAGCACTATTGCAATTATGGCACAGAGCCACGCGAACAGGTCGCCATGGCGGGTGTAAAACGTCTTCCGCGAGACATAATTGAAGTGCGCCAGCAACGAAGTTTTGAAGTGGCGCGGCGAGCTTTGCACCACTCGTCCGTAAGGGTCGATCACGGAGGTAATGCCACTGTTGGTGTCGCGCAGCAGCCAGCGATCGTTTTCAATGGCGCGCATCCTTGCCATGTTCAGGTGCTGCCACGGCGCGCTGGTGTCGCCATACCAGCCATCGTCGGAGACGTTGACGAGAACATCCGCACCCTGCTTGACGAACTGGCGTACCTCATCGGAAAAAATCGACTCGTAGCAAATAAAGGTCCCATAACGGTGCTGTTCCACGGCAAAGACAACACGGCGCTTGCCATGGGTCATCTGGCCCACTTCGGTCGTCAGAGAACCGGCAAAGGACAGCAGATCTGGGAATGGAACATACTCACCAAACGGAACCAGATGCATCTTGTCGTAGCGACCGACAAAGGTCCCATCCGGGGCGACAAAGGCCGCGGAGTTATACACCGAATTCCCCGTCTCGCCCGGCTCATGCACTACGGCGATATCTCCTACGATCATGGGCGCGCGCGCGTCCTCTGCCAGTGCGGAAATCCAATGACGAAAGCGTGGGTCGCTGTCTTCGTAAGGCGCGGGCGACTCCGGCCACAGAATGAGATGGATGGTGGGTCGCGGTGAATTGCAGTCAGGATGAACCATCGGCATGCCCGGCGTGGGAAGGCCCGCGAAATAAGGGTTACAGACATTTTCGCTGAGCGCGGCAAAGTGCTGCATCTGTATATCGAAATACTCTCCGGCCCAGTTATTTCCACTCCCTACATCCAAATTCGGCTGGAGCAGCATGGCCGTCACGGGAGCCGGTTCCTCTGCAACGTGGATCGCAAATCCCCTATACAAGCCTGCAATCAGAGCCAGCGCCAACATAGGTGAGACAAGTCGCGCTCGCCATCCGCGAAAAAGAAAGAAGCTCGCCATGGCGCAGTTAGCAGCAACCAGCACAAATGAAATTCCGTAGGCTCCGATCCACGGTGCAAGGCGTGTGAGAAGCAGATTGTCGATTTGCGAATCACCCAGTTGGTTCCATGGAAAGCTGGTGATGCGAGCGCAGGCCAGTTCCATCGCTACCCATAGAAATGGCGTCAGCAGCAGCGTCCACGCCATATTTCCAGTGGCGCGATGGGTCAGGCTGACCAGAAGCGCAAACAGTGCAAAATATAGGCCCAGAAAAAAACAGAAAAGGAGGAGCAGGATGGCTGCAACGAAGGGAGACAGGTTTCCATAGAAATGCATAGTGGACTGTATCCAGTAGCAGGTCCCGCCATACCAGAGGATTCCGCAGAAGTAGCCGAGAAGGGTATTGCGCGCGACACGCGGCCACGCAAAATTGTCTTTGCGGACCAGCAATGCAAGCAGAAGCGGCACAAGCCCAACCCACGCCAGCTCCGCCCGCCAGAACGGCAGCGGCCCCGCCACAGGAAAGGCCAGCGCAAGAAGCACCGCGCTTTCAACCACCAACAACCAACTCAGTTTCGATCCTGCGGGCATCGGGTGAAGTCTAACATCCGTTCGGTATTTGTAACTTTATATCCGAAAATTCCGCGCAGGCTGTTCGTCCGCAGTACACTTTTGGAATGGAATTGGTCCTCAAAATTGTGATTCATACTCTGGTCGCGATGTTCCTTATAGGTGGAGTGGGGTCTTCCTTCGTAATCATCATCAGCTTTGCGGAAGATATGCATGAACTTTTCAGCAAGAACGATTGAAGTCCATCGAATGGAAATTTCAAGCCCTCAATTTGAACATAAAAAAATTGACTCGACACCCATACCCACCTACACTCATGCCTGGAAGGCTTGTCCCGATGGAAGCATCTCCGACCCTTTCAGTTACTGCGAGCACATTCTGAAATAGCCCCAATCCATGCCAGAGCATACTGTTTCCGCGCCACCACCATCGCAACCCTATCGCGTACGGCTGGTCGTAGCATCCACCGTGATGCTGACCTTCATCTCCTTCTGGAGTGCGGCAGCCGTCGTTTTGAACGACCTGGCGTCTTCCGCCTTTTATGCCGTAGGAATTGCAGAGCAGGATTTTGGAAAATCGGCGCCATGGATCGTCCTTGGAGTCATGCTGTTTTCTTTTGCGGTGCGCGCGGTCTATGTCGAAAGCTGTTCGATGTTCACCCGAGGCGGTGTTTATCGCATTGTGAAAGAGGGCCTGGGCGGCACATTTGCCAAGGTCAGCGTTTCTGCGCTGATGTTCGACTATGTACTGACCGGGCCAGTCTCCGGAGTGTCGGCGGGCCAATACATCGTTGGTTTGTTAAATGAACTGCTGGGCATCTGTGCGCATCATGGGCTGCTTGCAAACTGGTTCCTGACCAGTCCCGGCCATGCCATGCAACTGCCAGTCAATGCGACGTCTGCATTTTTTGCCATCCTAGTCACCGTCTACTATTGGTGGCTGAATATTAAGGGTATTGAAGAATCGAGCAATAAGGCCCTGGATGTGATGAAAGTGACCACCGTAATGGTCCTCATCATGATGGTCTGGGGCCTGTTCTCCGTCCTTCATAAAGGCGCCCATTTACCACCCGCACCTATCCCTTCCAATTTTACTTTTACCACCGAATCCTTCGGGTTTTTAAGGCATACCAGCCTGCTGAAAACATTTGGTCTGTTCGGTATCCTGATGGCCTTCGGTCACACCGTGCTGGCCATGAGCGGCGAGGAAACGCTGGCGCAGGTCAACCGCGAAATCCAGCACCCGAAACTGAAAAACCTGAAGCGCGCTGCTATTGTCATTGCTCTTTACAGCCTTATTTTTACTGGCGGAGCTTCATTGCTCGCGGTCATGTTGATTCCCGACAACGTTCGCGTTTCTGTGTATGGCAACAACCTGATCGCGGGCATTGCCATGTACATGGTCGGGCCGCTCGCCCTGCGCGTGGCATTTCGCATTTTTGTCGTGATCGTGGGTTTTCTCATCCTGGCCGGCGGCATCAACACATCGATCATCGGTTCCACCGGCGTTTTGATGCGCGTAGCCGAAGATGGAGTGCTTCATGACTGGTTTCGCAAACCGCAAAAAAGGTTCGGCACCCCTTCGCGCATCATCAATCTTGTTACAGGACTCCAGCTTGCCACAATCATTTTGAGCCGTGGCAACATTGTCACTATCGGCGAAGCCTATGCCTTCGGTGTCATCTGGAGCTTTACCTTCAATGGACTGGCCATGCTTGTGCTGCGGTATCGCTATCATGGCGAACGCGGCTGGAAGGTCCCCATCAACCTGCGCATTGGGAAGACAGAACTGCCGATTGGATTGTTTTCAGTTTTTATCGTTCTATTTAGCACGGCAATTGTAAACCTTCTCACCAAAGAAGTGGCGACGATCAGCGGCATTGCCTTTGCTGCCACCTTTTATGCGATCTTTACCCTTTCAGAAAAGGACAATGTTCGACGCCACGCGGCCACAGCACGGCAGATGAAAGAGCACTTTCAACTGGAGAACGAAGACACCGTCAGTCGTGAGAGCCTGAATATCCGTCCCGGCTGCATCGTCGTGACCATGCGCGATCCGAACTCCACCAGCGCTCTCAAGTGGGCGCTCTCGCGCAGTTCAGAAGAAAGTCAGGACGTTGTGGTATTGACTGCGCGCCTGATGGGGGCCGGAGGCCCGGAATATATCGACGCTTCCCAGCAGGCATTTACCGAGCATGAACAAATGGTATTTACCAAGGCTGTTTCGGTTGCGGAGAGCTTTGGCCGTCACATCTCTTTGCTTGTAGTCCCAGCTGGAGATCCATTCGCAGCCCTTGTCCAAACCGCAAACTCACTGGAAGCTGCAACCGTTGTGGCTGGCCTTTCGACCAGAATGACTGCCGAACAGCAGGCATTTTATTCCGGCCAGGCATGGGAAGCATTGCCGGAACCTAAGCGGCAATTTACTTTCTACGTCGTGATGCCGGATGGCGCAGCAAAGTCCTTCCATATCGGTCCGCATGCACCCGCACTGCAACCGCAGGATGTGGAGTTAGTCCATCAGTTATGGTTGGGTTTTCGTCACGATCCATCCATGCAGGAGTTGCACCATAGCGACATCGTTACCTATGCCTTGGACCGGCTGGCGAGCGAATATAGAAGCAACCAGAAAGATGTTGTGCTGGGACTGCAACAATCTGTCGAAGGTGTCAGGCGTGTAACTCCGAATCAGCTTGCTGCAGGTTTGTCCAGCAACGAACCTGGCCACAATTCAGGTAATTCACAACTTCTGAAAACATCCGAACCACCACCGGATAAAGATGGTAAATAACCTACCGCTTTCCAGCTAGGTTCAATGAAAATATTTGCAGTCCAGTCTATATTTTCTGTATTGTTAAAGAGTCGGTTTGTTTCTGCGAATTCAACTAAAGTGGCTTTGTAGGAAAAATGCGGATCATAATGCTGGAAAGAATATTGGAGGAATTGTGGATTTCAATCGTGTAATACAGGAAATCGATGCGGAGATTTCGCGGCTGCAACATGCTCGCACCGTTCTGACCGGTGGTGGGACTACGCGCAGTGCAGGACGTCCGAAGGCGGCGTCTGTAAAACAAAAAGCTGCCGTGCCTGCGGCAAAAACCAAAAAGCGGAAGCGTCGCTTGTCTCCGGAAGGCCGCAAGCGTATTGCAGACGCCATGCGGAAACGCTGGGCGGAACGCAAGAAACAGCAAGGAACCAAGCAGGCCACGAAGTAGTTTATACTTTGCGGAACCTAAAAGGGCGGCCTTATTGGCTGCCCCTTTTATTGTTGCCTAACTCCCATTTCTGGAAACTACGCGAACTGCAACTACTGCAAACTTTCCCCCGGTTTCAGGTCAATCACTTCAATTTTTTTTCCTGCTAAATGTTCTCGCAGCTCTGCCGGTGTCCCTGTGAGTACGGGGAATGTGCCGTAGTGAATGGGGATTGCTTTCCCGCAACCCACATACTGCGCAGCCATGGCAGCCGCGCGTGGACCCATCGTAAAATGGTCACCAATCGGCAGGCAGGCAATTTCCGGGGCATACAGTTCGCGGATGAGTTGCATGTCGCTGAACAAGGCAGTGTCGCCGGAGTGGTAGAGGGTCGGTTCGCCTTCGATTTCCAACACATAACCTGCTGGTTCCCCGGCATAAACAATCGTCCCATTGTCTTCAATCCCTGAAGAATGCCGGGCCTCCACCATGGTAAGTTTCACATCCTGGAAACGATAGGACCCGCCTAGATTCATTCCTACCGTCTTCTTTACTCCTTTCGATGTGAGCCATCCTGTCAATTCATAGATGCCGACAAATGTTGGATGATACTTCGCATCCACTGCCAGTGCATCTCCAATATGGTCGCCATGCCCGTGGGTGCAGAGCACAAGGTCGATTTTTTTCGGCGCCTTCCAGTCTTTCGGGCACGCCGGGTTTGACTCCAGCCAAGGGTCGATCAAAATTGAGGTTCCCTTCTTCGTTTGCAGGAGGACGCTGGCGTGGCCGACCCACTGGAGTGTCATGCCATGAAAGTGCTGCATTGGACGGATCTCCTATCGTTGATTTTTTGCACCTGCCGCATTATTGGATGCAGCAGGTTTTCGCATTGCTGCAAACGAGAAGTTGGATGAAGAAAACTATTGTTAACCTGATTCTATGGTTTCCACGAATTATCCTCCAGGTCCAGGTTTTCGAGACCGCCTCCGCAATCCGGGTTTGTTGCGACTGACTACCCACGAATTTCTGCAAAGAAATGCGCGGACCTACGGAGACCTGGTTCATTACAAGGCTTTTGGCCGTCATGTGTTTCAGTTCAACCACCCGGAGATGGTGCAGGAAATCCTGATTCGCGATGCGGCCATGCACCACCGCGGCATCGTGATGCAACGTGCAAAATTCGTTTTGGGTGAAGGTCTGCTGACCAGTGAAGAACCCTTGCACATGCGACAACGCAGGCTGGTACAACCCGCCTTTCATCGCCAGAGGATCACCGCTTATGGCGAAACCATGCTACAGTTCGCCGGTGAGATGACGGAACGATGGACCAGTGGTGCAACCTTCGATGTCCATCGTTCCATGTTGCAACTTACGCTGCGCATTACCGGAAAGTGCCTGTTCGATAGCGATGTAGAGTCCGAGGTCCAAACGATTTCAGATTCCGTTACTGCCTTCATGGGGTTTCTCCCATTGGCCTTCCTTCCGTTTCCTCAATTGGTTCTGAAAATGCCTTTCGGTTTTGTCCAACGCATTCATAAATCGCAGAAGAAGCTGGACGCGATGATCTACGGCATGATTGCAGCACGTAGACGCTCTGCGGAGGACCATGGCGATCTGCTCTCCATGCTGCTCGCGAGCACGGACATTGAGGGCGGAACCGGCGGCATGACAAACCAGCAAATTCGCGACGAGTGCCTGACACTTCTGCTGGCCGGACACGAAACCACGGCCAATGGATTGAGTTTTATTTTCTTCCTGATGGCCCAGCATCCCGAAGTACTGGAGCGGGTATGCGCCGAAGCGAACGAAGCCTTTGCAAGCGAGACCTCGGGTGCACTTCGCACCGCCGCCGAAATCTACGACCGCCTTCGTTATACGCAGCGCGTCGTCTCGGAAGCGCTGCGCATCTATCCGCCAGTCTGGGTCACAGCGCGCGCTGTGGAGACTTCGTATGTCTATCGCGGACTCTCCATCCCTACTGGCTCGCTCTTGCTAGTTCCACAGATTGCCATTCATCGCGACCCACGCTTCTATCCTGAGCCGATGCTCTTCGACCCCGACCGCTTTCTGCCGGAGATTGCCGCTGACCGTCCGCGCTATGCCTACTTCCCGTTTGGGGCCGGTTCGCGCATTTGCATCGGAGAAAACTTTGCCTGGATGGAGGCAGTGCTCGTACTTGCCACCGTGGCCCGGAACTGGCGGCTAAGATTCCCAGACGCAGCGCCAAAGGAACTCGCTTTAAGCGCCCAGATTTCGCTGCGGCCCAAAAATGGCGTTGTTTTATCGGCAATCCGACGGTAAAAGGCTTGTAAATTGCCTCTAAAACTACCATTGACTTCTCCATTCGCTTGCTCTACTCTAGGCGAATATATGGCGAAGACGACAGACACACTCCCACTCTTCCCCATCCTGACCCAACCAGAGCTGCCGCCAGCCCTGCAAGGCATTGCGCGTCTTGCCGCGCAGGCCATCGTGGTCGATCAAGGCCATAATGTTGAGTTTCGGGCGTTTCCGGTCCGATCCATTCTGAACCACACAAATTCCCGCCGCGGCTTCGGGTTTGCACGCAGCATCAATCCCTACCGAGGCTGTGAATTCGGCTGCCACTATTGCTACGCCCGCTATACGCATGAGTACATGGAGCTACGCGACCCGCATGCCTTCGAGCAACAGATATTTGTTAAGGAAAATACCGCGTGGCTGCTACGGCAGGAACTGCGCACCCTGCGCGCAGACGAGGCGATCGCCATCGGCACGGCGACCGACCCGTATCAGCCCATTGAGCGAGATGCACAGGTCACGCGGGGCCTGCTGGAGGTGCTGGCGGACCAGCGCGGACTGCGCATTGGACTGGTGACGAAATCCACACTGGTGGTGCGGGACATCGATCTACTGCAACGCATCGCCCGGCACAACAGCATTACGATCAACCTGACCATCACGACACTGGACACGCGCCTGGCACGCATTCTGGAACCTCGAGCGCCACGGCCCGACCTGCGGCTGCGGACGCTCGACCAGTTGCGCCACGCCGGCGTGCGCGCAGGCGTGCTGTGTTGCCCGCTGCTCCCTGGTATCACCGATACCTACGCCGCTCTGGACAGTGTCGCCACGGGGGCCAGGCAGGCACGCGCCTGCTTCTTTCATGCCAACCCACTTTTTCTTAAACCATGCTCGAAACCAGTGTTTGAGGAGTTTATCGCGAAAAACTTTCCTGAGTTGCTGGTCTCATACCGGGAGCGTTTTCAGGACCATGCGTTTGTCGGCGCCGTCTATCGTAAACGGATGGCGCAGCTCGTAGAGACCGTAAAAACCAAACACGGCTGGGGCCGCAACGCCGGACAAAGAGTTCTGCGTCAGGAGCCGCTAAGGGACGGCAACCAGATGAAGCTACTGTATCCCGCCGCTCAAGCTCCAAAACGCGCGGCGCGACCTGGCGCAGACGTCTCGAATGCGCTCAACGGCTGACGACGACTTCCCGCGTATTGTCCTTTGCCAGTAGAAAACGGCTGAAGCCTAGCTCTTGAAATAATCCTTCGATCTGCCGGTTTTGGTAATTGCGGAGCACCGGATGGTTGGGGCCCTCCTGCGTCTCGACGCTATCGCCATCCAAAACGTGATAGCGACAAAAAACCGTCTCGGGCCCAGTCATGCGAGAGTGGAAAAAGGCCAGCGCCAACCCCGGCTCGGCGAGTACGATCTTCAATCTTCGGATGATCGCATCGGCCAGAGGGCCGGGAATGTAGTCCAATGCATCCCATAAGAGAACGACGTCGAACCTGCGTTCGCCGAAGTCCATGTGTCGAGCCAGAAAACCTTCGATATCATACGCTGGAGGCTCACCCGCTTGAGAAGGCAACAACCATTCCGGCTTTACGGCTTCGTCCACCAGGTCTGCCATGTAGACGCTGTGTCCAAGACTGGTCAGGAAATTGATATTGTTGGGAGATGTAGGGCCGATGTCCAACACACGCAGACCCTGTTCCGCCTTCAGCTTCACAAGGACCTTCATCCATCCGCTCGAATGGCGCGGAACGCGAGCGGCAGTACGCGAAGGGCGCTTGATTGCTTGGTCATTTTGCGGTTCGGAACGCTGAAACAGGCGGTTCATCAATGTCCTCTTCTCCGTTCTACAATCGTAAACTCGTTCCGTCCAGCAATGCACCCCGGAGTTTGCTAATTTCCCGTACCGGTAATATCGCGACACAGTCGGACTACAAGCAGTTGGCGCGTCGCTGCGCCCTCTGTCTCTATCGTAAACCGTGGAGCACGGCAAATTTTTACAAGGCATGCGCTTTGCAACTCTTGCTGTGCGTCGGACTTGCTTCCATTCCGATGCCAGCATGCGCTGCCTTTCTGCCAGCCCAACAAACGGCTGCATCTGAAAGCGCTCCCCAAGGTGCTGCGCAGTCTGCGCGTGCGATGGCCCAATCCAACCCGGAAGCTTTGATGCGGAAGGCTTCTCAAAATGATCTTGAGCATTCCTACGCCCATCATGCGCCTTTACGGTATCGGATAAGAAAAATCACACCGAAATCGGACACCACCAAGGAAATCGTAGAGACGGCCGGTGGCGGTGTGGCGCGATTGGTCGCCGTAGATGGCCATCCACTTTCACCTTTGCAGGAGCAGACGGAAATCAAAAGATTGCAAACGCTGGAGGCTAATCCTGCCCTTCAGGAACATCGACGCAACAAAGAATTGCATGATGCCGCACAGATTCGCGAGATCATGCGTCTGCTGCCGGACGCATTTTTGTACCGATTTGTAGGCACAGTAGCTACGGCGAATGGCAAATTGCTTCGATTGACCTTTACTCCGAACCCAAAGTTCTCTCCGCCGGACCTGGAATCCCGCATTCTGACCGGAATATGCGGCGACGTCTGGATCGACCCCGTGGAGCTGCGTGTCGTTCATATCGAAGGACGACTTTTTAGAAGAGTCGATTATGGCTGGGGCTTGCTGGGAGTTCTGGACCCTGGAGGCAGTATTTTGATTGAACAGTCGCGTACAAGCGCCGCCGGTTGGCAGTTGGCGCATCTTAAGTTGGATTTCCATGGCAAAGCGCTGCTCGTGAAATCACTGCATGTCGCGACTTACGAAACCGCGACGGACTACCAGAGCGTGCCGCGCGATTGGAACTACAAGGATGCGGTCCGCTGGCTTCTGCAAATGTCTCCCACTGCAGCCATGCCGAACAAAAATCCATAACCCGAAAATTTATTATCAGGCGCGTGCCTTGATCGGGCCCGCTACCTGGCTGCGGGCCTGGTTCCGCGCATGGAAGCGCTCGCTGCGTACGGTCAGAAGTTCGACATGGTCTCGCTTGACTTCAAAGCCGCGGCCCGCTATCTGATGTATCGTGATTTCGCCCTTCGATGAAACCTGTACCGCTGGCTCGATAATGTCTTCTGTCCAGTAGCGGCTGGAAGCCGAAACATCTCCCGGCAAAGTGAAGTTTTCCAGCGAGGAAAGCGCAATGTTATGCGAGCGCCCGATGCCGCTTTCCAGCATGCCCCCGCACCATACGGGAACGCCGCGCTCCGCAGTTACGTTATGCACGCGGATCGCTTCGCTGAACCCGCCCACACGGCCCAGCTTGATGTTGATGATGCGGCAGGATTCCATTTCAATGGCCGCCAGCGCATCGCGGCGATTGCGAATCGACTCATCCAGACAGACGGAGGTTTCCAGTTGCCGTTGCAGCAAGGAATGAAAATAAAAATCATCGTGCCACAAAGGTTGCTCGATCATCAGCAGGCGAAAGGCATCGAAAGAGCGCAGATGTTCCTGGTCTTTCAGTCTGTAGGAAGCGTTGGCATCGCAGCTCAGCAAAATGTCCGGCCATCGTTTGCGGACTGCTTCAAACAATTCGACATCGCAGCCCGGCTTGCATTTGAGTTTGATGCGCTGGTATCCGGCGGCCAGTTCGGTTTCCACCAACTCGACAAGTTGCTCCACGGAAGGTTGGATTCCAATGGACACGCCGCAGGCAATCTTCTTTCTCACGCCGCCCAGCAACTCCGCCAGCGGGATTCCAAGCTGCTGACTCTCCGCGTCCCACACTGCATTTTCCAGCGCGGCCTTGGCCATGCGGTTTCCCCGAACATGACTGAATACTTTCGGACATGATCCAGCGAAATCTATTTCCGCATGCAGCAACGCGGGGACCAACTCTTGCGCCAAGATCAGCCAGGCGGTGTCGGTGCACTCTTCACTGAAGCTTGGATGTTCGCCGACCGTGCATTCGCCCCAGCCAGTCACGCCCTCCGACTGCACTTCCACCAGGACGATGCGCCGTTCTGTTGTACGTTCAAAGCTGGTTTCAAACGGACGGACCAACGGCATGCGGATTTCGCGTAGGACTACACTGTCGATCTTCACTGAAAAATCTCCTGCAATTCTGGCTGCAATAGCGCCAAATCCTAAATCCGTCCGTCTACCCGACTCTCGTCCCACAGCCCTAGCAGGTAGCAGCCATCCTTGTTGGGAAGAACTTCAAACCGCAAAACTGCCAGGTCACGCGCGAATGCCGACACAAGTTGCTGCCTCACCTGCATAAGCAATTCTAACCCCGAGTCCTGCGATGGCAGGAGTGTATCATTCGCGCTGGATGACACAAATGTAACCGACACTGTTTCCTTTATCGCACAATCTGGCAGACCATGCCCAACAGCCAATGCTTCCACGCGCTGGCTGTGCAGCCACCATTCCGCATGCAGACGGTCCGTCGGCAAAGCGCCATGCAAGGGGGATGTGGAAGCGCCGTAAAAATCCGGCGTGTAGCGACGAACGATTGCGCCAAGTTTTTCGATATTCAGATATGCATTTTTTATCTGGAGTGGATCGAAGGTCCATTCGATCAAGTCAATTCCGCGCGCCAGTGCATCTTCTCTCTGCGCAAACTTCAATTGCATGCCGATGCCCCGGTTACGATACTCCGGCCGGACGGCCAGCATGTGCGAATGCAGATAAGGCCGGCCATTGCGAATACCGGGAATCGCCAGCGCATAGCCTGCGAGTGTGTCCTGGTCCCAGGCGCCGATTGCCTGGCCGCCGACCGCTTGCGCCACGACGAACATTCTGCGGGGAATAATATCGAGGTCGCGAAATTGCCACACCGACTGTTGCAAATTCACGAACTCTTCCAGCTCTTCTATATTTTTTGGTTTACGAATAACAATTGGGTCCGTAGCGCGTTCCATTATCAATTGACCTCCTTGCGTTCGCGAGCCTTCGCCTGGTTCCAAAGCTCCTCCAGTTCTGCCACAGAATGATTCGTCAACTCTTTTGCCCCTGCTGCTAGGCTTTCCATCTCCGCAAATCTCCGCCGGAATTTTGCATTCGCAGAGCGCAGCGAAAATTCAGCCTGCACTCCCAGCTTGCGCGCAAGATTGACGACAGTAAACAACACATCGCCCAGTTCCTCCTCGCGCGCAGCAACATCCTGGGCGACGATGGCATGCCGCAACTCGCTCAATTCCTCTTCCAGCTTTTCAATAACAGGCTCGGCGCTCTCCCAATCGAATCCAACCGATGCAGCCTTGCTTCCGAGCTTACTCGCCTCCATAAGTGCGGGCAGTGTGCGTGGCACGGCATCCAGCATTGAAGTTTGTTTTATCTCTTCCAGCGATTCTGCGCGTTCCTGTTTTTTAATCTGCTCCCAGTTGGCCAGCACCTGGTCCGCACTCTCGACGCCGGTCTGATTCGCAAAAACATGCGGATGCCTGCGGACCAATTTAGCATTCAGATTTTCGATGACATCTTCGAGATGGAAATAACCTGCCTCCTGCGCCATCTCCGCGTAAAAAAGGACCTGCAACAGCAGGTCGCCGAGTTCATCCTTCAGCCCCGGCCAGTCTTTCCGCTCGATTGCATCCAGCACTTCGTAGGTCTCTTCGAGTGTGTAGCGCCGGATGGTGTTGAATGTCTGCTCCCGGTCCCACGGGCAACCACCTGGGGCGCGCAATTGCGCCAAGATTGCGACTGCGCGCGCAAACTTTTTCTGGAGCACTGTGGCTTCGTTGGATGTTGTGTTCATGCTCACAATCTTAGCGGCATTCCTTGCCCACTGCGTATACTGCGGCTGCGTGCCTTTTGCATTTTCCATTCCGATTTGGGCCGCAGTCGTGGCCGCGCTGGTTGCCGGTCTGCTCTTCGGCAGCTTTCTCAACGTCTGCATTGCACGACTGCCCGCGCATGCATCGGTGGTCGCGCCACGGTCGCACTGCCGCTCCTGCGGCAAAACTATTCGCGCGTTCGACAACATTCCCGTAGCAAGCTGGCTATGGCTGCGTGGACGATGCCGCGCATGCTACGCACCCATTTCCATCCAGTATCCGCTGGTGGAGCTGGGCACGGCCCTGCTATTTGCAGCCTGCATCCTGCATACCGGCGTGACCTGGCCGACATTGCTCGACGCCGTGGCCTGTTTTCTATTGCAGGGCCTGGCCGTAATGGATGCGCAGACCATGTTGTTGCCCGACACGTTTACACTGACCGGGCTGGCGCTGGCTTTTGTGCTGAAGGTTTTTGCTCCGGGAATTTCACGGCGCGGCGAGGTTGCGTGGAAAACGGTGGAGGACGCAGCCCTGGCAGCGGCGCTCCTGCTCTTGATCTGGCTTCTCTATCGAGTGGTGCGCCGCCGCAATGGCGTCGGCATGGGGGACGTCAAACTACTGGCCATGATGGCCGCTTTCATGGGCCTGCCGCTTGCCCTGTTGAGCTACTTTATCGCAGCGTTGGCGGCTGCGGTTTTCGCAGTCGTACTGGTCGCGCAACGGAAACTGCGCGGCTCCGACCGCATTCCATTCGGCAGCTTTCTGGCAGGGGCCGGAATCTTCGCCATCTTTGCGGGCAAACCGATTCTGACGTGGTATCTGGGTTTCTTCCGTTAAACCCCTTACCAGTTGTGCATGCACTTCTGCGGATGCGCCAGCATTTTCTCCGCCTTCAACGCATATTTCCCCTGTGGATGCGTCTTTGCATAACTTTTAAAGCGCGCCATCGCATCTTCCGTCATATTCTGCTTGCACATCGAGTCCGCCAATCCGTACAGCGCCGTGTCGTTCTCCGGATCCGCCTGCAAGGCATCGTCGTATCGCAAAAATGCGCCCTTGTAGTTTCCGTTTTTCATGTAAAAATCTGCGACGTTCAGATCGTCTTTGATGCGTCCATCCTGCGTTTGATCGCGGGTGTACGAATCCAGCTTCGGATGGCGCGTGGCATTCCCCTTCCCCTGCCCCAGGTCCTGCTCGGGCAGATGGGCATCGCTGGAGCTGTAGCCGCCGGAAGAAGAAGATGATGATGAGCTATCCGGTTGCGCAGACTTTGCACCATTCTGGCTGCCGCTGGTTTGCTTCGCCGCGGCGGCGGATTGCTCTTCGGGAAATGGATTGTCTTTGGCCGGCGACTGCTGGCTGCTCTTTCCGTTGTTGCTGCCTGCGTTGGCTGGGTTTGAATTGGAACCGGACGACTCCCCTGTCCCGGTATTCGACGTCGTGCCGCCCTGCTGCGCTGCCCCTTGTGAGTTGGACTTGGCGGCCGCCTGGGATTGCTCCATGGGAAAGGGGTTGCTGTCAGAACTGCTGGAATTGTTGCTCTTGGCAGGCGCGGAGGCAGTCTTGCTGGAAGACTGGCCATTGCCCGTTTGACTCTGACTCCGGCCAGATTGCTGCTGCCCAGATTGCGCTGGAGGGTTTTGCGACGACGAACCGCCGTTCGCATTTTGACTGCTCTGCTGCGCACCCGCACGCGCGGAATATGCCGCGAAAAGCGTCGCGATTGCCATCGCCACTACTGGACCGATCTTCCTGTTGCAAACCATACTTCTATTTTGGACGCAATTGCCCGCAAGTGGGTAGACCTTTCTTGCCAGCTGCGCTCTGCCACTTTTGTACGCGGCGAAGACTGCTATACTCCATTATTCCGCTGCTACTGAATTATGGGCCTTATCATCCGTTCCTCTTCCATCCACGCCGCCGGTTGTTACACCACTACACCCATCGCCAAAGGCACTCGCGTCGTCGAATACACGGGTCCGCTAATCGATAAGGACGTGGCCGACCTTCGCTACGCCGATAAACCCATCACGTATCTATTCGGCATCGGAGATGGAACGCAGGTCATCGATGGGCACGGGACAGCCATGTTTATCAACCACTCCTGCGACGCCAACTGCGAGACTGAAGAGATCGACGGCCATGTATGGATCGTGGCCATCCGCAACATTGCGGCCGGAGAAGAGCTTTGTTACGACTACTGTCTGTACGACGGCGATGAAGAGGATGCTCCCTGCACCTGTGGGGCCAAGGCTTGTCGCGGGACCATGTTTTCCCCGGAAGAGATTCAGCGCAGGAAACGGCTGGCGCGAAAGAGCGCGGGCAAAGCCGCAAAACCTGCGCCGAAAAAAAACAGGAAGAAAATTCCAGTAAAACCGAGGCAACAGCCGGGCCAAAAGAAAACGATGGGCAAAGCGGCTGGCAAAAAAGCGGCAAAGAAAGCATCTCCTTCAATCAACACACACAAGGGCACAGGTAGCAAAAAAAAGAGCGTCAAAAAGTCCGGCAAATCGGCGCGAAAAAAATTCGCCCGCTGATCTCGCTGAAAAGATTCCGATTCCATTTTGCTGGCTGGGAATTTGAGAATTTTCCAGCACCTCTTGATCCGCCGTCAGTTCTTGCACAGGCGCTACAATCAAAGGGCTGGCAATCTCCGCCACGCACAGTTTCCGCAACCACGAATACACTATGGCCTATCAGGTTTTGGCGTGCAAATACCGCCCTCAACGCTTTGCAGACGTTATTGGGCAAGAGCATGTCACGCAGACGCTGCTGAACGCGCTGGCGCAGGACCGCATTGCGCATGGCTATATTTTCAGCGGGCATCGCGGCATTGGAAAAACCACCATTGCGCGCATTCTCGCCATGGCGCTCCAATGCCGGACCGCGCAAGGTACTGCGGAACGCCCTACGCCGGAGCCTTGCGGCGTATGCGATGCCTGCACGGAGATTCGCGCTGGCAATGCGATGGACGTCATCGAAATCGACGCAGCCACGAACCGCGGCATCGATGAGATTCGCGAGCTGCGCGAAGGAGCGCGCTACAGCCCGGCACGCGACAAATACAAAATCTACATCCTGGATGAGGCGCACCAGATCACCGACGCCGCCTTCAACGCTTTGTTGAAGACTTTGGAGGAACCGCCTGCACACGTCGTATTTATGATGGCGACAACGCAGCCGGAAGACATTCCGCAGACCATTCGCTCGCGTTGCCAGCACTTCAGTTTCCATGCGGTGCGGTTTCAGGAGATTGTCGGTCAACTGCGCAGCATTGCCGAACAAGAAGAGATTGGTGTCAATCCGGCTGCCCTGTCCCTGCTCGCCGAAGCCGGCGATGGCTCCATGCGCGACGCGCTTTCCATCATGGACCAGGCGATTGCCAGCGCCCCGCTGCGTGACGGAAAGCATACGCTGGACGCCGCGCAGATTCGCTCCCTGATGGGAACCGTCTCGAACCAGATTTTCGAGCACATGATGGAAGCCGTGCAGGCGCATAATGCCGCATCCATGCTGGAACAGGCCGCACAACTACTGGATGCGGGCAACAGTCCGCAGCAGATCGCCCGCCAGATAGTGCGCTTTCTACGCAACTGCCTGATGGCAAGGCTGGCCGGCCAGATGTCGGAACTGTTGCAGGTCTCCGACGAAGAGAGTGCACGCGCCGGGCGAGTGGCCGCCATATTTTCCGAAGAGGACCTGACGCGCTTTCTCAACTCCATGCTGCGCACCTTCGACGATCTGGGCTATCGGCAGGAGCAGCGGTTTCATTTGGAGCTTGGACTGCTCAAGCTGGTGCACATGCAGCGCCTGCTGCCGCTGGAAGAGATTTTCCGCCAGCTTTCAAGCGGCGCTGGAAGCGCTGGAACCAGCATGCCGCGCCTGGCAAATGCCAGCAGTCCGCAGCCAAAATTGGCCTCGCCGCCGTCAGAATCAGTAAAAGCGGCAACGCCGCGGTCCGAAGCTCCACGCAATTCCGTGCCTTCGCCCACGTCCGCCGCAGCGCATCCTCTGGATGGCATATTCGCCAGAAATTCTACCTCAATTTCGACGAACTCAACGCCTGCGCCGGTTCCAGTACCGACCGCTCCGCCCGTAAACACAGCATCCGCTAAGGCTGAATCCCCCTCTCCCGCTGCCTTGCCAGTAAATGTGCCCGTCGCTGGTTCCGATGCGAAAACAAGCTCCTCCGTCAATACCGCGACGCTGCGCGCTGCCGTTGCCGAGGCCTTGGCGCAGGGTGGCCATGAAACGGCTGCCTCCCTGTTTGAGGCTGGAGCATGGGAATGGAATGGGAGCGAGCTGCGTATCTGCATCGGCGCGTCGAAGACTCTTCTGGATCTGATCTACACCACGCAAGCACAACAGATTGTGCGCGAGTCGTTCCGTAAGTTGACCAACTCCAGCCGGGCTGTGCGCGTTGAATCCGATGGCACAGCGGCCGCCAATAAAGCGACCCCGCCGCAGGCATCCAGGACCGAAACAGACGCAGACGGACGTCCGCAGGACCACCCGCTCATCCGCCACGCGCAGAAGCTGTTTCGCGCTGAGGTTCGCAGCGTCGTTTATTTGCGCGATCCACGATAGACGAATTTTCCGCAGAAAGGGCTTCCGATGGAACTCGATAAGTTGAAAGAGATGATGGGCCAAGCACAGCAGATGCAGCAGCAAATGGAACAGGTGATGGCCCAGACCATGGTGGAAGGGTCGGCGGGTGGAGGAGCCATTACCGTACAAATGAACGGTCAGAAGCATGTGTTGAGCGTCCATGTAGACCCCGCTGCTGCCGCTATCGGCACAGGAGACACCGCAGGGGACCTGGAAATGCTACAGGACTTAATCGCCGCAGCCGTCAATGACGCATCCCGCCGCGTCGATGAGGCAATGCGGGGAAAACTCTCCGGCATGTTCGGCGGTATGGACATCATGCGCATGCTGGGGCGCTGAACAAGCCGCAGGGCCACAAAGAAATGCAGACTTAATTAGATTGACAGATGGTGTAGTGATTTGTGAAAGGGAGTCATTGTGAACCCTTCGACTTCGCTCAGGGTAAACTCCGCTCAGAATGACTCATCCCATTTTTAACTA
>DAHUZH010000360.1 GCA_027306695.1 Acidobacteriaceae bacterium
TTATTGACTTCGAAGCGATGCCGGTGACGTTCGCTTATTACCTCGGTCCCGTATGCCTGAAAAGCCTTGGTCCCTTTCTGGAGCATACATATATAGGCTCCGAGCCTCATCGTTCCGCCTTTTTCCTTCACGTTCTTCTGTCCCTGCATAATATCTATGACGTTATGCGAGGTCTTCTTGAACTCCGTCGAGTTCGCGTCCTTCCATCCGACGACGTTCCGAGCGTACTCGATGATCGCCGTCTGCATGCCGAGGCAGATGCCGAAGTAAGGGAGTTTGTTGACGCGCGCGTATTCAATTGCCCTGATCATCCCTTCGATTCCGCGCTCGCCGAATCCGCCCGGCACGAGAAGCCCGTCCACATCCGAAAGATGCGCCTCGGCGCCTTCCTTCTCGACGTCTTCAGCTGCAACCCATTTCAACTCGACCTTCGCGTTGTTTTCAGCACCGGCGTGGACGAACGATTCTCTTATGCTCTTGTATGCATCGAGCAATTCGGTGTATTTGCCGCAAACACCGATCCTGACCATATGCTGCGGGTTCTTTATGCGC
>DAHUZH010000361.1 GCA_027306695.1 Acidobacteriaceae bacterium
GCGCTCTGCTGGCTGGCGATCCAGCCCCAGCCCGAAAGGAACTATTGAAGCATGTCTCAGAGATTCGCATGATGCCGCAGGTCGGAGACGGCAAGGGGCACTATGTTGCGAAGGGAGAGTGGAGGCTCCTCGGAAATGAGCAAGATACGCTCACTTCACTTGAGTCGGCACACCGTGAAATTCGAGTGGTTGCGGGGGTAGGATTTGAACCTACGACCTTTGGGTTATGAGAAGGCTAACTAACTGATTCCAAAAGAAATATAGCGGCGTAGATGATCCCTAGCCTCTATTAGGAATCAGTAACATACAGAATCGACCACCTTAGCGTTCCCCGGTTTGTTCCCTCGATTTTAACGGCTTTGGGCCGCGTCTATCGGCTGATTCTTTGTTACCCAGCTCTCTGAAATAAGTGGAATGGGCGGTTATGATGTTCACAGAGGCGTTTCGTATGCGGACGACTATCGAACTTTCCAAATCCGTATATCAGAGGAGCGAACGGATCGCCCGCATGAAAGGCTTTTCGGTCGAACAGCTTATTGTGCAGGCGCTT
>DAHUZH010000362.1 GCA_027306695.1 Acidobacteriaceae bacterium
TCGGCATCGTGATCCCCCGCGATGCCGCCGATGTGGAAGCCACAATCGCCGCCTGCCGCGAACTGGGGGCGGCCATCCTGCCCCGCGGCGGAGGCACCAGCCTCGCCGGCCAGTGCTGCAACGTCGCGGTCATTCTCGACTTCTCGAAATACATGCGGCGTCTCGTCAGCCTCGACCCGGAGAAGAAGCTCGCCATCGTCGAGCCCGGCATCGTGCTCGACCGCGTGCGCGAGGCCGCCGAGCAGTACCACCTCACCTTCGCCCCCGATCCCGCCACGCACAGCCGCTGCACCATCGGCGGCATGATCGGCAACAACTCCTGCGGAACGCACAGCGTGATGGGCGGCCTGACCGCCAACAACATCCGTTCCCTCGACATCGTCCTCGCCGACGGCACGCGCATGACCGTTGGGGCCACCAGCGACCAGGAGTTCGCGGCCATCGTCGCCCGCGGCGGCCGCCCGGCGCAGATCTATGCCGGGATGCGCCGCATCCGCGACCAGTACGCCCATGAGATTCGCCGCCGCTTCCCGAAAATCCCTCGCCGCG
>DAHUZH010000363.1 GCA_027306695.1 Acidobacteriaceae bacterium
TGCGGCAATCGCTGCACCTTCTGCATCATTCCAACGACACGCGGCAACAGCCGCTCCCGGTCGAGAGAAAGCGTGTTGGAAGCGGTGCATGATTTTGTCGATGCTGGCGGCAAGGAACTGGTGCTCTCCGGCATCAACCTGGGCCGCTGGGGACGCGATCTGGCCCCGCAATGTCGCCTCGAAGACCTGCTGACTCAAATTTTCGAGACTACTTCGCTCGCGCGCCTGCGCATCAGTTCCGTCGAGCCAATGGACTGGAGCGATGGCTTAATCGCATTGCTCCGCCGCTGGGGTCAAGGACTGCATCCGCGATTCGCGCGGCATGCGCATTTGCCCTTGCAGTCGGGGTCGGACCGAGTGCTGCGCCGGATGCACCGGCGCTATCGGCCCTGGCATTATGCCGAACGGCTGGCGGCCATCCGGGCGGCATTGCCGGATGCGGCCATCGGCGCGGATGTGATGGTGGGCTTTCCCGGCGAAACGGACGCGGAGTTTCAGGAATGCTATGACTTCATCACCGCACAGCCGTTGACTTATTTACACTTGT
>DAHUZH010000364.1 GCA_027306695.1 Acidobacteriaceae bacterium
GAACGAGTCCGGCGATCAGGTCCAATTCCGTGTCGTTCAGATGGAACGCCTCGGCATAGACCGCGCGGTCCATCTCCGGATTCGCCAGGAAGATTTTTGTCGGGCAGCATTCGGCCACGACGGGAAGCAATCCAGACTCCTGCAATTCCTTGAGCGACTGCGTGGCCAGCACCATCGCCGCGCGATGCTTGCGCCAGGTCTTCTGCGCCTGCACCACGTAATTGCG
This sequence comes from Acidobacteriaceae bacterium, assembly GCA_027306695.1. Lineage (GTDB taxonomy): Bacteria > Acidobacteriota > Terriglobia > Terriglobales > Acidobacteriaceae > JAKAAZ01. Next base: position 227 of record DAHUZH010000364.1, read on the forward strand.
AACGGTCTCGTTGCGGAAGAAGAGCCACGCCTCATCCAGCAGAAACATCTTGAAGGTGGCGAGCTTGCCGGGATCGGATATTTCGTTTCCTGCGCGGTGCAGTACATAAAACAGCAGCGGCTCCAGCACCTCCGGCGCATCGTTCCATCCCCGGAAGTTGAAGGTCTGGAAGGGCGCGAACGTGAGCGTATCTTCCGGGTTGTCGAACAGAAACCCGTACTGGCCCACGCGCGTCCAGCGGTGCAGCCGGTCCTTCATCTCGCCGATGATGCTGGCCAGATTCGACACCGTGCGCTGGCCCGGCTCCAGCATGTAC
>DAHUZH010000365.1 GCA_027306695.1 Acidobacteriaceae bacterium
AGGCGTCAGGGTGTTCGCAAACATTCTCTGGATTCTTCGCTGCGCTCAGAATGACTCATTTTATTGATAGAAATTTTCTCTTTGCGAAGATTGTCTTTCGGCGGAGATTTTCTCTTGGTGGAGATTGTCTCTTGGCGGAAATTTTCGCACTGCAAACGCTTTGTCATTCCGAGCGAGCGGAAGCGAGTCGAGGAATCTGCGGTTCGCCGCCCATACAAACAACCGCAGATCCCTCCACTGCGTCCGCCAGCGGCGGGCTTCGGTCGGGATGACAATGTATTTTTGCGATTGGCTTGGTGGATGCGCACAGACCCAAAATCACTGTGTCATTCTGAGCGACCGCAGAGAGCGAAGAATCCAGAGGGCGATGGATGGGTTGAGGCACTTGGCATTCTCTGGATTCTTCGCTGCGCTCAGAATGACTCATCCCATGAGAAAACCGTCCGTCACTGCCAACAACCGTATCCCCCCACCGCGCTACCAGAGGTTCCCAGTATCTTTGTGCGCAGAGACCAATCGGATGTATTCCTTCGACT
>DAHUZH010000366.1 GCA_027306695.1 Acidobacteriaceae bacterium
GCCGCTCCGGCAACCGATCATATCCAGGCGCTGGCTTCTGGCACACCGAGCAGCGAGCGCGCATGCCGCCATGCGGCGCCACCCTGATCTCGATCCCTTCCGCCTGGCCTTGGCCGACTCGCATACGCACGTCCTGGTAAACAAACCCAACAAAACGTTGCACCCGGTTCAGAATGGTCTTAAGCTCAAGTTGAATCGCTGGTCTCCGCAGCCCGGTTGGCCACTGTCTTCTCAACAGCAGACTAAACCGTACTGCTGGAGTTCAGCGGTTCCTCGTTCCTTCCTGTCCTACCCAGTTGCTCAATTCCTTCGCCGCAGGCGCGGTGTGAAAAGTGGAAATCCCGCCCCTCTTGCGGGATTTCCAAGCGCCGCGTCTTTTCCACCGCGCCCTCACCCACAAATTCCGCTATAGAGCCGCTATTGTTAATGCAGCGCTAACGAATGGCGCGAAGTGCGCGTAGCTAATCGTAGTCCACTGGCTTATATACTCGTACAGTCCGATCGAAATGACAGAGCTGATTGGACTACAAGGGT
>DAHUZH010000367.1 GCA_027306695.1 Acidobacteriaceae bacterium
TCCGCCAAATACATCGAAAGCGGATCGGCCGTCTTCTCGCCAAGTTTAAACGCTGGAGTCGGGGCGGTCGGCGTGACAAGAAAATCAACCGACTCGAAGGCGCGGATAAAATCCTGGGTCAGCAGCGTGCGCACCTGCTGCGCCTTGCGGTAATACGCATCGTAGTACCCGGCGCTGAGGGCATAGGTCCCAAGAAGGATGCGCCGTTTCACCTCTGCCCCAAATCCCTGGTCGCGTGACTCGCGATACATAGCCTGGAGCGAATCCGCATTCGCCGCGCGAAAACCGTAGCGGACGCCATCGAATCGCGCCAAGTTCGCGCTGGCTTCTGCCGTCGCAAGGACATAGTACGTGGGAACAGCGTATTTGGTGTGAGGGAGAGAAACTGGGTGGATCGAGCACCCGGATTGCCGCAGCTGCTCGATCGTTCTCTCGACCGCCGATCGCACCTCGGAATCCAATCCGTCAGCAAAATATTCGGCGGGAACGCCAGCCCGCAATCCCGCGACTGGGCGGTCGAGCGTTGCCGT
>DAHUZH010000368.1 GCA_027306695.1 Acidobacteriaceae bacterium
CGCCGATCCGAAATGCCCGTCCATCGGTATAGAATCGGTCCAGCAGCAAGGGAAGAAGGGTTCCCAGGACAATGGAATGAAGGATGGCAAGGAGGGGAAATTCGAAAAGGGGGGTCGACAGGGAAGGGCGCGTCTCGACATACAGAATGAAGGCAAAGAGGAGGTTCAGGGACGCAAACCCTTCGAGCAAGAGGCGGAATCCATTCCTTCCGGCGATTGTCAAAGGAAGAGAAACCTCCTAGAATGGGAGTCGATTTGGCGAGAGTGGCGAAATGGCAGACGCACCAGACTTAGGATCTGGCGGGGAAACCCGTGGGGGTTCAAGTCCCCCCTCTCGCACCAAACCTTCAGCTTAGGTATACAGGTCGAGGAATGTTTCGCGCTCGCAGCGGCGGGGATTCGCGATACTCTTGGGTCATGAGCCAGCCCATCAATTCTCCAAATATCAACATCGTCCACGCGCCGGATTACCGCGACGGATATGCCAACAGCGTGCAGGTGCGCGCCAGCGTGTGGGACTTTCTGCT
>DAHUZH010000369.1 GCA_027306695.1 Acidobacteriaceae bacterium
CGCTGCCTCGCCGCCCGCGGAATCGACGCTTCACAGGTGGAAGTCATCATCGTGGCCACCGTCACGCCCGATATGTTCTTTCCCGCCACGGCCTGTCTCGTCCAGGATCGCCTGGGCGCGAAGGGCGCCTGGGGGTTCGACCTCTCCGGCGCCTGCTCCGGTTTCGTCTATGCGCTGCAGATGGGCTGCAAGCTGGTGGAAAGCGGGGCGCACAGCAAGGTTCTCGTCATCGGGGCCGACACCATGTCCTCGATCATCGACTACACCGACCGCGCCACCTGCGTGCTCTTCGGCGATGGTGGCGGCGCGGTGCTGATCGAGCCTGCCACACACGATGAGTTGGGCATGATCGACTACTACCACGAGATCGACGGCTCCGGCGGCTGCTCGCTCTACATGCCCGGAGGAGGAAGCCTGCATCCCTCGTCCCACCAGACCGTGGACAAGAAGATGCACTACGTCCATCAGGACGGGCAGGCCGTCTACAGATTTGCCGTGCGCAAGATGGTGGAAGCCGCTGAGACTC
>DAHUZH010000036.1 GCA_027306695.1 Acidobacteriaceae bacterium
GAATTACTTGTTCCTTTCCAATACTTTTGGATGCTGACAAAAAACCTGCACGCAGCAGGTAAATCTTCACCCAACTCCAGACTATTCCAGCGGCGCTTCTTCTTTCTGTGCGCGCCGCTCCTCTTCATTCAAAGGCGCGTTCACTTCGAGCAGACCGGCGGGCAGCTTCATCTCCACGCAACGACCGGGCAAATCGAGCCGCACCAAGTACGCGCGCGCAAATGGGACCCAATGTTCCGCGCCATCGCTGCCGGTAACGACTAGCATGTCCGCAGTTTTCTCCTGCTGTATGACATCGCGGATCGCACCTATCGCGGGATGGTCCGGCTGATTGAGATCGACCACCCGGCAGCCGATCAGGTCGCCGATGAATACCTCATCCGGTCCGAGCGCGATGCGCTGCTCCGCGGGAATGACCACCTCAGCCCCACGCAACTCTTCGGCGGCGGCAATGGAATCGACATTGGCAAATTTCAGTACGACGCGGCCTTTGTGCAGCCATGATTGCTCTATCGTGATGGGTAGGGGCAAAGCATGCTTGCCGCGATCCAGAAATGCTTCGCGCAATTCTCGAAATCGCTCGGGAAAATCGGTCAATATCTCGGCCAGGACCTCACCGCGCCGGCCTTGCGGGCGAACCAGGCGCGCCACGCTCACCCATTGTTTGGCTTCAGTCACAGCATGATTGTTGCATGATGCTGTGCGAAATGACGCACGAGGACTGCAAGGCTGGAACCTGGAGCTGGCCTATTGCTCGCCGTGGCTTGCAGTTGGACCTGAGGAATGGCCTTCTTTGTGCTCTTCGATGATTTCCAGAGTGTAGCGGTGGTGCAGCTTGACGCTGACGGCACCAAGGATGGTCCGCAGCGACCTGGCTGTGCGGCCTTGTTTGCCAATCACCTTGCCGACATCGGTTGGATCGACGCGCAAGCGCAGGACAGTTCCTGCATCGTGGGTGACAGCCTGCACAGACACTTCTTCTGGCTTGTCCACCAGGGCACGAGCAATTTCAGCGATGAGTTCTGTAGCGGACGGCTCGGTGGGATTCTCTGACATACAACTTCCTCACAGCTAAAATAACGGATTCAAGGCCAGAATTCTCTCTGCTTTATACCTGAAACGGTTGCTTCTGTCGCCAACTTAATGGTTTACCCAAAAGTAACTACATGGTTACTTAATGCAGAGAATTGGCTGTTCCGCGGCTCGTAATTTCAAACAAATTGAGACCGAGAGAGAGATTTTCAACCTTGTGCTGGGCCAAAAGTGAAAGAGCGCGGCTTTTTGGCCACGCTCAAAAAATCACTACGTTGTGTATTGCTCTATGAAAACCGAGTGGATTTAAGAATTTTAGACGGCTGCTGGAACGGCCTTGGCAGCATTCGATACCAGCTTGCCGACTCGGTCGGAAAGCTGTGCTCCCTTGCTGGTCCAATAGTCGACACGATCCTGCTTCAAATCGACGGAGGCAGGATTGGTGCGAGGATTGTAGGTGCCGACCACTTCCAACGAGCGTCCATCCCGGGCGCGGTCTTTCTCGATAACAACGACGCGATAGTAGGGCTTCTTGCGTGCGCCTACGCGCGACAGGCGAATCATCAACACAGGTATATTGTCCTTTCTGAATACAACAGGCAAAGCGCGAGACTGGAGACACAAGACCGCGCAAACCCTGAACATCCAGTATCCCGAAATTCCAGCCACAGCGCAAGCGTGTTGCAAATTAAAGATAGGCTGGTTTCGTCATGCATCCTGAACGATGGTCCCCTGGTGGAAGACGATCTTCCAGCCTTCGTGAGTAAGTTGCCAAATTGTGGACCGTCGCGTTTTGCGGCTCCCATCCTGGAGCAGGGTGTAGGTCAGGAGATACATGTCCTGGGCCAATTTTCGGCAATGGAAATCGCTGGTCTTCCATATATCCACGCTCGGATTTTGAGAGCGCTTTTCCAGTTCGTCCAATACAAACTCTCTCCTGTAGCGGCGACCGGATGCCCCCACTTCCCAGAAATCCGCCACCATCATCTTCTCGAAATCACCCCGCGTTGTACCAAATTCCGAACGATGAAAAATTGGTTCCCGACTCGTGAGTTGCAGAAGCACCTCTTGCAGTGCAGGATCGGTAGTTCGTTCAGGTTCCATCGTGGTATGCATGGAACGATCATAAACTTCAGAATTGAGAAATTTTCCTCTCATTACGATATCCTCAATCGATCGATTCATACGTCGATCGATTCCCTGCTCTACGCGCGAAGGAACCCAATATTTCAGTAACTCTAAAAACGCCTGAGCACTCGCGCTGCCGCTGGCGCATTGCATGGCTCCTGGGCCTGGGCGTGATGATCAGCTATATGGACCGCGTGAATATCTCCGTGGGCCAGCAGGCATTGCATCGTGCATTCGGGCTGACTACGGTTTCCTTCGGCTATCTTTTAGGCGCTTATAGCTGGACGTATGCCATGCTGCAATTGCCTTCGGGCGTTTTGCTGGACCGGCTGGGACTGCGGCGGGTCGGCGTGGTCAGTTCCTTCATCTGGAGCATCGCATCGTTCGGCACTGCGGCTGCGACGGGCGTGGTCAGCTTGTTCAGCTCCCGCCTGCTGCTTGGTGTGGGCGAGGCCCCGATTTTTCCGCTGAACGCCAAGGCCATCGGCTATTGGTTTCCAGAAAAAGAACGCAGCCTGCCCACCGCTATTTTCGATGCAGCGGCCAAGTTCAGCCCGGCGCTCGGCATCCCGCTGGTGGGCCTGCTGCTGTTGCACTTCGGCTGGCGGTTCAGCTTCGCCTTTACCGGCGTGCTGAGCATGGCGTACTTCCTGCTCTTTGCCCGTATGTATCGCAATCCGGCGGACGACCCGCATCTCTCGGCCAGCGAACGCGCCTATATCGAGAATGGTCGAAAGCTGGCTGACAAGACAGACGACGAGCCTTCGTACTCGCTGGGTCATCTGCTGCGTCAGCGCAAGATTCTCGGCCTCACCCTGGGATTCGCCACCTACAATTACAGCTTTTATCTAATGCTGACCTGGCTGCCGAGCTACGCCGCCGCCGGACTGCATTTGAGCCCGGTGCACGCCGTGTGGGCGGCCAGCGTGCCGTGGTGTTTTGCCGGCGTCATCGAGCTTGCGGTAGGTGGCTGGTGGGTGGATGCGCTGATCCGCCGTGGACATGACGCCGGTCGCGTCCGCCAGCGCGTTCTGCTAGTCGGCATGATCTGCGGCCTGGGAGTGGCCGGTCCCGCCTTCACGCACCAGCCGATTCTGGCGCTGTTGGCTCTCTCTGTCGGCATCGGCGGCCTGTCAGTAGCATCCCCGGTAGGCTGGTCGTTGCCCAGTATTCTTGTCCCACCCAACAGCACTGGGCGCGTCGGAGGCATTATGAATTTCGGTAGCCAGTTCGCTGCCATCTCCGCGCCCATCTTTACCGGCTACCTGATCAAGTGGAGCCATTCCTACGCCACAGCATTCGCATTGGCGGGATTTTTACTACTGGTCGGAATCGCCAGCTATGTGCTGCTGCTGGGACGGATTGAACGGATCGATGCGCCGGTGCTTTCGGCTATCGAGACTGACTGATCTCGCGGCTTGCCAGAAGTTTTCTTCGTTCGGCGATCGACTTTTTACGCGCGGTTGGCGGCATGGCGAGCACATCTTTCGTGCGCTTTGGAAGTTTTTCATACACGTGATCACGCGCGTGGGTGAGCAGTTCCTGCAACTCGCGCCGCGGCAGCGCGTCCCATCGTTCCAGCGCGATCCAGTAAATCCGGGCGAAGTAGGGAGCGGGAAGGACGCCTTCATTTTCCACGAGGTCGGCGTATCGCTCCGGCCCGGCGTGGAAACTCATCACCGCTTTGCCGTCTTCATCGAGATTCACCAGCGCGAACATCTTGCCGCCGATGGCTTTGTCTCCCACCCAGAAGACAAGGTTCGCGCCCCACTGCATCGTCTCTTCGACGTGGGGCAGCTTGAGAAGAAATTCGCGGACCTGTTCGGCATCCATACGCATCTACCGCGCCGGATAGGTCTTGCTCTGCTGCGTGCGAGAGTTGTAGACGACCAGCTTGCCATCGGGATAGGCCGAGACGCGAATGTAGTTGCCATCCGAGCCGTCCTTCATGTTCGCGCCCTTCAGGTTGGCAATGTACGGCGCGGCCACATTGTGCTTGACGCCGCCCTCCGCCGAGTAGTGAAGCTGCCACAGATTTTTCAAGCGCGGCGATTTCTCAATAATGTCCCACGTTGAAGGCGAGCCACCTTTGGTTTCGCCGTTGTCCATGATGGCGACGCGCGGCGCGATGCCATCGACGAACGCCGGGCTGCCACTGTGGTCCCAGCCATGGTGCGACACGATATATACGTCCATCATGCCGAGCTTGTTCACTGGGCACATCAACTGCATTTCCTTGTCCCAGGTCAGGTCGCCCAGGTCCACCAAGCGCATTTTTCCATACTGCATCACGATGCCGGTCGAGCGAGCATTCTCCGTCTGGTCCGCGGGATGCGTGGGAGAGCTTTGGCAGTAAGGATTGGGCTGGCCCGCTCCGGGCAAGGGATTGGCGATCAAGTTTCCATCCGCGCTGACGATGGTCGTCGTCAGGCCGTCGAGCGGAATGGCTTCGCCCGGCTGCGCAAGAATTCGCTTGGCCTTGGTTTGCGCCAGTACTGCTTGATATGCCTCCCAGCCCTTCTGCGTGGCGGCGTCCTGCGGCTCGCGGTTCACGCCATGGTCGATGTAGGCCCCGATGTGAATGCGCTGATTCAGGTTCGGCACGCCACCAACGTGGTCTTCATGGAAATGTGTAATCAGGACGTAGTCGATGTGGTCCAAGCCTGCCTTCTTCGCCACGGTGGCGATGCGGTCCGCATCGCGGCCGCCATTGTCGGCCCAGCCGGTATCGACCAGCAACGATTGATGCGAAGGCGTGACGAACAGCGTCGACTGGCCGCCTTCGACGTCGAGCACGTAGACGGTCAAGGGCTTGGCAAGCGAGACAGCATGCTTGCGGAGCTTCGAGTTCGCAGCCTGCGCGTGCGCGGCGGCGGACATACCGAAGAACAGCAGCGCCACAGCAGTTATCATTCCCCTCGGCGTCAATCTTCGATTGCCATCCATATCTTCTCCTTTTTCACAGAGCAAATTTACTTTTCATGCTTCCCTGGCAACGCCCGCATGGACCCGGTGGAAATGCCGCCATCCACCAGTAATGTTTGGCCGGTGACGTAGCGGCTCTCTTCCGAAGCCAGAAAAACAATCGCGCCATCTAAATCGTTTGGCGCGCCGGGCCGCTTCACGGGAATGCGATCGCGCAGTTGCTCGACCCATTCCTTATCTTCATAGAGGACTTTATTCTGCTCGGTCTGGAACCACCCCGGCGCGAGACAGTTGACGGTAATGCCGTGCCTGCCCCATTCGTCGGCGAGGCTCATGGTCAACTGGCGAATGCCGCCGCGGCTCGCGGTATATGGCGCGAGGCCCGCGTAGCCGAAGACACTGGTGACGGAGCCGATATTCACGATGCGGCCATAGCCGCGCGGAACCATCTGGCGCGCGATGGCCTGGGCAACGAAAAAACTGCCGCGCAGGTTGGTGTCGAGCACCTGGTTCCAGTCCTGCCAGGAGATGTCGAGCGCGGGCTTGCGCACATTGCACCCCGCGTTGTTCACGAGGATGTCGATGGAACCGAAGGCGGCCTGCGCCTGCTCCGCCATGCGTGTAATGCTGGCTTCATCGCGCACGTCCAATTCCACCGCAACCGCTTTGCGTCCCAGCGATTCAATCTCCTGCTGAAAGGCGGTGAGGTCTTCGCGCTTGCGGCTGGTCAGAACCAGATCCGCTCCGCTGCGCGCCAACGCGCGCGCGAAGTATTGTCCCAGCCCGCGACTGGTTCCTGTTACAAGAGCCACGTGCCCGGTGAGGTCGAAGATTTTTGATGCGGAAGATTGTGCAGCGGAATTTGCGTTCATGCGCGCGGCCCCGGCGTCAGCACGACCTTCATCAAATTCGGCTCGCGCGCGTAGAGCCGCTCAAACCAGCGCGGACCCTCCGTCAGTGGAGCGATTGCGGAGAGCAGCGGGGCCACATCGATGGCCTTGCTCGCGAGCAGTTCGATGGCCTCGGGGTATTCTCCAGCGGAGCCGCACGAGCCTTGCAGACGAATCTGCCGCGTCACGACGCTCTGCAACGGCAACGGAACTTCTGGCGCAATATTGCCGACGAGCGTGACCGTCGCGCCCTTGCGCGCAGCCTCAATCGCGGTGCGCACCGTGGGCGCGCTGCCGACGGCTTCAAGCACAACGTCCGCGCCATGACCGCCTGTCAGCTCACGCACTTGGGCGACGACATCTCCATCGCCTGCGCGTAGCACAGTAGACGCGCCCAGTTTTTTTGCCAACTCCAGGCGGCTTGAATCGAGATCGGTGACTAGAATATTTTTGCAGCCAGCCACGCGCAGCGACTGCACGATCAGAAGCCCAATCATACCTGCGCCCACCACCAGCGCAGTATTTTCGGGCTGCAATTCTGTGAGCCGCACGCCATGCAACGCGACCGCAACCGCCTCGATCATCGCGGCTTCGGCAAAACCGAGCGTGCCCGGCAGCCGGTACAGCACGCGCGCGGGCACTACCACATATTCCGCAAAGGCCCCATTGCGGCGATAGTCTCCGCAGGAAACGCCGAGCACCTGACGGCGATCGCAAAGATTCACCGCGCCGGTTTTGCAAAAACTACATGCGCCGCAGGAGATGGTTGAATCGAACGTGACGCGCTCTCCGATGGCAAACGCGCGCACATCGGCACCAATCGCGTCGATCACGCCGGCAGCCTCATGACCCATCACCAGCGGCGGAATACGGCGACCGGTCGAGCCGTCGTAGCCATGCACGTCGCTGCCGCAGATGCCGCAGGCAGACACGCGAATCAACACCTCGTCCGGCGCAGGTTCGGGCACAGGAATGTCCATCAATTGCAGTTTCTTATATTCCGTCAGTTGCAGGGCTTGCATGGGTACTCCAACCAAGCCATGGTAAACGATTGCGGGGCAAACCTTGCAACTGTGGATTTTGCCGGTATCTGCGACAATCAAACTTTCATGTTCCCGCATCTGGCCCAAATCGCGACGTGGGTGATATGCACCCAGGTATTTCTGCTGATCCTCTGGCGGCCACGGCATATTCCAGAGTATGTCTGGGCCACCGGAGGGGCCTGCATGCTGCTGATCTTCCGCCTGCTTCCACTCTCGGAGGCATGGAGCGCCGTGCGCGCCGGAAGCAACGTTTATCTTTTTCTGGCGGGCATGATGCTGCTGGCGGAACTAGCGCGGCAGCACGGCGTGTTCGACTGGCTGGCGGCCCTGGCGATGGAGCATGCCAGAGGCTCGCAGGCGCGTCTCTTCATTCTGGTGTACGGCATTGGCGTCGTGGTCACGGTGCTGCTCTCAAATGACGCTACTGCGGTCCTGCTGACACCGGCGGTGCTGGCTGTCGTTCGCCGCACGAAGACCTCCCCGTTGCCTTATCTGTTTGCCTGCGCTTTTATCGCCAACGCCGCCAGCTTTGTGCTGCCCATCTCCAATCCGGCGAATCTTGTCGTGTTCGATGGCCAGTTGCCCTCTCTAGACGAGTGGTTGCGAATATTTTCATTGCCCGCGCTGGCCGCCATCGCAGGAACGTTCGCGCTGTTGCATTGGCATTACCGCAAGGACCTGCGCATCGGCATCGAGGATGGCAGCAAACCGGCGGCGCTGAACCCGCGTGGCAAACGGGCGGCGGTGGGCGTGTTGCTGGCGGCCGGCGCATTGCTGGGGACCTCCGCCGTGCGCGGCCCGCTGGGACTGGCCACGATAGGAGCGGCTTGCGTGGTGATGCTGTTCGTTGCTGGCCGGCAATGGCGCGTCATGACGGACGCAATTCTTCATATGTCCTGGGGCATTCTGCCATTGGTGGCGGCCCTGTTTGTGATGGTGGAAGCACTGACCCACTCCGGAGCGCTGAAGATTTCCGCCGATGGCCTGATCGCAGCCGCGCACTGGCCGCCGATTTTGGGATTAGGCGCAGTCGCTCTCAGCGTTGGCACAGCCTCGAACCTGATCAATAATCTGCCCACTGGATTGATTGCCGCAGCGGCGGTGAAGGCCGCGCATGGTTCAGCGGTGGTGCATGCAGCCGTGCTGCTGGGCATCGACCTGGGGCCGAACCTGTCAGTTACAGGATCGCTCGCGACCATTCTTTGGCTGATCGCACTGCGGCGCGAAAACATTCAGATCAGCGCGTGGCACTTTCTGCGCGTAGGTTGGCGGGTCATGCCGGCTGTGTTGTTGCTGGCGGTGCTTGCGCTGGTGGTTTCGGTAGGCGCGTGTTAAGACGGGACCTAACGCTTCGCGCCAACATTGACATAGGTGGCCGCAACCAGCTTAAGACCTGGCTTTTTCGATTTGACCTTGACCTGCTGAAGACCGGACCCATTAGCGTCGATCACCAGCAGATATTGATGTTCTAAAGACGTTTTGAATTGCTTGAGAAATGGATCGAACGATACCGGACTCGACATCTCTTGCGTGTACAGTTCCGCTCCAGTCCCGGTCGCAACCATCAGCAGATAACTTTGTCCGTAGAGTGTCCCGATGCTGTTGGAACCGCCGAAACCCTGGTCGCGGAAATAAATGGAGTATACGAGCAATCCTGCTTTTTGAGAGTCCGCAATGGCGGCGGCCACATAAGGGTTCTGCAGATCGGAACTGCGATAGTAGGGATCTTCGCCATTGGTCACCATAAACACCACGCGGCGCGGCGTCTTTGTCTGGGAGACCTGAGTAGTCCAGTGCTTCGCCAGGTCAGACAGGACAAAGTATGGGCTGCCACTGATCCCGACAATGCCATTGGGTACACGCAGAGATTTTGCCGCCAGCGCATGGTCGCTGGTGAGCTTCTGCGCCATCTGCGCGCGCCCATTGTCCATGTACGCGACGGCCACTTCCGTCGACGGCGGAAGCGCGAGAATGAACTTTCTCAATGATGAAATTTGTAAGGAAAAATATGACCGTACAGAATCGTCGATCAAAAATACAAGCTGCACTCCGGCATTCTGCCCTTGCAGCGGCACCCAGTCGAATATCTTTGCCGGGCGGCCCTTCAACAGCACCTCGACATCTTTCTGCTGGACAGTGGGAACAGGGCGCGATCTGTTGACTTTGGCGGTAACGACCAATTGCGCAGTTGGCGCGGCTTCCAGTTCCTCTGCAGGACGCTCCTGGCTAATTGCTGGCGATGCCGCCAGGCACACCCCGATGAGAAGAACAGTCCACATCCCACGATGCACCTTCATGATTGCCCTCCTTGCAAATCGTCTGCTCGACTTACTTGCCAACGACAGTCCATACAGTGGATTTTCCACTCAGCGATGTCATCTATTGGACGCTTTCCGCATCTCTTTGAACAGTCCTGCAGGCCAAATACTTATGTTGATCGTGCAGAACATCGAAAGGATTGGCCCAGATTGTTGAGCGGACGATTTTGGACTATTGATAGCGAATCTGGTGCCACTCCCAGGCACTGGAAATAATGGCATCCAGGTTCGTGTAATGGGGCTTCCAGCCCAACTCCTGCATGGCCTTGTCTGAACTGGCAACCAGGATGGCAGGGTCCCCGGGCCTTCGCGGTGTCTCTTCCACTGGAATCGGATGGCCCGTCACTCTGCGCGCGGACTCGACCACCTGGCGCACGGAAAATCCACGGCCATTGCCAAGGTTGTAAATCATGCGGCCCTGATGTTCGAGCGCAGCCAGCGCCAGTATATGCGCCTCGGCCAAGTCGCGAACATGGATGTAGTCGCGAATACAGGTCCCGTCGGGCGTCGGGTAGTCCGTCCCATAGATGCGGATATTTTTGCGGCGTCCCAACGCAACATCCAGTACCAGCGGGACCAAGTGCGACTCCGGTTCGTGCGCCTCTCCCCGACCGGCAATCGCGCCTGCAACGTTGAAATACCGCAGGCTGGCGTAGCGCAGCCCGTGAATGCGATGCAGCCAGGGCAACATCTGCTCGACCAGCAATTTCGATTCACCGTAGGGATTGGTTGGGCGCAGGGCTGCGTCTTCGCGAATGGGAGTAATTTCCGGCTCTCCATAAACTGCTGCTGTAGAAGAGAATACGAGCTTTTTTACGCCAGCCGACACCATGGCTTGCAAAAGACCCAGCGTGGAGGCAGTATTGTTGCTAAAATAAAGTTCAGGTTGAAGCATGCTTTCGCCCGCTTCAATCAGGGCAGCGAAGTGCAATACAGCTTCAATTTCTTGTTCATGAAACACGGCTTCGAGCTTGGCCCGGTCATTGACGTCACCTTCGATAAAGACCGGACCGAGGGGAACAGCCGAACGCTGGGAATGGCAAAGATTGTCGTAGATGACAACGCCGTGCCCAGCCTCCATGAGCAATTTGGCAACGGTGCCTCCTATATACCCGACGCCGCCAGTGATAAGAACATTCAAGGGGAAATCTCCTTTATTGTCGAGGACCAACTGGCCTGATAAAGCCATCTTGTTGGAAACGCAAGATTATTTGCAAACGGGAGCCAGTGCCAGCGCTTGAAATTTAAAAGAACAGCGCTGCATTTCAGTCTTTTTTGGATGATATCCCAACGTCGAGTGGGAAGTTTATAACGGAGCCACGGATTGGGAAGTCGTTAACCGACTGGCTTCCTGAAATCATGGATTGACGAAATTCACTCCAAAATCCTCTAAGTGTGGCATACTCAGTGGCAAACATGTCCAAATCACCGGGAACCTGGAGCAGCGTCACTGTTGTCTGGAGTAGATAAAAAGAGCGGACGGTCACCCTATACAATACCTGTATTTTTTGGGGAACTTGACTTGTCCTGGATGTGGAGCATCTAAGGTTAATACCTGCTTGAAATGCTGACTGAACCGCTTCTGTCTCGATTTTTATGTTCTCTGTTTGAGATGAGATGAAGGATTCTAAAAAAACATTTTTAGGTAGGAGCCGATACATTCGCGATGCAACCTGCTAGGAATTGCCAGCTTGTTTTTGGGCTTGGATTTTGTGTTCTAGCTTGCTTTTGTGGATATCCGGCAGCTTGAGTATGTCAGAGGGAAAGTAGTATGACGAGTTTTGCGACAAGAGAATTTTCATCGCGATCAAATTCTGGATTGCCACCCCGCACTCCCAGAAACCGCGAACGCGGCTCTTCCAGCCGCGAAATTGCTACGTTCGGCTTGCTACCTGAGCCAGAGGGACGAAACAAGGCGTTTACGGTGAGCCTGATCATCAACCTCTCCGTGATCGCGCTTATTTTGGTCCTCTCGGTCGCGATGGTGCATCATCAGGTCGTTGAGCAGCGTGAAGTGGCGACAGAACTGCTGATGCCAGTTCCCGTCGTCAAGACCGTGCAGCCCATCATTCGTCCGCGCGTGCAGATTACACCGCCAACTCCGGATTTGCTGAATCGTATTGCGCCTAAAATTACCTATAAACCGGCCCCGACCGAGACGCAACCCAAACTGGCCCGCGTCCACATGAACAACATGAGCGCTCCAGTGTTGCCGCCTTACCGGCCAGATTCCGTGGCGGCGCCTCCGCAGCCGAAGGTTGGAACGTTCCATACCAATATCCCGACGGCCGTTGCGAACAACCAGGGACCGACTTCCACTAAGACTGGCGGTTTTGGAGATCCCATGGGTGTCCATGCCAACCCCTCGGCGAATCGCCCAGCCACGGTTGCGGCCTACGGCAGTTTCCAGAGCGCCATTGGCGACTCCAACGGTTCCGGTTCCGCACGACGCGGTAAAGTGGGCGGCGTGGATTTCGGTTCCGGCTATGCGCATGGAGTGCCTGGCGGCGGTGGCAGTGGACACGGTAAAGTGGCCTCGGTCGGGTTTTCCAATGGTATGACTGGGCCCCAAACGAATGGCCCGCGCGGTACGGTCAAGCAGGGCGCATTCCACGACAATGCTCTGACCACCAATGCTCCCAAGATGGTTGTGGCAAATACGGGAAATGAAACCACAGTTCAGGTGATTTCCCACCCCAGACCGGAGTACACTGCGGAAGCAAAACAATTAAAGATTCAAGGCGAGGTTGTGCTGGAAGTGCGCTTCTCCGCCGATGGGCGAGTGCATGTGATTCGCGTGGTGCAGGGGCTGGGCCATGGATTGGACCAACAAGCGATCCGGGCAGCCGAGCAGACTCATTTCAAGCCTGCAACGCGCGACGGCAAGCCTGTCGACACTACCACCTATTATCGTATCGATTTCCAGTTGGCTTAATTTTTAACGGTTCAACTTAAACTTAAGTAATATGTGGGCAGCCACCGACACTATCATTAGTATCGGATCGATTTCCAAGTTGGCTTAATTTTTAACGGTTCAACATAAACTTAAGTAATATAAGGAACACCAATGATGCGATTCCCGAAGATTACCCCTAACTTTACCGACAGCAGAGCCTGGGCCTTTCTGCTGCTGGTATCGATCGCCCTCCCCGCCTCGGCCCGGCATAATAAGTCCTCCATGCCTCAGAATAGATTGACCCCCGAAATGGTCCGATTGATCGACCAGGGGTCGATGCATGAAAAAACTGTGCTCATGGCGCTGCAACAGCGCGCACCGGTAGTGGAGACCTATATCCAGGACTTCAAGCCGGACACGCAGCTCAGCGCTGTGCCTGTCGATGACCATTATTTCCTGGGCCGCGTCGATTTCGGCCGCGTTATCGAGGACAATCGCTACCAGGAAGCTGGCAACAAGAAAAATATGTACAAGGGCTCGGTCATGTTCGTGAATGGACTGACCAAGGCATTCAAAATTGAATATGTCGCGCAGGGTTTCGTGCAGATGCTGCTGCTCGACGCTAACCATTTCGATCGCCAGCACTACGACTTCCAATTTGTCCGCCGTGAGTTTTTGGGAGACGTCCGCACCTATCTCTTCGACGTGATGCCGAAGCCGGGTTCTGGCCCAGGACGCTTTATTGGCCGCGTCTGGCTGGAAGATACGGGCGGCAACATTGTCCGTTTCAGCGGCACATACACCAGCAAGAATGGCCGCCATATCTACTATCACTTCGACAGTTGGCGTACCAACGTACAGCCCGGCCTGTGGCTGCCATCCGCCGTATATGCGGAAGAACATGGGCCCGGTGTTGTTCCCGACCAGGCGGAATTCTTCCGTGCGCAAACATGGATCTGGGGATATAACCTGCGTATGCCAGCTTCGGCCAACGACAATGCAACCGTCAAAATAGACGCGGTCAAAGACACCAGCGAGAGTGCGCAGGATGTCAGCCCTCTGCAAGCATCGCGCATGTGGTCCCAGCAGGCGGAAACCAACATTCTTGACCGCTTGTTCCAGGCCGGTCTACTTGCAGCACCCAGCAATTTCGACAAGGTGCTCGAACAGGTTACGAACAATCTTATCGTCACCAACAACATTGCGCTGCCCGAACCGGTCCATTGCCGCGTGTTGCTGACGACCCCGCTGGAGTCGCTCACCATTGGCAACACCATCGTGCTCAGCAAGGGCCTGATCGATACTCTTCCGTATGAAGAGGACCTGGCATCCGTGCTCTCCTTCCAACTGGCGCACCTGGTATTAGGACATAAAGTCGATACCGAGTTTGCCTTTCCCGATAACCTGATGTTTGCCGACCAGGCGACCATCCGCCGGGTCCCGCTCCATCACAGCGATGCAGAAAATCAAGAGGCGGCCAAAAAGGCCCTCGTACTCCTGAATAACTCCCCGTACAAGGACAAACTGGGCAATGCAGGTTTGTATCTAAAGATGATAGAAGCGCGCGCCAAGACGATACCGGAACTGATGCAGCCGCAACTGGGAGATTCCCTGTTTACCAGCCCGGCAGACGATCAGGTTTGGTTAAGCGCGTTGGTCGCCAGGGCGCCCAATCTCGAAATGTACAATGTACGACAGATCGCAGCACTGCCCTTGGGTAGCCATCTCCGTGTGGATTCGTGGAATGATTCGGTAGAGCAGATGAATTCTAAACCGGTGGCCGTCCTTAGCCCAAGCGACAAGATGCCGCTTGAACTGACCCCTGTGTTCTTCCGGCTACGCCGTTACGGTGCTCCGGCAACAATTCCCGTATCTACCGGAGCAGCCTCCCCAGGCAACGGTACATCCAACTCTGGAGACTCGCAAGGGTCTGCACATTAATCTGTGACACCAACTGGGGGCAGATACAAACAGACACTGCCTCCAGATCAGATGTTCGATTCTTTCTCTCATTAGGGGAGGTTTTACTGTGGGTAGAAAATTCATTGGCGGGCTTGTTTTCCTGCTCTTCCCGGTCCTCCTGCATGCGCAGGCTGTTGCTCCTGTTACGCCCAAGAACGCCAACATATATGTTGGCGGATTCTTCTCCGATGGGCAAATGGATTACGGACAGCATCACAACTATGGCCTCGGCGTATATGGCGATTTCGACTATCATGTCTGGCGCAATATCGGCGTAGGCATCGAAGGAGAAGCGCGGTTTCTGAACTTCGATACGAAATCGGGCGTCTACTCGCAGAACTTTCTCGGTGGCCCGCGTGTCACGTACACCATAGGCCGTCGCTGGGAACCGTACGTCAAATTTCTTGCTGGTGGAAGCCGATTCCATTATCCGGATTTCATTTCCAACCAGATATACAACTATACGACTTTGGCGGGCGGTGGCGGCTTAGACATCCACCTCAATCATCGCTGGACCATACGGCCTGCGGACTTTGAATACCAGCATTGGGACTTCCCACCCACCGGCCTAACGCCATGGGTTTACTCCGCGGGTGTTTCCTTCCACTTGTTCTGAACCGCGCAACTTTAGTAGTTGCCTTGAAAAGCCCCGGCCCTCCGCCGGGGCTTTTTGCATGCTGCAGAATTCATTTTGGCCCGCTAGCAATTAGGATAAAAGTTTGACGCCAACCCCAATGAATCCTGACCTGCATCGAACCCGCGTACGCTTTGCCCCCTCTCCCACCGGATACCTGCATGTCGGCGGCGCCCGCACCGCCCTTTTTAGCTGGCTGTTCGCCCGCCACACCGGCGGCGACTTCATCCTTCGCATTGAAGACACCGATTTTGAGCGGTCCTCCGACGAAATGGTCACCGGCATTCTGGATGGCCTGCGCTGGCTGGGCATCGACTGGGACGAAGGCCCGTTTTATCAGTCGCAGCGCCTGGGGCTGTACACCCAGACCGCCCGCAAGCTGCTGGAGAGCGGCCACGCCTACCATTGTTTCTGCACCAAAGAAGAGTTGGAGCTTCGCCGCGCAACCGCAGCGGAATCCAGAGCCGTTCCTCGCTACGATGGCCGATGCCGCAGCATACCCGCAGCGGAAGCGACACAGCGCCTCGCACGGGGAGAGCGCGCAGCGGTGCGTTTCATGGTCCCCCGCGAGGGAGTGACTGCGTTCGACGATGCCGTCTTTGGCCGGTTGGAATTTGCCAACGCGGAACTGGAAGATTTTGTCCTGCTGCGCTCCGACGGCATCCCCACCTATCACCTGAGCGTGGTGGCCGACGATCTGGACATGCGGATGACGCACATTCTTCGCGGAGCGGACCACATCTCCAACACTCCCAAACAGATTTTGCAGTACCAGGCGCTCGGCGCTTCCCTGCCTGTGTTTGCCCACGTCCCACTCATCCTGGGGCCGGACAAGACGCGCCTCTCCAAGCGGCACGGGGCCACCAGCGTCCTGGCATACAAAGACATGGGGATCGTTCCCGAGGCATTTCGAAATTTCCTGGCCGTGCTTGGCTGGAGTCCTGGCGAAGCGGCACGGCAGCCCGATGGCCGCGATCGTGAGCTGTTCTCGACCGAGGAGTTGATCGAGATGTTTTCGCTCAACGGCATCGCGCACTCCAACGCCGTCTTCAACAACGACAAACTGGCCTGGTACAACACGGAATATATTCGCGCCTATGATCCCGCGCGCCTGCTTCCGTTGATCGAAGAAGAGTGGCGACACGCGCAGTACCAGCCCACGCGCAGCCGCGAGGAAATCCTCGCAGCCATTCCTCTGTTGCAACAACGCGCCCGCAGCCTGAAGGATTTCGCGTCAACATTTCTAGCTTATTTTGGCGACGAGTTTGCCATGGACCCAGCAGCGGTCGAAAAATTTCTGGGCGATGCAGCGGTGCGCAGCCTGCTCACCGAGCTGGGCCAGCGCTACGCCACGCTGGAACCATTCACGGAAGCGTCGACCGAGCAGACATTGCGCGAATTCGCCGCTGAAAAAGGAGTCAAGGCGGGTGCGCTCATCAACGGCGCGCGCGTTGCCCTTACCGGTCAGGGCGTGGCCCCCAGCCTGTTTACGGTAATGCTTTGCCTGGGCCGGGAACGAGTTGTACAGCGCCTGCAAGCGGCCAAGCAGATTGCTTGAATCTATAGCCTTCTCACTGCGCGACTACATCCAGCGTCAACGGCAGCGTCCTCGGCGGATTGCAGGCACGGTTGTCGCATGCCTGATAGTGGAGCTGGCCGTGCAGTTTGTACCGGCCCGGCTTGGCGTGGACGTGAACGAGCACGCCGAACTCCCCGGTATACACGCTGAGCGCATCCTTGGGCGCAAACTCAAAGTGATAATCCACGCCCTGCGGATAGTCGATGCGGTCAATCGCAACGCCCTTCGGGGCTTCGAGCGTGAGCGTGGTTGGAATCAGGAATTGCGAGTTCGGCGTATGCGAATTGATGTGCAGGCCGCTCTGAATGACGAAGCGCACCTCCGCACCTTTTTGCGCGGCAGACTGCTTCGCCGCTGGTACGGCAAGCTCCGGTGAGGAGACCATCTGCACCCACTGCTTGGCGGGCGGCTGGCCGAATCCAATCCCCGGATGGCCCGGCTGCCATGTCGATTGCGCCATCGCCGTCAGTCCGCAACTGAATGCCGCAGCCAGCACCACGCTGAAAACAAAATATGATCTACGCATCGCTCAGGCCCCTTTGCTGGCGAGACTCTTCTGGATGTTCGCTTCCATCTCGCTCTCTGAAATGAGGCCGGCCACCTCCGCCACAACCTTGCCATCGCGCCCCACATAGTAGGAGGTGGGCAGAGAATCGATCCCGCCATAGGCTTTATTCAACTGGTCGCTGTACATCAGCACGGGATAATCCATGCCCGACTTTGTGGCAAACTCCCCCACTTTCTGGGCATTGTCGTCATCTTCTGAAATCCCAAGGACGGTAAAGCCCTGCGCCGCATATTTCTTTTGCAGCTCGATCAGCCACGGCATCTCCAGCTTGCACGGACCGCACCAGGTCGCCCAGAAATTGACCAGCACGGCCTTTCCTTTGTAGTCGGAAAGCGAGACCGTTTTGCCATCGACCGTTTTCAACGTGAAGCCCGGGGCCTGCTTGCCGCGCAGGTCCGGCAGGCCCTGCGCTTCGGGAGAGTCGGCGCTTGCCGCTGCCGGAGCGGCCGCGTTTCCTGCGGGCTGCGCCATGGTCATCGACACAGACGGCTGCGCGTCCATGGACTTGCGAATGCGATAGGCCATCACCCCAGCCCAGATCATGGCGGTAATTCCAGCGATCAATACCAGCACGACGATTGCGCTGCGCTTCATGCATGCTCCTTCACAATGGATGCCGGATGCGTGGGAAAGAATCTCTCCGCGCAGGCAACCCTTTATTGTATCGAGTGCGGGAAGTGGCTGCATGATTGGCGAAGATCCTTGGCAGTGGGTCAATCTCGGTGTGTCTGCGGTGAAGGGATCAAAATGGGGCTTTACAGGCTGTGCGAAGGGTTTACGGGATTCCTACTGATATAGTGCCTCTGAGGATAATGGGATGGAAGATATCGTGCGATTGGACAAGGATCAGCATCGGCTTTTAGTTGCAATCCGTTATCTGAATGCGAGCGAAGCCATCTGCAAGGGACTGCAACGCCAGCGTGGAATCAATGATTTCCATTTCCTCGTCACACTGAGGAGCTTCATAGAGTACACGCGGCGCGGAATTTGGTTTCTGGCGTGGGCAAACGAAGAGAAGCTCAAGATGGCGGAGACTTTGACGTTTAGAGATGCCGGTAGCCCTACACTGGAAAACATGGATGCCATGTTAAATAAGGCTCTTGGAATGGGTAGCGTATCACCTCTCATGGAAAAGATGCCCGGCATCAACGAGCCATTCCTCAATTGCTTAAATGCGCTTACGCATGGCAATCCATTTTCAGTACGGATGATTGCAATCGGACTAGACAAGATTTTCAATACAGAGGGATTGTTGGCTCGGGTGGAACATGATCTGGGCATCTTCAGGATTGTGCTCTACAGGCGAACGTTGGGGGAGGATATGAACGCCATATGGAGGATGCTCTCAATTATTCACAATCAGCCATCTGATGTGCAAGCGAATGTTCTGATTGCCGCGCACATGCTCAAGCAATCTGGCAAGGCCGCATCGCCACTGGGCTTACAGCTACCATAGTCTCAAGTCTCAAATCGCTTCGATGCGCCGCAGTCTCATCAGTCCAGTATTCTATGCACGATCCCGATGAGTGAAACAAAACCAGCTCGAAGTCTTGAACCCGGCTCCGCAATCAGCACTGGTGGTCGGGACAAATCCATGAATCCCGCCGCACTGGTGCGCATTGAGGCGAACGCCCTGTTGTTGCTGGCTGAGCGGTTGGAAGGCGGCATGGCGACGGACTTTGCCCGCGCGGTGGAGATGATTCTGGCCTGCGGCGAGGCGCGCGGCCGCGTCGTCGTCACAGGAATGGGAAAGAGCGGCATCATCGCGCAGAAGATTGCGGCGACGCTCAGTTCCACCGGTTCGCCCGCGCTATTTCTGCACCCTGCCGAGGCGCACCATGGCGACCTGGGCATGCTGGCCAAAGGCGATGTGGTGATTGCGCTTTCCGCCAGCGGCGAGACGGAAGAAATTCTGCGGCTGCTGGAAATGCTGAAGCGGATCGGCGACGGGCTGATTAGCTTCTGCTGCAATCTGCGCTCGACTTTGGCGCTGGCCAGCGATGTGGCGCTCGACTGCTCGGTCGAGCAGGAGGCCTGCACGCTGGGGCTTGCGCCCACCGCCTCGACCACCGCGATGCTGGCGCTGGGAGACGCGCTGGCGATTGCCGTCTCCGCGCGCAAGGGTTTTCGCGCCGAGGATTTCGCCAACCTGCATCCGGGTGGCAAACTGGGCAAGCGGCTGATGCGCGTCGAGCAACTGATGCACGCTGGGGCGGCCCTGCCGCAGGTCGCGCCAAGCACGCCCATGCCAGACGTGATCTATGAAATGTCGCGCAAGGGTCTGGGAATGACGACGGTGGTCGAGCAAGGGCGGCTGGTGGGGCTGCTGAGCGATGGCGACCTGCGTCGGCTGCTGGAGCACGATGGTGGGGCGGCACTGGCGCGGACGGCGGGCGATGCAATGAACCGCAATCCGCAGACCGTCGGCGT
This sequence comes from Acidobacteriaceae bacterium, assembly GCA_027306695.1. Lineage (GTDB taxonomy): Bacteria > Acidobacteriota > Terriglobia > Terriglobales > Acidobacteriaceae > JAKAAZ01. The sequence goes on from DAHUZH010000036.1 coordinate 19,406, forward strand.
GCAGGTGTTTGCCGTCGAAGCGCTGCGCCAGATGGAGGAGCGCAAGATCACTTCGCTGGTGGTGGTTGATGATGCCGGCCATGCGCTGGGGGTGGTCCATCTGCATGATCTGTGGGGGACGGAGCTGATTTGACATTTGTCCAATCCTACCCGGCTGAATTGCCGAAACGCAGGTCCCTCTACTACGTCCGCCGAGGCGGACTGCGGTCGGGATGACAAACTGTATGATTTGTTGCCCTGAACACAGCGCAACGAAGGACGACAAAGTTCACCGTAACCCGCACACAATTTAGAATAGAGTTTTCACTCAAAAGACCTGCGTGAGTACGTTTCCGCGTGGGCGAGAAAGTACCCATACCGCATGCATCGCTGGTCGAAACTGTTTTTACCTACCCTTCGCGAAGCTCCGGCGGACGCCGAAGTCGCTAGCCACAAGTTTCTGGTCCGTGCTGGATATATTCGGCAACTGGGCGCTGGCATTTATTCCTACCTTTTTCTGGGACAGCGCTCGATGCAGAAAATTATCGGCATCGTGCGTCAGGAGATGGACTCCATCGGGCAGGAGTTTCTGCTGCCGACCTTGCTGCCGCGCGAGTTGTGGGAGCAGAGTGGGCGCTGGAGCACGATGGGCGAAAACATGTTCCGCCTGAAGGACCGCAAGGGCGCGGACCTGTGCCTGGGCATGACACATGAAGAGGTGGTGACGGAGATCGCCCGCAAAGAGCTGCGCAGCTATAAACAGTTGCCACAAATCTGGTATCAGATCCAGACGAAATTTCGCGACGAGCCGCGGCCCAAGGCCGGCCTGCTGCGCGTGCGGCAATTCATCATGAAGGACGCTTATTCCTTCGACCTCGACGCGGCTGGGTTGGATGTCAGCTATCGGAAACACGACGTTGTCTATCGGCGGATTTTCTCGCGGTGCGGCTTGCTGTTTGTCGCCGTCGATGCGGATTCGGGCGCGATGGGCGGCTCGCAGTCGCAGGAGTTCATGGTCTACACCGAAGCCGGCGAGGACCTGATCGCAAGCTGCGCGCAGTGCGGCTACGCGGCGAATACGGAGAAGGCGACCTCGCAGTTGCCGCCCGCCGAAGACCTTGCCGCCATCGGCGACGGCATGCCACAACTGGTGCATACGCCGGGCATGGGCGCGATTGCCGACATCACCGCCTTTATGAAGGTCAGCGCGACGCAGGACATCAAGTGCGTGGCCTATATGGCGGAGCAACGCGATGCCGCAGGCAAGCCAGCGTGGATGCCGGTGACTGTGTTTTTGCGCGGCGACCACACCGTGAATGAAACCAAGCTGGCCGGCCTGCTGCGCGCCACCCAGTTGCGGGCCATGACTGCGGAGGAGTTGGAGGCCTACTTCCACGCGCCAGCAGGCTTTCTTGGGCCGGTCGGTCTGACGCCCGCGAAGGAATTGATGACGCCAGACCTGAGCGTGGTGGTGGACCACGCGCTGGAAAATCGCGCCAATATGATCTGTGGCGCAAACAAGCTCGATTATCACTTCCAGAATGTGACGGCGGGCCGCGACTTCACCTGGACGGTCGCCGCCAGCATCCGCAATGTGGGCGAAGGCGAAGGCTGCCCACATTGCAACGCTCCGCTCAAGATTGGCAAAGCGGTAGAGGTGGGCCACATCTTCAAGCTGGGCTACAAGTATTCCGAAAGCATGGGCGCGCGTGTGCTGGATCCAAACGGGAAAGAAGTCACTCCGATCATGGGCAGCTACGGCATCGGCATTGAGCGCATCCTAACAGCATGTGTGGAGCAGAACTTCGACGCCAACGGCTTCTTTCTGCCGCCGTCTATTGCACCCTATGACGTGGTGGTCACGATTACGAATGTGGGAGACGCGGCGCTGCTGGCGGCGGGAGAAAAAATTGCTGGCGAGCTGGAAGCTGCCGGTCTCGATGTGCTGCTGGACGACCGCGAGGAACGCGCCGGGGTGAAATTCAAGGATGCGGACCTGATCGGAATTCCCTTCCGTGTGAACGTAGGCAAGAAAGTCTCCGAAGGCATGGTGGAGTTAGTGACACGCTCCACGAAAACCAGCGAAGACGTATCGCTTGCCGCAGTATCAAACCTGGTACGGGAACGGGTGCAGGCTGCCATCCCCTCTGCTACGGCATAGGCTATAAAGCATGGCAAAACATCGATTGAGAGCAACCCGGCGCAGCCAGGCGTTGTGAAAGTGAGTCTAAAAGACTGATGGCGGCAAACGAACGACCTACGCGTACCTATTCCCGCGCCAGCGGCGGCAAAACTGCAAGCGGGCGAACTGGCGGAACAGCGACCGTGAGTAGTCGACCACGCCGCCGATCTGGCAGCGGCGGTGGTAAACGCGGCAGGCTATCGAACCTGGACTGGAAGATAAAACTGGTGCTGGGGTTCGCAGCGCTGTTGCTCGTAGTGTGCGTGGCCACTGGGGCCGTATTTGCGTACTACTATCATGCCTACGGGCATGTGGTCGAGCAACGGCTGCGCCAGCCGCTTTTCGCGAAGACAGCAAAAATTTATGCGGCCCCGCGCGAAGTTCGGCCCAAGCAGAAGTACAGCGTCCAGCAAATTGCGAACGACCTTGTGCGGGCTGGCTACAGCACGGCCGGTATGCCGCATCCTTCGCAACTCGGAACATTTTCCATAAGCGAAGACAGTATCCACATCCAGCCTGGGCCGCAGTCCTACCACGCTCCCGATGGCGCGACGGCCTATACCTCAAAAGGCGTAGTCACCGCAATCAAGGGCGATGACGGCCAGCAACTCGGCGCCTACGAGCTGGAGCCGGAACTGATTACCGGTCTTTCGGACAAAAATCGCGGCAAACGGCGTCTGGTCACGTATGACGAGCTGCCGCCAGATCTGGTGCAGGCGGTGATGGCGATTGAGGACCGCAGATTCTTCGAGCACGGCGGCGTCAATTATTACCGCGTTCTGGGGGCCATGTGGAACGACCTGCGCACCGGCCACAAGGAGCAGGGCGCTTCCACCCTCACCATGCAGCTTTCGCGCGGTTTCTTCCTGACGCCGCAGAAAAGCTTCAAACGCAAGATCATCGAAGTCGCTATTACCTTTCAACTGGAACACCGCTTTACAAAAAAGCAAATATTTACCATGTACGCGAACGAGATCAATCTAGGTCAGCGTGGCAGTTTTTCAATCAACGGCTTTGGAGAAGCGGCTCAGGCATATTTCGGCGTCGACGTGCGCGACCTGACGCTGCCCCAGTCCGCCTTGTTGGCCGGCATGATCCAGCGGCCCAATTATCTGTCTCCGTACCGGCATCCCAAACGCGCGCTGGAACGCCGCAACACAGTGCTGGATGCGATGGTGGAAACCCACGCGATTACGAAGCAGCAGGCGCAGCAGGCCAAGGCTGCTCCGCTCAGCCTGGCGCCGTTCAGTGTGGATGAGCGCGAGGCCCCTTATTTTGTCGATCTGGTGCGCGACAAGCTGACGCAGCGTTATGGCGATCGCGATATCAACGGCGAAGGCCTGCGCATTTACACTTCGCTCGACCCCGATCTGCAAACGGTTGCCACCGTGGCCGTAGAGAATGGCATGAAGCAGGTGGACGAACTGGTCCGCAGACGCTATGAACGACACACCCGTCACGGCGTTGTGATGACCCGCCAGAACATCACCTATCCGCAGGTCGCACTCATTGCCTTGGATCCGCATACAGGCCAGGTGCTGGCATTGGTCGGCGGACGCAATTATGGATTCAGCCAGTTGGATCATGCAATCAGCCAGCGCCCGACCGGGTCCGTGTTCAAGCCCTTCGTCTACGCCACGGCCTTCAACAGCAGCCTGACGGGTGTTCCATTGCCGGGACAGCAAGGCGTCTTTACCGCATTGACGATGCTCAACGACGACGACACCACTTTCAGCTTCGACAACGGCAACGTCCAGTATTCGCCGCATAACTATAAGAAGGAAAACTACGGCATGATGACGGCGCGGGATGCGCTGATGAAGTCGCAGAATGTGGCCACGGTGGCGCTGGCGCAAATGGTCGGATTCGACAATGTCGCCAACCTAGCGCACCAGGCTGGCATTACCTCTGCGGAGGCGACGCCCGCTGTTGCGTTGGGTGCTTATAACGCTTCTCCGCTGGAAATGGCCGGGGCCTACACCGTGTTCGCCAACAACGGCGTGAAGATCGACCCCACCATGATCGCCTCCGTACGCACATCGGAGGGAGATGTTGTAGATGATTTCGCACCCATCTCGAAACCAGTGCTGGACCCGCGCGTGGCGTACCTGACGCTGAGCCTGATGCGCGATGTCATCAACCACGGAACGGCGGAGGGCGTTCGCGGCATGGGCTTTATGGCCCCTGCAGCCGGCAAGACCGGAACCTCCCACGATGCATGGTTCGCCGGTTTCACCAGCAATCTGCTCTGCATCGTCTGGGTCGGCAACGACGACTACAGCGACGTCAAACTGGAAGGGGCCAAGGCAGCCGCGCCGATCTGGGCGGAGTTCATGAAGAACGCCGTGGAACTGCCGCAATACTCAGACACGCAGTATTTCGATCCACCCGCAGGAATAACGGAGCTTTCGCTGGATAAAAACACGAACCTGATCGCCGACGCCTCCTGTCCGGACGATTACACCGTAGCTTTTCTCGATGGCACGCAGCCAACGGGAACTTGCGACCACCCGAGTGGCGACCAACGCAACATTTTCCAAAAAGTCTTTGGGCTCGGGAACAAATCCGCTCCACCTGTCATTCCACCAGCACCTGCAAACGTCGTGCAGCCCGAGGCGCCGACGGGCGCAAACCCCTCACAAGGCGCGAACGCTATACCGAACGGACAGCAGCAAAAGAAGAAGAAAGGGTTCTTTGGCAAGGTCTTTGGAGTGTTCAAGGGTGACGGTAAAAAACAGTCGCAGTCGAATGCCAATCCGCAGCAGCAAAATAACGACCAGCAACCGCAACAACCGCCGCCAAACGGGAGTCCTAATCTATAAGCGTGGCAGCATCCAATAAGCTGCGATGGAAGGGTGTAAGGAAAGTCGCGATCGTTCGTCTTGAGTAGTTACGACCCTTGAAAGGACAGGGCATGGCTGAACTGACACAATTCGGAACGGTAAAAGATCCTGTATGCGGCATGCAGGTGTCGCCGGAAAAAGCGACCGCATCCCTCACGCACGACGGCAAGACGTACTACTTTTGCAGCACATCGTGCGCCGAGAAATTCCGCGCGAATCCTGCCTATTACACGCCAACGGAGCTGGATCCTGTCTGCGGCATGAAGGTTACGACGGCGCGTGCAGCGGCAAAGGCGGAGCACAAAGGCACGACCTATTACTTTTGCCGCCAGGGCTGCCGGGACAAGTTCGTGCAGTCGCCGGAAAAATATGTGCGTACAGGTACGGTGCAACCCATGCAGCCCGGCGCGCCGCAGAAGTTCGCAGCCAACAAGCCGACGATTGACTCCACACGCAGTTCTGCGAAAGCCATCCATGGAATCGAATACATCTGCCCCATGGACCCTGAAGTCCACGCGAGCGAGCCAGGCCCGTGCCCCATCTGCGGAATGGCGCTCGAACCAGCGCAGTACGCGCTGAAGGCCGAAGTCATCGAGTATACCTGCCCCATGCACACGGAGTTTGTGCTGCCGGAGCCGCAGAATTGCCCCATCTGCGGCATGCCTCTGGAGCCGCGCGTGGTGTCGGTCAAAGAAGGCAACCCCGAACTGGAAGATATGACCCGGCGCTTCGCCGTGGCGGTCGTGCTGACCTTGCCGCTGGTAGTACGGATGGTACTGGGGATGTTGCAGTCGGAGGAGTTCGCCACCATCCTGACCAGCCCATTCATCGAGTGGATGCAGTTGATTCTGGCATCGATGGTGGTGCTGTGGTGCGGCTGGCCGTTTCTGGAACGCGCGTGGACTTCCGTGCGCACGTTTCATCTGAACATGTTTACGCTGATTGGCCTCGGCGTGGGCGTGAGTTATTTCTACAGCGTGGCCTTGCTGGTGCTGTCGCACCGCCTTATGCCCGGCCTGCGCGATGAAGAAGGCTATCTCCATCTTTACTTCGAACCTGCCACCGTCATCACCACTTTGGTGCTGCTGGGCCAGGTGCTGGAGTTGCGCGCGCGCAGCCAGACAAATTCCGCCCTGAAGTCTCTGCTGAATCTCGCTCCAAAAAGCGCTCGCGTGGTACAAGCCGATGGCAAGGAAAGAAATCTTCCTCTGCTGCTGGTCCTGGTCGGCAATCTGCTGCGGGTGCGTCCCGGTGAGCGCGTGCCTGTCGATGGCGTAGTTGTAGAAGGAACGAGCAGCGTCGATGAGTCCATGATTTCCGGCGAACCGATGCCGGTAGAAAAATCGCCGAACAGCCAGCTTACCGGCGGGACCGTCAACGGGACCGGAGGTCTACTGATGCGCGCCGAGCGCGTGGGTAGCGCAACATTTCTCAGCCAGATTGTTCGCATGGTGAGCGAGGCGCAACGCACCCGCGCGCCCATCCAGAGGCTGGCCGATCAGGTTTCGAGCTGGTTTGTTCCGGCTGTCGTTCTGGTGTCGATTGCCACGTTTATCGGATGGTATCATTGGGGTCCCGCTCCGTATTTCACACACGCGTTGGTGAATGCGGTCGCGGTGCTCATCATTGCGTGCCCATGCGCGCTGGGACTGGCGACGCCGATGTCCATCATGGTCGGCATGGGTCGCGGGGCGCAGGAAGGCGTCCTGATCCGCAACGCAGCCGCGCTGGAAGTCTTCGCGCAGGTGAAGACCCTGGTGCTCGACAAGACGGGTACATTGACCGAAGGCAAGCCCAAGGTGACGCAGATTGTCAGCCTCGGCGGCATCGAAGAAAATGAAGCGTTGCGTCTGGCGGCAAGCCTGGAGGGTTCGAGCGAACATCCGTTGGCGGGATCGATTGTCCGTGCTGCGGAGGAGCGCCATTTGCAGCTTGCGGCGGCCCAGAATTTCCAGGCCATTCCAGGTCAGGGCGCGGCGGGAACCGTCGATGGCCGCAACGTCGCTGTTGGCAGTCCGGCGCTGATGCAGGCCATTGGAATTCCACTGGCCGACGCCGAAGCCTGCGGTGAAGAACTTGCGCAGCAGGGCGCTACCGTCCTCTATGTCGCCGTCGATGGCGCTCTGGCCGCCGTGCTGGCAGTTGCGGACCCAATTAAAGAGTCGGCGCGCGATGCGATCCGGCAACTGCACAAGGATGGTCTGCGCATCGTCATGGTGACAGGCGACACGCGCGCAACGGCCGAGGCCGTGGCGCGCCAGCTTGGCATCGACCAGGTGGAGGCAGGCGTATTGCCCGCACAAAAGGCGGAAGCGATCCAGCGGCTGCGCAAGCATGGCCGCATCGCCATGGCAGGGGATGGCATCAACGACGCGCCCGCGCTGGCGCAGGCGGACGTCGGCATCGCCATGGGCACAGGGACCGATGTCGCCATCCAGACCGCCGGCATTGTGCTGGTGCGCGGCGATCTTCGCGCGCTGGTCCGCGCGCACACCCTGAGCAAGGCCACCACACGCAATATCCGCCAGAACCTTTGGTTTGCGTTTCTCTACAACACACTCGGTATCCCCATTGCCGCTGGAGTTCTATATCCGTTCTTCGGGCTGCTGCTCAGCCCGGTAATGGCCAGTGCGGCCATGATGTTGAGTTCAGTTTCCGTCATCGGCAATGCCCTGCGCCTGCGCGGTGCGCGGCTGTCGTAGCCGGATAAAATAGTGGGCCGCACGCAACGTTGCTAAAATCAATGCATACCGATGAAGTGCCCTTATTGTGGATTTACCCAGGACCGGGTTGTCGACTCGCGCGAAAGCAAAGAGGCCGACTCCATTCGCCGCCGCCGCGAATGCGAGCGCTGCGAAAAGCGCTTTACCACCTATGAGCGTCTGGACGAAATTCCCTATATGGTCATCAAAAAAGATGGCCGTCGCGAAAAATTCGAGCGTCAGAAGGTTTTGAGCGGCCTGCTGCGCGCCTGCGAAAAGCGTCCTGTGGCAGCCGCTCAACTGGAATCCATTGTGAACCAGGTAGAAAGTTTTGTCGTCGACTCCGCGGAGCGCGAGCGCACTTCCAGCGAGGTCGGTGAACTGATTATGCGGCAGTTGAAAACGCTCGACACTGTGGCGTATATCCGGTTTGCCTCCGTACATCGCGACTTCAAAGACGTGAATGAATTCAAGTCTGAATTGGAATCCCTTTGAGCATGCTCCGCAAAGAGCGCGCAGAGATAAGAAAGAGGAGCAGCAACAAATGAGCACCCCTGTGGCAGCGGCACGCGAACACCAGGTCACTTTAATTCCGGGCGACGGCATCGGGCCGGAAATTACTCGCGTGGTTGTCCGCATTCTGGAGGCGACTGGCGTCAAGTTCCGCTGGGAGGAATCGCTGGCCGGGGCGGAAGCGTACGAGCGATATCAGGAATATATTCCGAAGGAGCTTTATCTTTCCATCGACCGCAACCGTGTTGCGTTGAAAGGCCCGGTGACGACCCCCATTGGCGGCGGATTTGCTTCGATCAATGTCATCCTGCGCAAGCACTTTGAGCTGTACGCCAACTTCCGCCCTATTCTGAATCTTCCCGGCCTACCGACGCATTACCCGGGCATCGACCTCCTCATCATCCGCGAAAATACCGAAGGCGAATATGTCGGCATCGAACATGAAGTGGTGCCCGGCGTGGTTGAGTCGATCAAGATCATTACGGAAAAAGCCTCGACCCGTATTGCGGAATTTGCCTTCGCGTACGCGCGCCAGGAAGGCCGCAAAAAGATCCATTCCATCCACAAAGCCAACATCATGAAGATGTCAGACGGCCTGTTTCTACGCTGCGCCCGCGATGTTGCAAAGAAATATCCCGATGTGGTCTATGGCGAGCATCTGGTGGACAACACCTGCATGCAACTGGTGACCAACCCTTACCAGTACGACATGCTGCTGCTGGAAAATCTCTATGGCGACATCATCAGCGATTTGTGCGCGGCCTTTGTCGGCGGCCTGGGACTAGTTCCCGGTGCGAACCTCGGCAAAGATTGCGCCATCTTTGAGGCCGTCCATGGATCGGCCCCGGACATTGCTGGCAAAAACATCGCCAACCCGACGGCACTGCTGCAATCGGGGGTGCTGATGCTGCGACACATTGGCGAGGCTGATGCTGCGGATCGTTTGCATCGCGCCATCGAGAAGGTCTACGAAGCGAAGCAATCCCTGACGCGCGATGTGGGAGGCAGCGCCGGAACGAATGAGTTCGGCGATGCCATAATTGCGGCGCTAACGAACTAGATTTATTTTCTCTTTGGAACTGAGGAAACTGTACGATGCCAGAAAAATTTTCCCTTCGCGCAGTTTGGCTGGGCCTGCCGCTGCTCGCTCTTGCGCTGGCTGGCTGCAATAAAAACACGGCTGCAAATAAACCCGCAGCCTCCGCAGCACAGCCGGTCACGTACACGCAGATCGATCCGGCAACAGCGGGCACAATCTCCGGCACGATCCACTTCAAAGGCAAAGCGCCCGCGCCAATTGCCATCGACATGGCGCAGGATCCAGCCTGCGGAGTGGCCAGCAAAACTCCAAACGATACCGAGCAATATGCCATCCATGATGGCAAGATGACGAATGTTTTTGTTTATGTGAAAGATGGTCTCGGCAATCTCACCTACATGCCATCGACCGCGCCAGTGGTGCTCGACCAAAAAGGCTGCCGCTATGTTCCGCATGTAATCGGCGCGATGGTGGGCCAGCCTGTGGAGTTCCGCAACAGCGATCCAACGATGCACAACGTCCACATCGTTCCGCCGGGCGAACAAGACGCGACTGGTTTCGACATTTCGCAACCGCCGATGGGTGGCACACAGCAGCACATTTTTCACCATGCGGGACTCATGATTCCCGTCCGCTGCAATAACCATCCGTGGATGGAAGCATTTCTGAACGTAGTGACGAACCCATTTTTCGCGGTCTCCGGCCCGGACGGCAAGTTCACCATTTCCGGCCTGCCGCCCGGGAACTACACACTGGTTGCGGTGCAGGAAAAGCTGGGGACCGAGACGCAATCCATCACCGTGCAAAGCAAAAAAACAACGGACGCGAATTTTACCTTCAGCAAGTAATGCGCCGGGCCGCGAGGTGCTGCTATAACTGAAACAATCCTTTTCCCATGCAGAACAAACTCAGTGTAGGCATTCTGGGCGCGACCGGGATGGTCGGCCAGCGTTTCATCCAACTCCTGGAGGACCATCCGTGGTTCCAGGTAACGTGGCTGGCTGCGAGCGACCGCTCCAGCGGCAAATCTTACGGTGAGGCCGTGCGGTGGAAGCTCGACACTGCGCTGCCCGCGTCGATTGCGGCGCTACCCGTGTCTCCGGCCAGCCCAGAAAATGCTCCGCGCATTATTTTTGCCGCGCTCGACACCGACATTGCCCGCGAACTGGAACCCAAGTTTGCCGCCGCTGGATGCGCAGTCATTTCAAATTCAAGCGCCTTCCGCATGCAGGAAGATGTACCGTTAGTCATCCC
>DAHUZH010000370.1 GCA_027306695.1 Acidobacteriaceae bacterium
CGGGCGGAGCCGGCGCAGAGCCTGCATGAGTTGTAGATGCCCGCAGCGACGAACCCCGCGTGCATCTCGCAGCAAAGGCGCTCCGACTCTGCCGCGTTCGCGTGCTTGCACCTTTGCCGATGCGAAGCGCTGGCTGGAAGCCCAGGGGTGCAAACTGAACGATCAGTTTGCAAAACCGGGCATCCTGCCGCGGTTTGCAAGCGAACGGACGCGGCAAAGCCGCACCACCTTCGTCGCGGCGGCACGTCCTTGTGCCGGAGCGGTTTTGCAAACCACTCATCACAAAAAGTTGGGCTAGACTGACTCCATGACTGAAAACACCGAGAACCTGCTGATCGAGATGCTCAAAGGCCTGCGCAACGAGGTCCGGGATTTTCGCGTACGTTTCGAAAACGACATGGACGACTTGAAGGCGCGCATGTCGAGCTTGGAATCCGCCATGGTTGGCGTGAAGCGCGAGGTCACGCAGGGCGACGAAGTCGATGCCCGGCAACAGGTTCTGCTGGATCGCATCATCAAGCGCAT
>DAHUZH010000371.1 GCA_027306695.1 Acidobacteriaceae bacterium
TACTTCGGCGGAATCGAGATCATCATATGTACATGGTCGGCCAGAAGGTGCCCTTCCTCAATGCGACACTCCTTCTGCTCAGCCAGCTTTCGGAACACCTCGCCCAAATGCCTGCGCAGATTTCCATACAAAACCTTGCGCCGACATTTCGGGATAAATACAACGTGGTACTTGCACTCCCACTTCGAGTGGCTTAAGCTTTCGTATTCGTCCATCCAGATTCTCCTTGATGTGTGCTTGGCGGCTCACTCTTGGAGTTTCTTGGATGGACTCCCTCAAATGTCAAACTGCTACTGCCACCCCGGCAGTGGGGTACCAGACCGAAGGTCTGGACAATAAGGCAAGGAACAAAGGGTATGAGGCGCATTTAAGCTGGTGATATCTCGCGCGTTGGCAGTTAAGACCGATGGCTCACTGGTGCTTTCGCAAGCCCGTCCGGCAGTGTGGTTCTGGGCCCCGTGCTCAATACAGTGATGACGTCCTTGCTTCTCGCTTGTTGTCGGGAGGCTGACGATCTCGTTTGGG
>DAHUZH010000372.1 GCA_027306695.1 Acidobacteriaceae bacterium
CCCGCGCGCGAGGACGGTGGGCAGCAGGAGCAGACAGGCAAGCAGCGCTAAGAAATGTGCCCGTGAAGCGGTCGGAAATGACCTGCACTCTCCGGGTTTGCAGTAGACCATCCGAAAGACCTCTTCTACACGGGAGTGAGGAGGAGATAAACTTTTCTGCGCCTCAGCATAGCAGCTTCCATCCGCTCACTACAAGAACGGTTTTAGGGGATTGTTTTTCAAAGACAAGTCATTCTGAACCCTTCGGCTCCGCTCAGGGCAGGCTCCGCGCAGCGGAGTGAAGAATCCAGAGAATCCACGCCTCGTAGACCCTGCGATCATCGTCTGGATTCTTCGTCGTCCGTCTTGCGGACTCCTCAGAATGACTCCGACGCCGGGGTGCCCCATTCCAGCCAGCTCTGAGTGAGCGAAAGCGAGTCGAGCGGGTGGGCTTGAGTGGGGACCGCTGCGCCCGCTACTTCAGCTTCGCTTCCAGTTCCGTCCAGCGCAGGTAGAGCGCATCGACCCGGTCCTCGGCTTCGGCG
>DAHUZH010000373.1 GCA_027306695.1 Acidobacteriaceae bacterium
TCCCGGACAGGGGACTCCTGCGATTCGCGTCTATCGCAATACGGTCCGCAGTCCCGGCAGCACCCGGTTGGAAGAGGTTTCTACAGCGCGGATGGGACTGACGGCCAGCGGCAGCGGCGTGGCCTGTGCGGTTGGCGATTTCGACAATGACGGACTTCCCGATCTGGCGGTCGCCTTCATCGACCGGGTCGTTCTGTTTAGAAATCTGGGACATGGAAAGTTTGCGGACGTCACCGAAAAAGCTGGCATCCGGTCCCTCAACCGTCCCGCAGGGTTGACGTTTGTCGATTACGATCATGATGGCGACCTCGATCTGTTCATTACCGGGCAGCCTAACGGAAAAAATGCAAACTCCGGACCGGGTCCCAACGTCTTATGGCGCAACAACGGGAACCAGACCTTTACCAACTGGACCGCGCAGTCAGGACTTGGAGGGGAAGGCACGTCGGCTTCGGCAACACTCTCCGACCTGAACAATGACCGTGCTGTCGATCTGGTCGTGACCGGCTCCGGCGCT
>DAHUZH010000374.1 GCA_027306695.1 Acidobacteriaceae bacterium
ATGTTGGTTTTTGCCCGGATTTCACTCGGGACACTCCTGCGCGAAGCGACGTGAGGTGCCCCGCTCCCAAGGCCGAGATGTGCTTTCTGTGGAGGCTCCAGCAACAAATTTCCAGCGTGTTCTTTGCGCGGGAAATTTGTTGCTGGAAACCCAGACCCGAAGGGCTTGAAGCAGAACATCGAAGCGCCGCCGGGCGCGGGAAAAGCACCGAGCGAGTGACCGAGGGAGAGCAGGGGAAAAACTGGAGGAATGGCGCTCGTACCGAAATCCCCGCCAACGGGGCGGCTGCTCAGGACGCGCTTGAGGAAACTGCAAACAATCCGGCGTTCTGCCTCGCCGCCATCCATCGCTACAGGAGAGAAGCAAGTGGGGCGCGCTCGTACATAACCGCATTCCGTCAACAACCCGACCCGCGACAGGGTCAGATGCAGGCGGATAGGGTGAAGGCAAGCAGCAACCTCGATTCACCGTCGCCGACAGACAGGCGACAAGCAGCCAGGGCCGCATCGGGCAGT
>DAHUZH010000375.1 GCA_027306695.1 Acidobacteriaceae bacterium
TCATGAACCGTCAACTCCACCTGAGGGCGAGGTCGCTATCCCCACATGGAAGGATGAACTTTACCTTGAATTTCACCGCGGCGTCTTCACCACGCAAGCCAACCATAAACGCAATATGCGGGAGAGTTCCGAGTGGGCGCTGAATGCAGAGAAGTATGCCTCCTTGGCGTGGCTGGATGGGAATACCTATCCCGGCGAAGAATTGACCGACGCCTGGAAAAAGATCACGTTCAATCAGTTCCACGATCTCGCGGCTGGCTCCGGCATCGGCGTGATCTATAAGGATGCGCAGCGAGATTACGACCAGGTGCGCTGGGCCACCCAAGAGATTTCCAGCAAGGCTCTAAAGACAATTGCAGCACAGGCCGATACGCGGGTTGCGGGCGCAGCCCCCATCTTTGTCTTCAATCCACTGGGCTGGGAGCGCTCTGGCATTGTGACGGTGGATGTGCAAATGCCGTTAGCAACTAACCACATCTCGGTGTTGGACTCTCGCGGACGAGTGGTGCCATC
>DAHUZH010000376.1 GCA_027306695.1 Acidobacteriaceae bacterium
CATGGCGGGCCGGCTGCAGGGCGACGTGGCCGCGCGGGTGGCAGTGCGCTTCGAGGAAACCCTGGAATCGCTGCGTTTGTGTCAGGTGCTGCTGGAAAATCTGCCTGGTGGTGACGTGCGGGGATCCATGCCGCCGCCCGCGGGACGGCTGGGTATCGGCTGGATCGAAGGCTGGCGCGGCCCGGTGCTGGTCGCCCTGGAGCCCGGTGCCGACGGCAGCATCCGCCGCTGTCACCCACATGATCCTTCCTGGCAGAACTGGCCGGTGATAGAACACGCGGTGATCGGAAACATCGTGGCGGATTTTCCGCTCATCAATAAATCCTTCAACCTGTCCTACAGCGGACAGGATCTGTGACGCGGAGCCGTCCATGCTGCGTACCCTGAAACAAATCGCCCGCATCGGCATCATCTCCGAGCCCGTACCGTTATCCGCCGCGGAGCGCGGCGTGCGGGATGCGCTGCAGAAAAAACTCCACGCCGTTTACGGCCGCGCCTTGTGCATCCGCCATG
>DAHUZH010000377.1 GCA_027306695.1 Acidobacteriaceae bacterium
ATGTCGAAGAATCAATTGGAACAACTGAGGGAAATGACGGTCATCGTGGCCGACACAGGCGACATTGAAGCGATTGAAAAAGTGAAGCCGCAGGATGCGACCACCAATCCATCCTTGATCACGACTGCGACTCAAATGCCGCAATACCAGCAGATCATGGATGGCGTGCTGAAGGAAGCCAAGAAGAAGCTGGGAGATAGCGCAAAAGACAGCGATGTGGCGAACCTTGCGTTCAAACACCTGGCCGTGGAGTTCGGCAAGCGCATTTTGAAGATCGTGCCGGGCCGTGTTTCGACGGAAGTGGACGCGCGGCTCTCCTATGACAGGGAGGCCACGCTGAAACAGGCACGGGAAATCATTCAGCAGTACGACGAAAACGGCGTGTCCCGCGAACGTGTGCTGATCAAGATTGCATCGACGTGGGAAGGAATCAAGGCGGCGGAGATTCTTGAGAAAGAGGGCATCCACTGCAATTTGACGCTGCTGTTCGGCATGCATCAGGCGATCGCATGT
>DAHUZH010000378.1 GCA_027306695.1 Acidobacteriaceae bacterium
TCTTTAAGCTGCTGATGCTCGAGCGGGGCGGCGGCCTGCGCGACAAAGACGGCGAAATCGATTCCTTCGTCGATTTGCGCCGCATCCGCCGCGCGCTCAGCCGCGAACCGAACCAACTCCGCCGCGCGACCATCCGCGCCGCCCGCCGCGCCCCGGCGTGCGCCTGCTGGGCGCCAGCCGCAATAACCTGCGCGGCCTCGACGTTGATTTTCCCGCCCACGTGCTGACCGCCGTGACCGGCGTTTCCGGCTCGGGCAAAAGCACGCTGGTGCATCAGGTGCTTTACCGCAATCTCGAGGCCCGGCTGCGCAGTCCGCGCGCCGAACCGATCGCCTGCCGCGAGCTGCGGCACGCGGAACGGGTGCGCGAACTGGTGCTGGTGGATCAGTCGCCGATTGGCCGCACCCCGCGCTCGAACCCGGTCACCTACGTGGGCGCTTACGACGCCATTCGCAAACTATTTGCCCAGACTCCCGAAGCGATCCGGCAGGGCTTTACCCCGCGGCATTTT
>DAHUZH010000379.1 GCA_027306695.1 Acidobacteriaceae bacterium
CCTGCCAATCCAGATCGGCAGCGGCCAGGATACGACGCGCATCGGACATAGCGACGTGCCCATTCTGGCGATGTCGAACCGTCAACTGTCCGAACGCGCCCATTCCGCGGATGGCCGCTGGTACCAGATAGAACTGCAGAAACGCTATGCCTATCCCACCGCGTGCCTGGTCCTAATGTTGGTGGGCATTCCCCTGGGATTGTCTTCGCGGCGCGGCGGCAAGAGCATGGGCTTTGTGCTCACCATTTTTCTTGTCTTCATCTACTACTTTCTCTCTTCGACCGGAATGGCATTGGCCAAACAGCAAAAGATCCCTGTCCTGTTGGGCGTGTGGGGAGCGAACCTGATCTTCGGCATGGCCGGATTGTTGTTGCTCTATCAGATGTCGCGCGGCACCGTCCGCTTTCCTGTGCCGCAGGTTGGCGACAAGGTACGGAAAGTCTTTCGCAGAGGGGCCGAGCCCGCAACGGGAGCCGTATTTGGGGCCCTGCCGCGACGCACGTTGTA
>DAHUZH010000037.1 GCA_027306695.1 Acidobacteriaceae bacterium
TTGCGAAATTTCGTCTGCTTTGATCTGAGCCATTCTATTTCCGATTGAGATTTTCTGAACCTGTTGATCTGAAACTCTTAGGGCTGAACTCGTTGGCTTGCTAGTCTGCGATCAGCTTCTCGCGCAACTCTTCCAGCCTGCCGCGCACCGAGCCATCGTAGACGGTGTCGCCGATGCGAAGGACAACTCCGCCGAGCAGCGCCGGGTCCTGCTTATACGTTGCGCGGATTTTCAGTCCCGCCAAAGCCGCCGCCCGATCTTCGATCTTGGAACGTTCGTCCGGGATTAATTCCCGGACCGTGGTAATTTCCGCTTCGCTGATATGGTTCCGAATGTCCATTTCCCGCCGATACTCCGCCAGCATGTAAGGAAATGCGGCAATGCGATCGTTCTGTAACAGCACAGCAAAAAAATTCCGCACCTGTTTCGCCATTTCAATACGGGACGCAATCGCATCCAGCACCTTCAACTTGGAGTCGAACGAGACAGAAGGGTTCTCGAAGATTTCGCGCAGTTCCTTACTGCCCTCAAAGGTCGCTAGAAAATCTCCAAGCTGACGATCAATCTGCTGTGCATCCAGTTTGTCGGACAGGACGATGTCGGCAAGCGCACGCGCGTATTGCGAAGTGAATACGCTCATCAGTTCACTCCTCCGCGAGGAGCATTTTCATTCAGGTCCGTCAGAAAATCTTCCAGCAGCGAGCGGTCTGTTTCAGCCGTGACCGCCATCTGGCGGCGGGCATGCTCGATAATCAACTCCGCAGCCATGTTCTTCAACTGCCGCTGCGCGTTGGCGCTGGCGGACGCAATCTCTTGTCCGGCGGCGGCGAGAATGCTTTGCTTCTCCTGCTCCAGCGTCGAGCGCAGGCGTACCTCTTCGGCTACGGTCTCCTGCTCGGCCTGAATTTTTATTGCCGCGATGTCCTCGTCGAGACGTGCCAGGCGTTCCTCCACACTGGCGAGACGCTTATTGGCATCTTCGGTCGCGGTGCGCGCCTCCGTGAGCTCGGTCTGGATGCGATGCTCGCGGTTACGCAGGGTCTTCGGCAAATGGCGCGCCAGGAACCAGACAATGACCGCCATCAGGATGACGAAGTTGAGAGCTTCAAAAATGCGTGCCATAACCTCAGTCGACAATCCAAAGAAATGGGCCAGAGTCTGCACCATGGGCGAGTGGCGATAAGTATTCGCGCCATCCTCGGCCTCCGGGTTATCAACTTTTTTCTGCTGAATTTCTTCTTTGCGTTCCTGCTTGCGCTGGAATTGGTGCACGTCGTGGCGTTCCTTCAGATACTTCGCATACGCGGCGTCGCTCGACTGCGTGGATGTCGAATTCTGCTTGGCGGCAGAGACCGATGCAACCGGAGCAGTCGCAGCCCTCAAAGAAGGCCCAATGCCAGCCGATAAAAAGAGTACACAAAGAAGCCACGGTGCTGTCCACATGCCTGGATAACGGCGCGCCTTGCCAGCAAATATCGCGGTAAACACCGGCATCATGCGCGCTCCTGCCGGGAAGCATGGCCCTGTGGCAACAGTGTCCGAACCACTTCCGCAGTCAGCGGGTCGATGGAAGCATCCAGTTGCAGCCGCACTTTCTCCATGCTCTCTTCCAGACTCAGGCGGGCAGAAACCACATGCTTTTCGGCGGCGAATCGTGCTTCGGATAGAACTTTCTCCGACTCCACATGCAGCGCGTGCAAGCGCTCCTGGCGTTCACGAAAGATAGAGACACGCGCGCTGCGCAGACGGTTTTCATACTCCGCCGTCTTTACTTCCGCCGCGGCAATGGCCGCAGTGGCCTTTTCCATGGCCCCCTGCGTCCGGGCATAACGTTCGCTCAGCACTTTCGTCAAAGGAACATGCACCAGCCACCGATAGGTGGCCAGTGTGGCCAGAAATAGCAGCATGGTCGGCACGGAACCGAGCACAAGCCCACTAAGCTGTTGTAGCAAGTCACTCATTGGCGATGGATTTCGGAATTTCGACAGTAGAGTCGCAGGATACACTTATCTAACTGGTTGCGTGAACCTACGTTTTTAACAAATGGATTGGTGGAGTGTCAAACTGCGCCAGCCAAGCTATGTCTGCACAACGCGTTGCCCCTTAGCTCCTTCACCCAAATGGACTTACAGTCGCGTGATCGGAGTACGAAAATATACCTCGGAATGCCTGTTGACTTCGCCCGGCATCGGCCTACACTTAAGGATAACAGCCTTGGGCCTGGTTCAAGGTCCGGCAGGCCGGACGCCAGAATAGTAGTTCACCGTTCTGGCGTCCGGCCTACTCCATTTTTGCTTTCCGATTATTCCTCTTCGACAAAACTTTTCAAACTGTCCAGTAGTTTCGATATCGGCCCAGTAGTGAAGCCGGTCCACGCACGCGCAGATGCGCGGTGTTGTCCTGAAATGTCCGCTCCAGCACAATGGCG
Source organism: Acidobacteriaceae bacterium (assembly GCA_027306695.1). GTDB lineage: Bacteria > Acidobacteriota > Terriglobia > Terriglobales > Acidobacteriaceae > JAKAAZ01. The sequence goes on from DAHUZH010000037.1 coordinate 2,429, forward strand.
CCGGCATCGAGCGCCGCCAGAATCGCACCTTCGCTTTGCGGCACTGTTATTGCGCGATCTTCGAGCGGGTCTGCTTCCAGCGCGCTATCCAACGCCAGCAACAGTGCATCGAGGCCGGTTTTTGTGCGTCCCGAGATTGCAATCGTATTGCCCTTTTGCACCGCCGGTCGTTCCTGCGGCGTTAGCAAATCCATTTTGTTCATCACCTCGATACGCGGCTTTTTTTCTACCTCCAGTTCGCGCAGTACTTTTTCCACTTCCTCGCGATGCACATCGAGCGACTCGCTCGACCCATCCATCACATGGATCAGAACCTCCGCCGTCTGCACCTCTTCGAGCGTGGCGCGAAATGCGTTCACCAGCGTGTGCGGAAGCGCGCGGATAAATCCCACGGTGTCCGACAATAAAATGCGGCGGCGCGAAGGCAGCGTAAGCAGATGCAGCTTCGGGTCAAGGGTGGCAAACAGGCGCGAAGATTCGAGCACCCCGGCCTGCGTCAGCGCGTTGAACAGCGTGCTCTTGCCCGCATTCGTATAGCCGACCAGCGCCACTGTGGGCACCGGCACAGACGAGCGCCGCTGACGCTGCTGCTGTCGAATGCGGCGGACCGATTCCAGCCGGGTACGGACGCTCTGAATTCTGCGGCCAATTTTTCTGCGGTCGGTTTCCAGCTGCGTCTCACCAGGCCCGCGCGTGCCGATGCCGCCGCCCAACTGCGACATAGAACGTCCTCGCCCAGCCAGGCGCGGCAGCATATATTCCAACTGCGCCAACTCCACCTGAAGCTGACCTTCTCGCGTGCGCGCGTGGGAGGCGAAGATGTCGAGGATCAACTGCGTGCGATCGATCACGCGGCATGGAAGCGCCCGTTCCAGCTCGCGCAACTGTGAAGGCGACAGGTCCTGCTCAAAAATAATCAGATCGGCGCGGCTGGCGCGGGCCTGTGCGCCAATCTCCTCCAGCTTACCTTTGCCCACCAGCGTGGCCGGGTCGGGATGGTCGCGGCGTTGCACGATGACATCCAGCACATCGGCCCCGGCGCTTTCCGCCAGCTCGCGGCATTCCGCGACTTCCGCAGATAATGCAGTTGCATCGGACGACGGCGTATCCACGGAGTTTACGGTTTCGTTGTCGGAGGGTTCCAGCTCGCGCGCAGCACGCGAAGCGTCCTTGGCCAGACGCGCGGAAGCCGTCAGTTGCTGACGATACTTGCGCCCAGTAAATTCGCAGGCGACCAGCAATGTACGTTCTCCCGGACGGCGATTCAGTCCGGGAGCAATTTTCTGCGTTGGCTGAGAATCCAGAGACTCGATCAACGTGCCTTGCCTCTCAGCACCCAGGGCCCCATCGCACTACGATGCCGTAGACACCGGTGGGTTCAGCGTTGCGGCATGTCCCGAGCCAACGCCGGAACCGGCGGAGACTGGACCATGGCCTGTCGCCTGGATCCCGGTGGGAACATGGCGATGTTCGCCCATCAGGACCGGCTTGCCGCTGACCACCGTCGAGATGGCGTGCTTGAAGATAAGCTGTTCCTGATTGTTGTTTTCAAGGAGAACCGAGTACTTATCGAAGGACCGGATGCGCCCGGTCAATTTCACGCCGCTTACCAGATAGATCGTGATCTGGCTTTTATCTTTGCGGACCGTGTTCAAAAAAGTGTCCTGAATGTTTTGTGCCGTCTTGCTTTCCATCTATCGTCTCCTTGCTCCATCGCTAAGTTGTTCAACACATACTGAAAAAACCGGGGCGATTCAGACCCCGATTGCAAGTTCTACAGGCGACCCCGTTCCAGCCGCCGGAGACCGGCACGAAGCACCGTGCCAGTATTGTCTACGAAAATCCGCAACCTCGCCACACTACTTACGGCAACAAGCAAACATTCGCTGGCATTTTGGATGCATAACCGGTGGCCAGCGTTTCATGCGAATTGTCGCGTCTTCCAGTTTCCTCCTCGAAACCGTGTTAAAAAGAGCGCCAACGGCGAATAAATTCCCTGTCTCTTTGACCCTCTTTCACGAAAATGGTTGCTGCGCGTGTGCAAAAACCGTGGCCATGCCAGGAATCCAATGCAGCCGATGCTAGCATGAAATGTGCTTCCAGACATACCACCGGCTTCCACTGAAAAACTGCGGCAAACGACTGTTCCGGTTGCCGACTTTTCGCGCCAATATACCCAGATCCGCGAAGAAGTTCTAGCTGCGATCGAGCGTGTCTGCGTGGGCCAGCGCTTCATTCTGGGCGAAGAAGTATGGCTGTTCGAGGCCGCTGCGGCAGAGGCTTGTCGCGTGCCGTATGGCGTCGGCTGCGCGTCCGGCACCGACGCACTCTGGCTGGCCATGACGGCCGCCGAGATCGGCCCCGGCGATGCCGTCCTGACCACGCCATTCAGCTTTTTCGCAACTGTCAGTTCGATCCTGCGCGTTGGCGCGCAGCCAATGCTGGCTGATATCGACCCACGCACCTACAACCTGGACGCAGGCTCGATCGCCGCTACCCTGCGCGACAGAAACCAATCCTGCGGCAATACCCAGCTCCGCGCCATCCTTCCCGTCCATTTGTATGGGCAGTGTGTGGACTGGGACGCATTCACGGCCCTGAAGAAGGAATTTGGCGTCCTGCTGATCGAAGACGCGGCCCAGGCCTTCGGAGCGCAATGGAAGGGCCAGCCCGCTGGCAACCTGGGCGATATGGCCGCCTTTAGTTTTTATCCGACAAAAAACCTGAGCGCCTATGGCGATGCCGGACTGCTGACCACCGGGCATGAGCGTTTCGCCGAGCGCGCCGGGATACTGCGCGTGCATGGCATGCGGCAGCGCTATTTTCACGAGGAAGTTGGCTGGAACAGTCGGCTCGATACGATTCAGGCCGCCGTGCTGCTGGTCAAGCTCCAGCACATCGACCGCTGGAACCGCGAGCGCCGCGAACGGGCAAAGACCTATGACGATCTGTTTGCGCAGCGAGGCCTGGCGGAAAATGGCCCCTATCCGCAACACGGTGTGGTGCTGCCGTATGTCGATCCACGCGGGACCCATGTCTTCCATCAGTACGTGATTCGCGCGCCGCGACGCGATGCACTGAAAGTTTTTCTTGCTCAACAAGGCATCGGGTCGGAGATTTATTACCCACTCCCGCTGCACCTGCAGCCCTCCCTACGCAATCTGGGCTATGCGGACGGGGCCTTCCCGGAGAGCGAGCGCGCGGCCAAGGAAGTGCTCGCTTTGCCGATGTTCCCGGAGCTGACGCAGCCGGAACAAGAGCGCGTGGTCACAGCCATTGCGGAATTTCTAAGCTAGGGCTTCGCATGCCGGGACCGTCTTTTACGATGCCCCGGCATCGAATGTTCCGCCAGCACTGACTTAGCGCCCGGCGGCAAAACCCGGCGAACCAGGTTCCCTTCCATGCGATACGTCAAAGTTTCCAGCTGCGTTGCGTGGGGCGTTCCTGTCTGCGGATCGAGGCTGGCGGCGTTTCCCGCTGCAATTTGAAAGCTGAAAACCGGGACAGGACCGGGGGCGCTGCTCGCATCTCCCGGCGTAACTTTGACAGGGAAAAATCCCGCCACATCGCGTTGCCGGAAAGCGGTTCCATAGCGATGTCGCCGCGTGTCCCAGGTGAAGACACGGACCTGGTCGAAGTCGAATGGCAGTCCCTCTTTATAAGGGGTCAGTACCGTCAGATACTCCGGGACTTTCCCGCCCGGCTTGCCGGAATCCGGGTCTTCAACGGTGCGCAACATATACGCGCCAACCATCTTTTCGTTTTCCGCATATTGGGCCACGTCATTCGGCACATCCACTTGCAGATTGCGCGCCAGGACCCATCCAGTGTGACCGTCAACATCGCGAACCAACCACCAGTCTTCCATAGGAACGGAGGGCAGAAATTGCTGGAGGAAATTTTTCTTGCTGGACTTTCCTGCATGGGCATTTGCACGCATTGCACGCGGTTTTGCAGCGGCCGTGGGAAGCCCCAGCACGTTGCCGGGTGCAGCCCGTGCCACGGAGGCCCGTTCCAGCATGGCGACCTGTGTATTCGCGGGAAAGACATAAAAATGCTGCGTCTTTCGACCGGGAGCAATATGGACATTCTGGTCGGCGTAGAGAACGGCGTTGACAATCGGTTGTTCGTTGGCATATTGCCTGGCCAGATTTTGGAACGTATCAAACTCGCCCTGGTCAATGACGGCGGGTTCCTCAATCCAGCCCACCGTTCCTTCAGGAGTCTTCACCTTCAAGAAGCGCCGACCATGTTCCAAAACCTGCAAACGTTCGCCATTTTTCACGTCCGCCACATGATTGGCCACGATTGCGACACGGTCGCGCAGAAACGTCGGCGTGACAACATACACATATTCCGCGGAAGAGGAGGGCCGAAAATGGCCGCACCCTGTCAGGAGCATGAGCGCTGCGAACAGCCAGGCGAACGCGGGCCGCGTCACGCTGGAACGTGATACGGGGAAGTACGCATTTTGCGAGGGAGGGGTGTGCATTGCATTTCAGCCAACAGAGATTGTTAACCGTTCCTTGTCACGCGATGGCGAGTGAAAAAAAACAGCCTTGCTTCAGCAACTCACCTCAGGGCACGACTGCCAGTGAAACCGCGCCTGCCGGGTCTGTGCCTGTCGCTACCGAGGCGACTGAGTCCAGCTTACCGCCCGTTGTCGAATCAAAACTGAAGACCTGCAGGTCGGGGCCGCCGCCGTAGGAAATCACAAACAGATATTTTCCCGTGGAGTCGAGAGACAAGGCAGAGGGCTGGGAACCGGTCGTAAACGGCGAACTAGAAAGCGGGGTCAAGGTTCCGCTGGTCCCAAGGGTGTAGCCAGTAATGACATTGGCTGTGCTGTTGGCGACATACACATAGGTGTTCGACGGATCGACCACAATGGACTTGGGGCCGAGTTGCGAAGCAAAGGGCGAGCCGGAGACTTCCGTAAGCGTTCCATTCGTCCCGATGTTCAGCACGCGAATCCCCGAACCAGCTTCGCCCACAAACAGGAACGCAGACTTGTTGTCCGCGCCAATCGTGTTGTCCGCCGATGCGCCATTCAGCAGCGGCCGCACGTGGATTTGATTGCTGACCGTCCCGCTGAATGAATCGAAGGCAAACCCGTCCATCCCACCGGAGCCCAGTCCGACGTAGACATATTTATTGTTCGGCGTCACATATATCTGAGTGGGATTGCCGGTATCGAGCGCCACCGTACCCTGGCTGGTCTGGGTCAAAACGCCGGTCGATGGATTGATCTGGAATATCAGCAATTGCGGCGAACTGTTCGACACCATAAAGAGCCAGTTGCCGCTTGGATCGACCGTCATCCATGTCGGATTCAGCGTTGAAGTAACTGGGCTTCCGCTATTGGCAAGTGTCAGCGCGCCATTGGTGCCGATGGCGTAAGCAAAGACTGAACCCGCCGTTATTGCAACATAGAGAAAAGTCCCTTTTGGAGTGGCAGCCAAGGCGATGGGTGTGGCCCCAAGACTGTACCCCTTTCCTGAAATACTGGTAAATGCCGCCGTAGGAATGGGAAATCCTGCAAGGGTCCCGATATTCGAGTTTGCTACATAAGCATACGAACCGTACGCACTGGTGCCGCTACCCGTACCCGTGCCAGTACCCGTGCCCGAGCAGGTGTTGTACGCCTGACAGACGGGAATGAAAAATTTTCCCGAACCGCAGCCCGCAACCCCAAGTAGACATACTGCCCAAAGAATCGCAATCCCTCGCAACGCTTTATGAATCTTCTGCATTTCCGTCATTGAGCGCCACTGTTCAAAGCAGGTTGCGAAGTGGCTGCCGTGACCGAAACCGTGCTGCCAGAATCAAGCTTTCCGGCTACGCTGGGATCGAAGCTGAAAATCTGTAGATCGGGCGGAGTGCCACCAGAGACGGACAGCATATTTTTTTCGCTCGCATCCAGCGAAAGTGTGGTTGGCGAAGCGCTCGCGCGGAACGGAGTGCTGGAGACCGCCGTCAGCGCACCACCGCCGCCAATTGCATACCCAGTAATCTTGTTTGAGGCAGTATCGGCAACAAACAGATGGCTACTGCCAGGATCGACTACCAGCGAACTGGGGGCAGTCTGCGTTGAAGAAAATGGCGAGCCGGAAATCTCTTGCAGTGTGCCGCCAGGCCCGATCGTCAGCACGCGAATTCCGCTGCCAGCCTCTCCGACAAATAGATATTTCGATGCGCTGTCGGAGGTGAGCGCGTTGTCGGCGGAGTTTTTCGCGTGCAACGCCGCAAGGTGGAAACGCGTTCCCATCGTCCCGCTATTCGCGTCGAACGGAAATGCGTCCACGCCGCCGCTGCCGAGCGCCACGAAAACTTCTTGATTGTCCGCGGTTACGTATACCTGGGCTGGGGTCCCAGTATCGAGCGAAAGGGTTGGCTGCGCGGCTGGCTGGAGTGTGCCCTGCGCCGCATCGACATGAAATTCCTGCACCCGCGATGCACTGGAGGAGGCGACGAACAGCCAGTTTCCTGAGCGATCCATCGACATCCAGGTGGGCTGAGAAGTGCTGGCGACCGCTGCCCCGCCATGACTGACCTGCAGACTTCCATCGCTAGTGATCGTATAGGCGTAAATCGCGCCATTCGAGGTCGCCACATAAAGCAAATTGCCATTCGGTGACGCCGCGACTGCGCTGGGCTGGCTGTTTCCTGGCGTCGATACCGGTTTCGCCACGCTGGTAAGCTGCGAGGCACCGATAGAAAATGCATGGATGCTTCCCGTTGCGGTGTGGGCCACGTAAACAAATGAATTGGCGGACAAGCCCGCAGGCGCTTTAACGCTGGCGGCCGGAGTCGTCGTTGTTGTTGTGGTTGTCGTCGGGCAAGTCGTGTTGTAGGCCTGACACAGAGGAATAAAAAAATTACCGCATCCCGTCATGAGTGGAACGGCAGCCATAAGAAGGACTGTGATTCCAAGCAGCGTGCTGCGCATAAATCGATGGAGACTCATACACGGATAGTTTACTGCGACTGCACCATGTTCTGCGTGCAGAGCATCTTTTTGCTGGTTTTGCGGGCTAACCATCACTCCTGATCGCGGTTGTTCTACGCAGCAGCTTCGCGAAGTTTTTAGTTGGGCTTTTGCTTCTGCGAACGCCGAAAGCGTTCGTCCACCGCCTGGCGGCCGCCGAATCCTGAATCCATGGTGTGCCAGTGCCGGATCTCGGTTTCGCCCATCTTCCAGCACAGCAGAACGATCTCCTCGCCCAGCCGGCAGGGAAAATCGAGCAGCCCGGTGTCGAGGTCCTTCACCTGCACGCCAATGGAATCGATCTCGGCCAGCGTGTCCTTCACCTGTTGCACCGCCTTATCTTGCTGGGCGCGCCGCTTGGCGACTTCGGTAATGCGGACCAGCGTCCCACCATTCATGAAGATGCGCTGGCTGAGCTGTTGCATCTCATCCGAAATGGTTTCCGCCGTCTGCTTGGCCTCCATTGCATTTTTCATCAGCGATTCCAACACGGGAACCAGCGTCTGCGCTTCTTCCAGCGAAAATGTTTTCATCGCCCCGCCCTCACAACCTTCGTCCTCAAATCTATCCATGAATCTCCAGCATGCGGCCCAGTGCCACACGCGCCCAATGCTTGACGTCGTCGCTGACGCAGATGCGGTTGACCACCCGTCCCTCTATCATATTCTCCAACGCCCATGCCAGGTGTTGCGGCGAAATCCGAAACATGGTCGTGCACAGGCAGCCGGAGTCGTCGAGCGTGATGACCTTCTTGCCCAGAGGCGCGAACCGTTTGCCCAGGCGATTTACTAGATGGATCTCTGTGCCTACCGCAAACATGGAGCCTTCCGGGGCTTCTTCAATGATTTTGATGAGTCCCTCAGTCGAGCCGATGGCGTCGGCCTTCTGGCAAACTTCCAGGCGGCACTCTGGATGCACGATCACCTGGATGCCAGGATACTTTGCGCGCACCTGGTCGGCATGCTCCGGCAAAAAACGCTGGTGGACCGAGCAATGCCCTTTCCACAAAATGACGCGCGCGGAGCGCAGCCGGTCCGGCGTCAGTCCGCCGTTGATCTGATAGGGGTCCCACACCACAGTCTCCGATAGCGAAATTCCCAGGGCGTGCGCGGTGTTGCGTCCCAGGTGTTGATCGGGAAGAAAGAGAATTCGCCGTGCGCGGGCAAAGGCCCAGTCGAAGGCAGCCTTCGCGTTGGAAGAGGTGCAGACCAGTCCGCCGCGCTCTCCGCAAAATGCTTTAATGGATGCCGTGGAATTCATATACGTCAGCGGTAGAAGGCCACCCGAGGCCGCATTGTTCAGGCCCGCGGATGTGAGTTTCGACCAGCACTCTTCCACCTGCGAAATGTCCGCCATGTCCGCCATGGAGCATCCGGCGTTCAAATCGGGAAGCACCACCTGCTGGTGCGGCTGGGCCAGAATATCGGCGCTCTCCGCCATAAAATGCACGCCGCAGAACAGAATGTAGCGGCTGCTCGCCTCGGACGCAATCTTCGACAGCTTGTAAGAATCGCCGGTGAAATCGGCGAAGCGGACCACTTCATCGCGCTGGTAATGATGTCCCAGAATGAGGGCGTCCTTGCCTAACCTGGCGCGTGCGGCTGCAATGCGGCCATCCATAGTGTGGTCCGGCATGGCGAGATAGTCATCGAGAGAACAGCTTTCCTGTGCGCGTTCCACAGGCATGGTTACAGCGGGTTCAAGTAATGCTGGCACTGTATGCCGCCTTCAGTTCCACGCGGTGCTCCGCACTGGAACGGGGATGTTGAAAGCAATTCGTACATAATCGTTGCAGTGGATTCACTGCGGAACGGCTTTTAAGTTCGGCCACTACGCCCAATCCACGGGGTTGTTGCAACACTCATTGGACGTTTCCAGTCAGGAATAGGATTCATCCCTGTGAAAACTTCCATTCACTCAATTGTAATATGTCTCCGGCTGAAAGAATCCCTTTTTTCCATCCCGGCGTTCTTAAAGTGGTTCCTGATGGAACTGCTTGAATCAGGCTGGTTTCCCTAACGTTTTTGCATGTAGCCCACGTTTGTTCGCCGTAGTCCCACTTGAGTATGATGGAATCCGATGAGTCTGCAAGATACAGCCTTTATCTTCGTTGTAGCCCTGATCATTTTCGGCCCCAAGAAACTGCCGGAAATCGGACGGCAGATTGGGCGTCTGGTCGGAGAATTTCGACGCGCCAGCAACGAGTTCAAGTTCCAGATTGAAGAAGAACTACGCCAGGCCGAGCGGGCCGATTCACAGAAAACGCAGCCAAGCATCGAGCCGCCTAAAGATACGGCCAGCTTGTCGGGAAGCTCCTACGGTTCCACGTACTCCAACGAGGAAGTCTCGACGGAGGACGCTTCGACCAGCGACGAGTCCATCCTCGCCGAAAGCATCGCGCCCGGACAGCATCCCAACGTGGACGCCATAAACGCTTCTGCCAACCAGCTCGACGGTAAGATTTTTGCTGAATCCAGTCTGCCCGTCTCGTTGGCCACCATCACTGCGGCTGTCGGCTCGCAGCCGCGCACGGCCATTCCGAATGCGCAGGCAGAGCCAGCCCCAGAACCGGCGAACGAGTCCGCCAGCGCATCGCCTTCGCAATTGACCGGCGACGAATATGCTTCTGGGAACCCACTCCGAGCGCCGCTCAAGGAGCAGGCAGCCAACCACGAAGCTGCGACCGCCGAGGCGGAAATCACCCATGGTTGATCTGTTGGACCGCGCACGCTCTGCGGTGGGCGAACGGGCCGACCTGCCCGGCATGAGCTTGCTCGATCACCTGCAGGAGTTGCGCAAGCGGCTGGTATATTCGTTGATTTCCATTGCTGTTGGCTTTTGTGTTGCCTATGGTTTCCACGATAGGATCGCCGGGTTCATGATCGAGCCGATCATGAGGGCATTCGCGGCCCATCATCTTCCGACCAAGCTCGTTTACCTGAACCCGATGGACGGCTTCAATTTCTATTTGAAGATTGGATTGTTCGGCGGCGTTATTCTTGCCTCCCCGTTCATTCTGTATCAGGTGTGGCTGTTCATCGCTCCTGGCCTGTATCAAAATGAAAAGCGTTACATCGTCCCGTTTATGAGCGCGACTGTCGGACTCTTCCTGGCCGGAGCGTTCTTCGGCTACAGATTTGTTTATCCCGGCGCTCTGGAGTTTCTCATCGGCTACAGTAAACAGTTCACCCCGATGGTGACGATTGGCGAATACATGGAGCTGTTCTCCACCGTCATTCTCGGCCTTGGAATTGTTTTTGAGCTGCCTATTCTCGTGTTCTTTCTGGCATTGTTCGGCATCGTGAGCCACAAATGGCTCTGGAAGAACATCCGCTACGCCATCCTGATTATTTTCATCATCGCCGGTATTATCACGCCAACACCCGATCCGCTAAGTATGTGCATCTTTGCCGCCCCAATGCTGGTGCTTTATCTCGTCAGCATCGGAGTGGCCTATATGGTCCATCCCGACCACAGAAATAAGAAAAAGCAGGAGGCCGCTTGATGCGCGAACGGCTGGTGCGCCTGGCAATCTTTGCTGGAACTATTTTCGCCTACTGTGTCGGGCTTCCATCGATTGCTCTGGCGCAGAGCCAACGCTCCGCCCACACGGCTGCGTCCATGGAGTTCAACGGAAAACGCGCCTACCAGTATGCGCAGCAATTTGTTTCCTGCGGGCCGCGCTGGATCGGCAGCACTGGCCATGTCTGCGCGGAGAATTTCCTCAAAAAGCAATTCGTCAAAGACAATCTCGAAGAAGACACCTTCACCGCGAACACGCCCGCCGGGCCGATGACGATGCATAACTTCATTGTGAAATTTCCCGGCAGGAAAAATGGCGTGATCGTGCTGGCCTCGCACTACGAAACCAATTATCCGCTGCGCAATATCAATTTTGTAGGCGCCAACGACGGCGGTTCCACCACTGGATTTTTGGTCGAGATAGCCAATTATCTGCGCGGGCGAAAGCTCGACGGCTACAGCGTCTGGCTGGTCTTTTTCGATGGCGAGGAGGCGATTCAGCAATGGTCGGACGCGGACTCCCTCTACGGTAGCCGCCATCTCGCGGCCAAGTGGGACCGCGATGGCACGTTGAAACGCATCAAGGCATTTCTGCTGATGGACATGATCGGCGACAAGGACCTCGACATCGACCGCGACCAGAATTCCACCCCATGGCTGCTCGATCTGGTCGATCAGGCCGCGAAGAAAGAAGGCGATTCGTCCTATTTTTTCGCCAAGCCCAACGCCATTGAGGATGACCACCTTCCCTTCGTCCAGCGCGGCGTTCCCAGCGCAGATATCATCGACATCGACTACGGCCCGCACACCTTTATGCAGCCCGATGGCTACCACCACACCGCGCAGGACACGATGGACAAAGTCAGCGCGCACAGCCTGACCGTGGTCGGCCAGACCATGCTTGAAACCATTCATCTGCTGAATCAGAGATAGCATCGAGGCATGCCCTTCGGCGCAAATCACATTCTGGGCGGAGTACCTTTGTGGCTGTGGCTGCTCTTCCATTTGGTTGTGATTGCGTTGCTCGCTGCCGATTTTTTCCTGACGCGCGATGCGCTTTCTTCGCACGCGGTCGAGCGCAGATCACACTGGCTTACGGCCATCTGGGTTGGGGCAGCGCTGCTGTTTGCTTTACTGGTATATCGCGCGCTCTCGGCCCGCTATGCGCTGGAATACCTTACCGGCTACGGCATTGAAGAGTCCCTCAGCATCGATAATTTATTTGTCTTCCTGGTGCTGTTCCGCACTTTCAATTTGAAATCCGCGGCGCAACGCCGCGTGCTTTTTTTTGGCGTGCTGGGGGCCATTGCGATGCGCGCGATCTTGATCTTTGCCGGCATCCGCCTGTTGAACGCTTTTGCGTGGATGAACTATATCTTCGGCGGCATTCTTCTCTATACCGCATGGCACGTATTGCAGAAATTGCGCGAACATCGACCAGAGCAGTCCCCGCGCTGGATCGGCTGGCTGTCGTGGCGTTTGCCCATGGCCAGCCAGGAACAGGACGAACATTTCGTGGTTCGGGAAGAGGGGCGCATGCGGCTCACCCCTCTGTTTCTCGCTCTGGTTGCGATTGAAATCACAGACCTGATCTTTGCGACGGACTCGATTCCGGCGGTGCTCGCCGTTTCGCACCATCCGTTCGTCGTCTATTCCTCGAACATCTTCGCCGTCCTGGGTTTGCGCTCGTTCTACTTCACGCTGGCGGCCGCGCTCGAACGTCTGCATAAATTGCGTTATGGATTGGTGGTGATTCTAGCCTTCGTCGGCGCGAAGATGCTGCTGGCACATGTGGTGGCCGTTCCCATCTGGATTTCTCTTGCAGTGTTAGGATCGGCGGTCGCGGTCACGGCCATCTGGTCGCTCGTGTCCGAGCCAGCGTCCGCGCAATAGTGTCTACGCAAACTCGATGAAATCGACGCGCCCCTGCACCATGCGCGAATGTTTCGCACCGCCCGGGCCATGCTCCGGGAAGTCTGTGCGCGCGTGCGCGCCGCGAGATTCCTTCCGCGCCAGTGCAGAGGCGGTAATCAATGCCGCGACCGTGTGCAGATTGCGCAACTCCGCCGCTTCCCGCGTGGTTGCTGCAGGCAGTTGCGCGCGCATGGCGTCCAACTCCGATTGCATCGCAAGCAGCCCGGCCTGATCGCGCAGCAAACCGGCGTGGAGCCACATCTGTCCACGCAAACGTTCGCGCAGCGCATGCATGTTGCCGATGGGCGATTGGTCTACAGCCGCAATTTCCTGCGTCGCCGCTTCCGGCGCATTGCGGCGCAGACCCTCCTGCAACACCGTTTCCGCCGCGCGCGCTCCGAAGACCAGCCCTTCCAGCAGCGAGTTGCTGGCCAGCCGGTTCGCGCCATGCACGCCCGTACACGCCACTTCGCCCGCAGCGTACAAGCCGGGCAGCGTAGTGCGTCCATACAAATCCGTGCGCACGCCGCCCATCAGATAATGCGCGGCGGGCCGCACTGGAACCAGATCGCGCTCAAGTTCCAGGCCATATTTTCGTAGAAAGGAAGAAATCCCCGGAAAGCGCTGGTGTAAATCCTTGCCTTCGATGTGCCGCATGTCGAGATAGACCGAAAACACTTCGCCGGGCCGTTCGCCGAAGCCTTCGCGGGTGATCGCCCGCGCAACAATGTCGCGCGGGGCCAGCTCCGCCAACGGATGATAGCGCTCCATAAATCGCTCACCGTGATGGTTGCGCAGGAACGCGCCTTCACCGCGCAGCGCCTCAGATAGAAGAAAGCGTGGCGCACCGGGCAGGCTCAGCGCCGTCGGATGGAACTGATAAAACTCCATGTCGGAGACTTCCGCGCCTGCGCGATAGGCCATGGCGATGCCGTCGCCAGTGGCGACCGATGGATTCGTCGTGTCGCTATATACCTGGCCCGCGCCGCCGCTAGCCAGCAAAACTCCGGCCCCCAGAAATTCGCACGCCTGGCCTGCCACATCCAGCGCAGTCACGCCCACCACACGCCCGTCGCGGACAATCAAATCGCAGGTCGTCACTCGTTCATGCAGATGAATACGCGGCTCCCCACTCACGCGCTCCAGCAGCGCGCGGCCAATCTCCCTGCCCGTTGCATCTCCGTTGGCGTGCAGGATGCGCGGCAGGCTGTGCGCGCCTTCCCGCGTGCGCATCAGGTTTCCCTGCTCACGGTCGAAGTTCGTTCCCCACGCCAGCAACTCAGTGACGCGCGCTGGGCCTTCCTCGACCAGCAGGCGCGCGGCGGGTTCAAAAACCAGCCCATCCCCAGCCTGGATCGTGTCTTGTTCGTGCAGCGCGACATCCCCGGCCCCACCCATGGCGACGGCGATTCCACCCTGCGCGTAGTGGGTGTTCGACTCGGACGCAACTTCCTTGGTGATGAGTGTCACTTCCGCCGCGCTGGCCAAAGTAAGCGCGGCGCGCAGGCCGGCGATTCCCGCGCCAATGACAATCCAGTGAGGGAGTACAGACTTCGTCACGTTTTTGAGGGTAGCATGCAGCGCCACAAATTTTTCCCTCGCTCCGTTCGCCCACACACTAAGAAAAATGTCGGCCCTGCGATACGATGAAATGCAGTATGCGTTCGATTCGTGTCCAAACTGCATCGGCAGACTATCCCGTCTTTGTACAACCGGGCCTGCTGAAAAAACTCGCGGCGCAGCTTCAGCGTATCGGCGGGGAGCAGCGCTCCATCTTCGTCGTCACTTCACCGGAGATATGGTCGCACTGGGGCGAAGCCTTTCAGGCTTCTTTCGCTGCGAAAAAAATTGAAGTCTCCCCTTTATTTGTGCCCTCCGGTGAACGTCACAAGCGGCTGGCCATCGTGGAGCGCCTAGCAGAACAGATGAGCCATGCCGGAGCGAAGCGCGATGCATTCCTAATCGCCTTCGGTGGCGGCGTGATCGGAGACATGACTGGATTTCTGGCCGCAATTTATATGCGGGGCATTTGCTACGTGCAGGCGCCGACCACGTACCTTGCGCAGATCGACTCCTCCGTGGGCGGAAAGACCGGCGTCAATCTTCGCGTTGGTAAAAATATGGTCGGCAGTTTTCACCATCCCTTAGCAGTTTTCTGCGATCCGCAAATTCTCTCCACGCTGCCTCCGCGTGAGCTGCGCGCCGGAATAGTAGAAAGCGTCAAAGCCGCCGTCCTTGGAGATGCGCGCTACTTCGCGTGGCTGGAACGCAATCTCGACAAACTGCTGGCTGGTGAGGAAAAGCCGCTTACGCAGGCCATTGAAACTTCCGTGCGGATCAAGGCCACCATCGTCAGCGCGGATGAGCGTGAGTCTGGCCAGCGCATGCTGCTGAACCTGGGCCACACCGTCGGCCACGCCATTGAGTCCTCGACGCGCTATCGTGGGTTGCTGCACGGCGAAGCTGTGGCGTGGGGAATGCTTGCCGCCGTGCACTTGGCGCAGGCGCGCGCCGCGCTTTCTTCCATACAGGCCGAACGCATCGAGCAACTCCTGTTTCGGCTGGGACCGTTTCCGCGCTTTCTCGCCTCCGCGCAAAGCCTGCTGGAACGCACCGCCGCCGACAAAAAACATTTGCAGCGCGCGCATCGTTTTGTGCTGCCGGTGGCGATTGGCAAAGCCATTGTCGTCGAAGATGTCAGCCAGAAGGAATTGCTCGCGGCCATTCAATCCATGCTGCGCATCATGAAGGAACGCGGCGTATGACGATCCCTGCGACTACCCGTGCTAAGACCAGCCCCGCCAGTGGCGCGGAGCCTATCGATTCCGCCGATGGGCAGTGTGTCAGCCCATCCGAACAGGCCGAAGCTGTACAAGCGATGTTCAACACCATTGCGCCGCGCTACGACCTTCTGAACCATGTGCTGTCCGCGAATGTGGACCGCGTGTGGTGGCGTCGCACCGCGCGGGCGTTTACACATATCCTGCAAAATCCAGACGCTACCATCCTGGACATGTGCTGCGGGACTGGAGATATGACGCTGGCCCTGCTGCGGCATCGTCCGGCAAACAGCAAGCCCGTGCTCGCGCTCGACTTCGCCCACGCGATGCTGGTGCGCGGAGCGCAAAAGTTTTCTTCGCACAACGCCATCGCAATCGAGGCCGATGCACTGCACATGCCCATCTGCGACAACTCAGTCGATCTGATTACAAGCGCATTTGGATTTCGCAATCTCGCCAACTATGAAGCTGGTCTGGTGGAAATGCATCGCGTACTGCGCCCCGGCGGGGAGTTGGGCATTCTCGATTTCAGCGAACCCACCGGATTGATCGGCAAATTGTATCGATTTTATTTTCGTCAAATTTTGCCGCGCCTGGGCAAACTGCTTTCCGGATCGACCGCACCCTATGCCTACTTGCCGCAATCGGTGCATCGCTTTCCCGCCCCCCTGCAGATGCTGGCCAGGATGCGCGCCTGCGGATTCTCTCAGGCTTCCTGGACCCCCTACACTTTTGGCATTGCGGGGCTATACCGCGCTGTGAAAGCATGAGCCTCAACCGGACCCGCTCAGGCTCCGTTGCATAAACATGGCGCGCCCTGTCTCCATCTCCGGTCGTAAGGCCTTCGACGCATCCACCAAGAAGCGCACCTCCGCCATTTCCGTGCTGGCAGCGGCCATCATGGCGTTTCTGAAGTTGTGGACCGGACTGCAAAGCGGCAGCATCGGCATGCTGTCGGAGGCCGCGCACTCTGGCCTCGATCTGGTTGCCTCGTTTATCATCCTCGCTTCCGTCACCGTCTCCGACCGACCCGCCGATGAGGCCCACACCTACGGCCATGGCAAGGTGGAAAACCTCGCCGCCTTTACAGAAACTCTGTTGATGATTGCCTCTGTCTTGTGGATTCTTGGCGAGGCGTTCGAGCGGATTCTCGGCCATGCCCCTCCCTTGCGGCTTTCCATCTGGCCGTTTGCTGTGCTGCTGCTTTCCATGGCGGTCGATTTTCTGCGCTCGCGCGCGCTGGGCCGCGTGGCCCGCCAGACGCAGAGCCAGGCGCTCGAAGCGGACGCGCTGCACTTCAGCATGGACATCTGGTCGAGCCTCGCCGTCATTGGCGGCCTGCTGGCGGGCGTTGCAGCGCAACGCTGGCATCTCCGCTGGCTGCATCTTGGCGACCCACTGGCCGCGGTCGTTGTTTCCATCATCATTTTGAAGGTCTGCTGGAAACTGGCCCGACAGACGGTGGATATTTTGACCGACGCCGCTCCGATTGAAACGCGCCGCCGCATCACCGAGTCCCTGCGTCAACTGCCGGACATTCTTGGCATCGAGCGCGTGCGCCTGCGCCTCTCCGGCAACCATTATTTCGCGGACCTCACCGTCGGCATGCCGCGCAACCTCAGCTTTCAGCGCACGGAACAGATCAAGGAGCAAGTGGCGGACGCCGTGCATCGCATTCTTCCCGATGCCGACGTGGTGGTCAATGTCGTTCCGCGCGCCGGACGCTCGGAGAGCATCTTCGATCGCGTGCGCGCCGTCGCCGCGCGGCACAACCTCTCGGTACACGATCTGAGCGTGCAGCATTACGACGCGAAGCTGCACCTGGAGCAGCATCTTGAAGTGCCCGAGTCTCTCACCCTGCGGGAGGCGCATGCGCTGGTCACGACCATCGAAAGCGAAACGCGCGCCGATGTGCCGGAGATCGACACCATCCTGACCCACATTGAGAGTGAACGCGGTACCATCGAAATCGAAGCGCGGCGCAGCCAGGATGCCGCCATCGAAGTCGAACTGCGGCGCATCGCGCGGGAGTTTCCCGATATTCTGGATGTGCATGCCGTGGTGGTGTCGAAGGCGCGCGAACGGATGCAGATTTCCTGCCATTGCACGCTGCCCGACGACCGCAGCATGTCCGATGTTCACGCGCTGATTACTGCGTTTGAAGATCGCGTGAAGTCGGAGCTGACGCAGATTGCGCGCGTTTTTATTCATCCCGAACCGGCGACCGACAATCGGCGCTGAGTGGTGGAACATTTTGATTGCAGAAGGAGTCAATAAATATGCAGGCCAACGTTACCTGGAAGCAGGACATGACATTCGACGCACTCTCGCACAGCGGGCACAGTATCCAGTTCGACGGAGACGCGGCCCACACGCACGGCGCCAGCCCCATGGAAGTGGTCCTGATGGGGTTGTGCGGTTGCACCGCGATCGATGTCGTCTCTATCCTGCGTAAAAAGCGCGAGCCTTTCACCGGCCTGACCGTTTCCGCAGTGGCGGAGCAGGCTGCTGAACCGCCCAAAGTTTTTAGCCATGTGAAACTGATCTATCGTGTCAGCGGGACCGTCTCGCAGAAGGCTATGGAAGACGCCGTGCATCTGTCGGAAACAAAATACTGTTCGGTGGCCGGCATGATTTCAAAGACCGCCAAGATCGAATACGTGATTGAGTACGCAGGTTAAATCCGCTTAAGAGGAAGAAGCAGGCCGACCCCATGCTGCAAGTCTTTCGCGCACTCTCCGCCATGCTGGCGCTCGTGGCCATCGCGCTGGTCTCCGCACTCATCACCATGCGGCTAGCCATCCATGGAGCGGAAGTCCGCGTGCCGGAAATGCCTGGTCTTCCACTTTCCGAGGCGGTGGCAAAGCTCCACGCACGCGGCCTGCAAGCGGGCATCGATGGCCACTTCTACAGCGCCACCCAGCCCCCCGGGCATGTGCTGACGCAAAGTCCGCCGCCGGGCACGCTCGTGCGCAAATCCTGGCGCGTACGGCTCACCGAGAGCCTGGGGCCACAAAGAGCGGAGATTCCCAACCTGGATGGAATGGACCAGAGCATCGCGACGATCACGATACGGCGCTCTGGGTTGCAGACCGGCGATGTCGCAGCCGTCCCCTATGCATACGCAGCGGAGAATACCGTCATTGCGCAGACCCCGCTGGCGCATGCCACCGACGTGCAAGGGCCAAAGATCGGCATCCTGACGGCACAGCCCGCCACGCCTCCCGAAGACGCGAGCGTCATGCCGGACCTGACGGGAGAAACCTTCACCTCGGCTGCCCTTGCAATCATCCACGCGGGATTCAAACTCGCGCCTTTACAGAGCGCCTCCAGCACAGCAGCTTCCGTTGCGGCCGCCGCTCCACAAGCTGCGACGAATCCACACCCCACGCCACCGCCGATCTCCACGCAGACTTCCATTCCTTCCGGCACGGTGATTGCGCAAACTCCAGCAGCGGGAACGCGCGTCCCTGGCGGAGCGACCATTCAACTCACAGTCCAACCATAAGAATCAGCCGCTGCGTTCGATCAGCGCCGCAAAAAATCCATCGCAAAGATGCACGCCGGGCAGCGTTCGCAAATAACCGTCGCGAAAGCCCGTGGCGCGCAGCGTGGCCGCCGCTTCTCCTTGAACGATGCCCTGCTGTTCAAGCCGGTCGAACTCCTCGCGCAGATCCAACCGGACCAGACCACGAACGGAACTTTGTACCTCCTGCAAACATGCCTCGACGACCCGCTCATTCTCTTCTGGCTCCAGGGAGCAAGTGGCATAGAGCAGGCGGCCGCCGGGCGCAAGCAGGCCCAATGCGGCGGTCAGGATCGCGCGCTGCCGCTCCGTCTGACGGGCAAGCTCCTGCGGTTGCAGGCGATGGCGAATCTCTGGATTGCGCGCCAGCGTTCCCGTTCCCGTACACGGCACGTCGCACAGAATTCTGTCGAAGGGGCCCACGTTGGCAAGCTTTGCCGCATCGGCGACGCGAAACTCAATGCGAGCTTGCGCCGGGGACGTAGCCAGCCGACGACGCATGGTCGCCAGGCGCGTGGGATGCACATCGCAGGCGAGCAATTGTGCATCGAGATTATTTTCAAGCAGTACAGCCGTCTTGCCGCCAGGCGCTGCGCAGCAGTCCAGAATGCGCGCACCGTGCCCCACCAACTCTGCAATCAACTGCGAGCCTTCGTCCTGCAATTGAGCGCGCGGGGCAGCCATTCGATTTTCCGCGTCCTGTTCCATCGCGGAAAAATCGCTTATCTGCGAAGTTAAGGCCGCTTTGCCTTCCGCATCGGCGATGCATCTTGCCTTCGTCAAAAATGCACCGGGCTGCAAAGCGATTCCAGCAGAGCGAAGTTCTTCTTCGGCATCCTCGTTCAGCAGCCGCAGAGCGGTGCGCAGCTTCTGCTGGCCTTCCTCGCAGATGCGCTGGCAGGCTTCGTCACCATAAAATTTTCGCCAGCGCGCGACCATCCATTCTGGATACGCCTGCTCCGCCGCATAACTGCGCTGCTTCGACAACGCCGCCACTTTGCGCAGCACGGCATTCACTAGCCCAGCCTGACGCGCGCCTTCGGAATGTTTCGCCCACTCGACTGCCTCGAAGATTGCCGCGTGCGCGGGAATGCGGTCCAAAAACAGCAGTTGGTATGCGCCCACACGCAACGCCAGTAGCGCGTGATCGGGCAGTGCAAAATCGGGCCGCGACAGGAAACGGCGGCACTCCGCATCCAGCACCCGCTGCCAGCGCAGCGTACCCAGCACCAGCGTGGTGCAAAGGTTGCGGTCCGGCTGCGATAGCGCATTTACCGACGGCCCATGCAGCAGCGTGTCGCTGTTGCCTTGTTCCAGGCCGACTTTACGAAGAATGTCAAACGCAGCCTGACGCGCAAGTGCAATGGTTGCAGGCATACGGCTACTCTAACCGCTCGCCGGGCGTGAACGATGTCCCGTTCAGAAAAGCATCGACGGGCATGCGACGCTTCCCTTCCAATTGCAACTCCAACAGATCGAGCCATGTGCCCTGCGCACAGGCCGCCAGTAACGCATGTCCGCTGCGCAGCAGCGTTCCCGGCGATGCGACGGCCTGCGACTCCATTGAGTCCGCAACTCGCATCCGATGAATGCTGAGCTTTTTCCCACGAAATATGGTGAATGCGCCGGGCCAGGGTTGAAACCCGCGCCAACGATTATGAATCTGTGTCGCCGTTCGGCCCCAATTGATCCGGCCATCCTCGCGCTGCAGAATCGGCGCAAGCGTTGCGCGGCTGTTGTCCTGCCGTGTGCCGTGCAGTGTGCCTGCTTCCAGCCCAGCGAGCGTGCGCACCATCAACTCCGCGCCCGCAGCGGCAAGAACGGATGATAGCTCGACCGAGCTTTGTTCTGGAAAAATCGGCACGCGCTGTTGCAGCAAAATATCGCCAGTGTCGAGTCCCTCATCGATGCGTATGGTGGTGACGCCGATTTCCGTTTCACCGTTGGCCACGGCCCACTGGATCGGCGCAGCCCCGCGATATTTTGGCAGCAGCGATGCGTGCAGGTTCAGGTTGCCATAGCGTGGCAGCGTCAGCATCCACGGCGGGACCAGACGGCCATAGGCGACCACGATGATGGCGTCTGGAGCTAGTTCTGTAAGGCGCTGTTGCAGGTCCGCATTGTTGCGAATCTTCTCAGGCTGCGCGATGGGCAGGCCCCGCTGTTGCGCAAACTGCTTCACAGCGGAAAGCTGCACTTCCAAACCGCGGCCGCTGGGACGGTCCGGCTGCGACAGCACCAACTCTACGCTATGGCCCGCGCCCAGCAACGCTTCCAGCGTAGGCGCGGCGAATTGCGGTGTCCCGCAAAAGACGAGGCGCATCGTCTACCACTCGCCGGCTTTCTGCAATTTGCGGACCTTCCGCAGTTGCAGATCGCGTTTCAGGCGGCTCAGGCGAAAGATAAAAAGAATTCCATCCAGGTGGTCGATCTCATGCTGGAGCGCGCGCGCCAGCAGCTCCTCGCCTTCCACTTCGACGGGCTTGCCGTGGGCATCCACCGCGCGCACCTTCACCTGCGCGGCGCGCACCACGCGGTCGCGAATCTCCGGCAGACTCAGGCAGCCTTCTTCTTCCACCTGCTTGCCCTTCTTCTCTACGATTTCAGGATTGATGAGGACGATTTTTTTCTCGGGGTCTTTTTGGAAACTGAGATCGATCACCGTCAGGCGTTTGGACACGCCAATCTGCGGAGCGGCCAGACCAATGCCCTGCGCGTCGTACATGGAGGTGAACATGTCATCGACCAACTGGCGCAATTCTGCGTCGAACACAGTCACTGGCTCCGCAGGCTTCTGCAGAATTGGGTCGGGATACTTCACAATCGGATAAATCATGAGAATGAATTTTTATCTTTCAAAATTTGCGGATCTGGTCGCAGTACCCCTGATAGTTTCGCACCATTTCACGCAGGGAGTCGCCACCAAATTTTTCGATGGCAAGTTTCGCCACCGTTAGCGCGACCATCGCCTCCGCTGCCACCCCAGCGGCGGGGACCACGCAGACGTCGGAGCGCTCATACGCGGCCTTCACTTCTTCCCGCGTTTCAAAACTGACAGAAGCCAGTGGACGGCGCAATGTCGAAATGGGTTTCAGATACCCGCGAACGATGACGTCTTCGCCATTGGAAATTCCACCTTCGATGCCACCAGCGTTGTTCTGTTCCCGCGCAAAGCGCGTGTGGCGCTCCGGCTGCTCCTGCTCCGCGTAGTGGATCGCATCATGCACCACGGAGCCAAAGGCCGAAGCCGCCGTCACGCCACGGCCAATCTCCACCGCTTTCACCGCCTGCAACGACATGACGGCAGCGGCCAGCAGACCATCCAGTCGCTCGTCCCAGTTGGCATAGGTCCCAAGACCCGGCGGCACACCATGCGCGACCACCTCAAACACGCCACCGACGGAGTCTCCTGTGCGCAATGCCTGATCGACAACGGCCTTCATGCGCTGCTCCGAAGCCTCATCCACGCAACCAAGCAGGATTTCTTCGCGATGCATCAGCGCTTCAATTTCCGCCCACTCCGCGTCCCGATCCAGCTCCGCACTGCCCACTCGAATGACATGGCTCGCGACAATGATCCCGAATGCTTCGAGCAATTGCTTCGCTATGGCCCCGGCAGCGACGCGGGCCGTGGACTCACGCGCCGAAGCACGTTCCAGCACATAGCGGGCATCGGGAAAATCGTATTTCAGCGCGCCTGCAAGATCGGCGTGGCCGGGACGCGGCGAGGCCACAGCTTTATGTTTGGCCGGATCACCCGTAGCCACCGGCAGAATGTCGGTCCAGTTTTTCCAGTCGTTATTTTCAATGCGAATGGCAATCGGGGAGCCAATGGTTTTGCCATGGCGCACGCCGGAAAGAATCTGCGACGTGTCGCGCTCAATGCGCATGCGTCCGCCGCGGCCATAGCCCTGCTGCCGCCGCCACAGCTCATGGTTGATCCTGGCTTCGTCAATCGGCACACCCGCGGGCATGCCGGAGAGCATCGCAATTAGGCATTCGCCGTGGGACTCACCTGCGGTCGAAAAACGGAGCATGGCAGTTGACCTGGAATTTCGCTTTCTTCAAAAAGATTTTATCTGTTTAGGAAAATCCGATTGTCTCGTTATGCAAATTCATGCGCCGGTCAGCCACGCATACTCCGCTTCCGTCAGCGGAACCACGGACAACCGCCCCTGACGCAGAAGCGGCGAATCCGCAAATAACTTTCTCGCGCCGCTGGCTTCCTGCTTGATCGTTGCCAACGTCTTCGGCGCGACCGGCTTGCCGCAACGGATACGGACCAGCGGAATTTTCGGATTGCTGGCGTCCACGCTCACAACGGTCGCCGTCCCGACGGCCGCACGCTCGTCGCCGGTGTGATAAATCACCAGCCGCTGTTTCGGTTGCATCTCACGCAGATTTTTCACTGCCTGCGGATTCGTGACGCCATCCCACACGGTTTCGCCATCGCGTTTTAGATCGCTGAACGAATAGACATCCGGTTCGGTCTTCAAAAGGTACGACGGAAGAGATGTCATCGCTTACTCTTTCCTGGCCTCAGCCTCGGCCAGATATTGCCGCGTGTTCACCAATGGCCGCTCCAGCGCGCGCACACGATCGATGTAGACCGGAGCGGCTGTTCCCTCTTGCTGCGGCTGGCACGCCTCCTGCATGGCTAGCATCTTCGCCTCCGCATCGTCAAGGTAATGCAGTAGGACAGCCTCGGGAATCATGGGCAGTTTGGGCGAACCGAATTCCAGTGAACCATGGTGGCTCAGAATCATGTGCTCCACCAGCGTGTGGAGATGCTTGGGAAATTCCGGCAGCGTCTTCACTTTTTCATCCAGCAGGCGCGTGGCGATGGAGATGTGCCCGATCAGTTGCCCCTCCAGCGTGTACTCGAACCCGCGCTCCCAGCTCAGTTCATAAATCTTTCCAATGTCGTGCAGGATAGCTCCCGTGCGCAGCAGGTCGCGATGAATCATCGGGAAGTGGCCGGCAGCGAGATCGCAGAACGCCAGCAGATCGACGACGTGTTCCAGAAGCCCGCCGATCCATGCATGGTGCATGAACTTTGCCGCTGGCGCAGCCTGATAACGCCGCGCAACCTCCGGATCGTCGAGGAAGGCGAACACCAGACGCTTCAAATCCTCGTCGGCAAAGCTGTTCACCGCTGCGCGAAGCTGGCCCCACAATGCATCGATGTCGCGGGTCGACTTGCGCTGAAAATCGCCGAGATCGATCTGGTCCGGCTGGAGCCGGACAATCTCCAGCACGCGCAGTTGCAGTTTGCCGTTGAACTCATCCACGCAGGCGCGCACATCCACAAAATCATTCGGCTCGAACTTTGCCGACAGCACTTCTGCGTTGTCCCAGACACGCCCATCGAGCCGCCCAGTGCGGTCGGAAAGCGTCAGGGACAGATATTTTCCATTGCCGTCATTGCGATCGCGCAACTGTTTGGCAGCCACCAGAAAATGGGAGCGCACATTGCGGCCCCGGTGTTTGGCGGCATCTGCAAGAAAGAACTCTTTCATGCGCTCCTTTCCGGTTTGTCAGGCCTGCAAGGTGCCGATTCATCCAGCCTGCCTGCGACGCTGCACAGAATATGAGTTGACCGAATGTTACTGTGGCTGCTGCGTCGATGAATTGGAAGCAGGAGCAGACGGAGAAGTACTATCGTTTTTATTTTTTTTCGTATCGCTCATACGAGTCTTTTCGCCGCCCTTGACCTTGACCTTCTTCGCCTTCTTTTTCGTCGCAGTAGATCCATCCAGCCCTAGCGGTGCGGACTGCACCTGCTTGTTTGCCTGCTCCGTGGCAGAAAGCGGCGACGCTTTTGCATTGTCCTGCTTGACCTTTTTAATCTTCTTCAACCCCTTCTTCTTATGTTTTTCGTTTTTTCTGGCATCCATATCCGCCTTGTTGCGGGCCACATCGCTGAATCGCGTCTTTTGCTGCTTGGGCGCGGTGATGGTCGGAGTATGCTCTAGGTCTTCTCCCAATGCCTGCTTCTCGCCAGATGCAACCGCAGCTTCCGCCTCGGCATCTGTCTGTGCCGACGCTGTCGTCTGGCCGTTGCCGTTCGCTGTAGTTGCAACCTGCTCGTCGGAAACACGCGCGTCCGGTGCGTGTCCAAAGCGGAACTTCTCTCGTTTGTTCTTGCGCTGGGTTGGTTTTTTGATACTTGCTTGTTCGGTACGCGTGGAAGCTGCCCCACTGCCAGCAGTTGCCGAGGTGGCTGCAGCAGGTGCGCTGCCTGTCGCTGCTCCGGTGGATGCAGCGCTTGCCGTGGTTACAGGCGCAGTCTTGCGTTTTCTAGAGCCACGGTCATACCGCACTACACGACGGTCGAAGCGGGCCTTCTTCTTTTTCTT
Organism: Acidobacteriaceae bacterium; assembly: GCA_027306695.1. Taxonomy (GTDB): domain Bacteria; phylum Acidobacteriota; class Terriglobia; order Terriglobales; family Acidobacteriaceae; genus JAKAAZ01. The sequence goes on from DAHUZH010000037.1 coordinate 27,518, forward strand.
TTTCGGCTGTGGCGGAGCGTAAGCAGCAAACGTCGGCTTGGTTTCGTTCGGACTGGCTGCGGAGTCCACATAGCCCGGACGAATATCGATGTAGGCCTCTTCGCGCAGACGGGTCAGATAGCGCCGTACGGCAGGCTCTATCATCTGCAGGTAGAGCGCCTGCTCAATGTCCGGCTCCACTTTCTGCAAAGGGGCAACGCCGCCAGGTACATGGTCTGTGGCCTGCAAAATAATGTAGCCCTGCTTGGTGCGAATCGGTTCTGTATAACCGTCATTGGGAAGAGCGAAGGTCTGCTCCTCCAGGACCTTGGCCAGCGCGCCGCGCTTAAACCTTCCCAGGTCCCCGCCCTGCTGCGCCGTGGGGCCGCCGGAATACTTCTTTGCCAGGTCGGCAAAATTTCCACCAGCTTTCAGCTTGGCTTCCACTTCCTTGGCCTTGGCTTCGGCGGTAGCCAGTTCGGCATTGCTGGGATTTTCAGTGGTTGGAATCAGGATTTCATTGAGATGAACGGACTCCGGCTGGGTATAGCTGTCTTGATGGGCTTCGTAGTACTTCTCGATTTCGGCCTGAGAAATTTGCAGTTTGCTCCCGACCTGGTCGCGCACCACCTGTTGCGTAACGATGCTGTTGCGGATATTGGCCTTGAAATCTTCATACGAGATGCCCTGCTGCTCGACTGCCTTTTCCAGGTCATCCAGCGAGTCCAGATGGTTCTGCTTGCGGATCTCATCCAGCCGCTTGATCAGGTCGGTATCGCCGGTGATACCAAGCTGTTTCCCCTTCGACAGCAAAAGTTGCTGGTCGATCAGATCGCGCAGAAGGTTCTTCTCGCTGTGGTTGTATTGATCGAGCGACCAGTTGTTCTGGTGCGCTTCCTGGTCGATCTGCTGCTGCGCGCGGGTGATGTCGGAGTTGGTGATGACCCGATCGTTGACGCGGGCGACGATCTGCACCACCGGGCTGCCATACAGGCTGGCCAGGTCGTTGGAACTCGAGCTGGAGTTCAGACTGGAGCTGGAGCTTGTCGAGGAGGACGGTGTTCCCGCTGTTTGGGCCGCACTGGAAAAACACAGGGCTGCGGCCAGGGTCAGTGCGAAAGAAATGCGCGCAACTACTCTAAACATCATTGTGTTAGCTCATACCATCCAAAGCCTGCGTGTGACATGGCGAGTGGCCGCCTCCGGCTGCTTTTTCAAACATCCATCCCGGGAGCGGAAACAGCAGCACGATGCAGGTCGATTCCGTTCCTCCCATTCTAACCGCATCTGGGCCTGCTTTCCGAACTCGTCGAAACTAATGAGTCGTAAGACGCAGGGCCGACGCCTATAAATTTGAGGTGGGGATATAGATAGCTATATGCCGCAGCGAGGTGGATGGGCGACAAGGGGAGATGGACAGTCCCCTGAAGTATTTTGCGGAGTTGCGCGACCCGCGGGTGGAGCGGAACCGGGAGCATCTGCTGGAAGAGATTCTATTGATCTCGATGGCGGCGGTGTTGAGCGGGGCCGAGAGTTGGAACGACATTGCCGAGTATGGCGAGGACAAGCGGGAGTGGTTGCAGACGTTTTTGACGCTTCCATCCGGCATCCCGTCCCACGATACTTTCAACCGGGTGTTCGCGGCGCTGGACCCCGAGGAAATGGAAAAGGGCTTTGTGGC
>DAHUZH010000380.1 GCA_027306695.1 Acidobacteriaceae bacterium
TCGTTCGCCTCCTGACGCCGGTCTTCGAGTAGCGGAAAACGCGGTGTTGCCATTCTCAGTGCAGGAAACCTCCCGCAACCGCTAGAGGATTCGTCAGAGATGGCCCGACGTCCTTTGCCCGTCCGAGAACTTCCCAACTGCGATTCGCTCCCAAGCCATTGACCATTCGGCGCTTCGCCCGTATCCTCATAAGGGAAGCTGCTGGTGAGCACCCCGCTCCCAGCCTTTCCCGCCTGAAAGCACTGCCCCCTCGTTCAATGGTAGGACAGCTGACTCTGGATCAGCATATCGGGGTTCGAATCCCTGGGGGGCAGCCAATCAAATCAACAATTTAGGTGTCTGTCGCTTCCCGACTGTGACGTAAACTGTGACATAACTCGTCACGCTGCGATTCTCCCGCTCGCGACTGGTTTCGTTCGTTCACCAGTTCCGCAAGATCCTTCATCTTGCGTATTCCAGTGATGTGGGCACCTGATTACGGTGATGTGGGCAGGACGTCGGAGCGAA
>DAHUZH010000381.1 GCA_027306695.1 Acidobacteriaceae bacterium
TCCTGATCCCAGGCGGCTATATCGTCACCGACAACCACGTCGTGACGCTCGGCGGGCTGGTGTCCAGGGCCGCCCTTACCGTGTATTTCAGCAGCGGCACGACAGCCAGGGGCGTACTGGTGGGCCGGGACCCTTACTCGGATATAGCGGTCATCAAGGCGGAGGGGGTGACCAATCTGCCGGCGCTGACTCTCGGCAACTCCGACAGCGTTGACGTCGGCGACCCGGTCATCGCCATCGGCTCCCCGCTCGGCCTGGCCGACACCGTGACTAGCGGCATCGTCAGCGCTCTCGACCGGCCCGTCCAGCCCACCGCGAACAACGGCGCGGCGCCGCAGGTGTTCTTCGACGCAATCCAGACAGATGCCCCAATCAATCCCGGCAACTCGGGCGGCCCGCTGGTCAACGCCCGCGGTCAGGTGATCGGCATCGACGCAGCGATCGACACGCTCGGCAATGATCCGATCACAGGCGAACAGGGTGGCAGCATCGGCCTCGGC
>DAHUZH010000038.1 GCA_027306695.1 Acidobacteriaceae bacterium
CCCGTGTAGTAGTTGGCCCATAATGCCTCCTTCCACTCATGAGAAAAATATGCGCCTTCAAACTCCGGGACCAAACAGCTAGGATGTACCAAACATGTCGGGGTGACTTGAATCACTGCACTGAGGAGTGCTGGAGGTTTATTCATTAGATCTAAATCATGCTCAAAACATGTTGAGCATAGATTACATGGAGTTAATGCCATGACATTTAGAGATCGAGTTGATGCAGGACGCCAGTTGGCAATGCGACTGAGCATCTATGCCAATCGTGAGGATGCAATCGTATTGGGGATTCCTCGTGGCGGAATAACTGTCGCATTTGAAGTGGCTCGGGCTTTAAATGTCCCAATGGACATCTTGCTCTCCCGAAAACTAGGTGTTCCGGGGCAAGAGGAACTTGCATTCGGCGCGATTGCGGCTGGAGGTGGACGATATCTAGATCAACAGACCATTGAGGCAACAGGCATCCCCGAGCAAGAGATTGAGCGCGTCACTCAGGAGGTAACGAGGACGTTGCAGGAACGCGCTCTGCTCTATCGAGGCCATCGCCCATCGCTTAATGTGACAGGGAAAACCGTCATCCTTGTGGATGACGGCATAGCTACTGGAGCCAGCGTATACGCTGCCATCCATGCACTGCGGCAGATGAAGCCAGCCAGCCTCGTGCTGGCAGTTCCAGTGGCGCCTGCCGCCACATGTGCATGGCTCAAGACTGAGGTGGATGAATTAGTTTGTGTGTATGCGCCGGAACGGTTTTACGCGGTCGGTCAATTCTACGAGTTGTTTCCTCAGGTTGAGGATGACGAAGTACAAGATATACTTCAGCGAGTTGGGCGATTGCCTGTGGCCAAGAGTTCGGCGGTTGAATCTTCATCGGGCGGAAGTAAGAGTGACGTCTCGATCGATCTCGACAACGTACAGCTTGAGGGTATCTTGAGTATTCCTCATGATCCAAAGGGAATTGTCTTGTTTGTTCATGGCAGCGGCAGTAGCCGTCATAGCTCACGCAATCGCTATGTGGCAGGAGTGCTTCAAACACAAGGAATTGCGACGCTGCTATTCGACCTGCTGACAAACGAAGAAGAATTATTAGACCAAACGAATGCCGGGTTCCGCTTCAATATCGAACTGTTGACGAAAAGGCTGATCGGCGTCACGCAGTGGATCACGCGACATCCAACTGTACAAACTCTACCTGTCGGCTATTTTGGCGCCAGCACAGGTGCAGCAGCTGCGCTCGCCGCCGCCGCGCGGCTTCCCACTCTGATCTCCGCTATCGTCTCTCGAGGAGGTAGGCCCGATCTTGCAGGCAGGGCACTCGGCTTAGTCCGTGCCCCTGTTCTTCTGATCGTCGGAGGAAATGATGAGATGGTCATTGGCTTAAACCGCAAGGCTCTCAACAAGCTGGCCAGCCCAGGCAAGAAGCTCGTTATCGTCCCTGGAGCAACGCATCTCTTTGAAGAACCTGGGGCATTGGAGAAGGTTGCACAACTTTCCGCGGAGTGGTTTGCGGGCATCTTTGTGTCAGATCGATCAAGTCGGGAACCCAACGCCAGCTATGTTTCCGGAGCACTCCGATGATTACGACTAAATCGAAAGGAAAAACCATGCCTCTCACAAAACTCGATACCGCCGCTGCCTTGGTCGTGATTGACCTGCAAAAAGGAATAGTCGGGATGCCGACCGCGCACCCTGCTGAGGAGATCGTTGGCCGAGCTGCACAACTGGCGCGCGCTTTCCGCGAGCGAGGCCTGCCGGTCGTTCTCGTCAACGTGTCAGGCGCGGCTCCAGGCCGCACCGACGCCGGACCTCGCAAGTTTTCGTTTCCGGCGGATTGGGCCGAGATTGTTCCTGAACTCGAACAGAACGCCGACGATATTCTTGTTACCAAGCAAAGGGTGGGCGCGTTCATCGGCACATCTTTGGATGAAACCTTGCGCCAGCGCGGCGTAACTCAGGTCATTTTGACAGGCGTTGCGACGAGTTTCGGCGTGGAATCGACGGCACGCAGCGCCTACGATTACGGCTACAATGTCGTGTTTGTAGTGGATGCAATGACGGACCTGGACGCCGACGCGCACCGTCATTGCGTCGAGAAAATTTTTCCCCGCCTGGGCGAGACGGACACAACCAGCAACGTGCTGAAGGTGTTGAAGGAGGTACAGGCCCAGTGAGTCGGTTACACATGGCCATTGGCGCGGTCAACTTCATGGCCTGGCCCTTCCCGGTATAGCAAACACCAGCAAAAGGATGTCCTTCGGGTGATGCGGCCAATCATGCCGGCTAAACAAGCATTGCCAGCGCGCATCGTTCCATTGCATGGTTTGGCCACAGTTCCTCCACGGGCCCCATTTGAGCGTCGATCATGGCAAAAAGACCATGCCCGTTCGGTTTCCAGGGCGAATAATTTCCTTGTGACATTCATCACAATCCCTTGTGACAAGGCCCACCGAATGCGGCTGCCGACCGGTGTCAAACTGCACTTACAAGAGTTCATTTCGTCTTGTAGAATTAAAAAGTTGTAAGGTAACTTCGCGGTTATAGCAGGCTTAGCGCGTCGTTGCTTCGTCGAACACCGTCAATGAGATGGCCGTTACTTCTTTACCAGTTGATGAAGGATGGGGCAATGAGAAACATCGTGCGGACAGCAATTTTTCTCAGTATTGTGTCTGGACTGCATAACGCCTATGCAGTCCCAAGTTTTGCCCGTCAGACAGGGCTTTCGTGTAATGTTTGCCATAGCAATCCGCCGGAGTTGACGGCCTTTGGGCGCAATTTCAAGCTGAAGGGTTATGTGCTGACCGACATTACCGCGAAAGACAAGGTGGGCAACAGCCGGGACCTGCTTCTGTCGAAGTACATTCCGCTCTCCGCCATGATTCTGCTTTCGGACACTGCGTATCAGGCAAACCAGCCCGCGAGCCAGAACAATTCCGCCGGATTTCCGCAGCAGTTGAGTATTTTTCTGGCGGGTGCGTTCGCATCGCACTTCGGGGCGCTGGCGCAATTTACATATACCCACACAGACGACCACTTCGGCATGGACAATACAGACCTGCGCTATGCCAACCAGGGGAAGCTGGCCGGGAAGGACTGGTGGTATGGAATCACGCTCAATAATAGTCCAACCGTGGAAGATGTATGGAACAGCACGCCTTCATGGGGATTTCCCTGGATATCGACCGCTTCCGGCGTAGGCCCACTCGCGTCTCCCGTCATCAATGGCGCGCTCGCTCAGGATGTTGCAGGGCTTGGCGCATACAGCCTGTGGGACAACCATCTTTATACCGATGTGACCCTCTATCGCTCGGAGCATGCGGGCGGCTCCGTGCCGGTCACGGGAACCGGCTACCAATACAACATCAGCGGAGTTGCTCCGTACTGGCGAGCGGGATGGCAGCAGACCTTTGGAGACAACTACCTGGAAGTGGGAACTTATGGAATTTATATGAGTTCCTATCCCAACGCTGTTTCAGGACCAACAGACAGCTATATCGATCCTTCCTTTGATTTTCAATACGAACGGCCCTTTGGGGCCAATCTGCTCGATGCTCACGGAACCTATATCCACGAGGCATCCAACTTAGGCGCGACCTACGCTACAGGTGGAGCAACTACCAAATCCAACCATCTGAATACTTTCAAACTGGACAGCACGTATCATTGGCGGAACAAATACAGTGCGACCGGAGCACTCTTTTCCACCACCGGCAACGCCGACCAGTTGCTCTATGCACCCGCTGCCGTGACGGGAAGCAACAATGGCAACCCGGATACCAGTGGTTATATTGCGCAGTTCGGCTACTGGCCAGTGCAGAATATAGACATCAGCGCAGCTTACACTGGATATCTCAAGTTCAACGGCGCCAGCACGAACTACGACGGCGCCAACCGCAATGCGTCGGACAACAACACGGTCTATATGGCTTTGTGGGTCAATTTCTAGGAGATAGAATGGAGCAACAGGAAAAAATTCAGAGTCCGGTCTCAAACGAAGATGTCATCGTTATCAATCGCCGCTCTTTTTTTGGGGTCCTTCTTGGTATCGGGACAGCCGGCATGGGCGCGCTGCTGGCAGTTCCGGTCCTTCGCTACGTCCTATATCCGCTCTATGCAAAGTCGAGCAAGAGCACATGGACTGCCATAGGGGCCATGGATGAGTTTTCCGATCTTTCCAAGCCGATTTTGAAACCTCTCGACCTAAAGCAGGTGGATGGGTGGCGGGAAGTAGATTCCTCCCAGACCGTCTATGTGACCAAGGGCGCGAATGGTGGACTGGCAGTGCTCTCCTCGATCTGCCCCCACATGGGATGCACCGTTGCCTGGCGCGAGGGCGGAGATGAGTTTGTCTGTCCCTGTCATGGAGGCCGGTTTGCTCCAGATGGGAAGCGTGTTTTCGGGCCACCCCCGCGAGGTATGGACACGCTTCCTCATAAAATAGTGGACGGAAAGCTCATGGTGAAGTTTGAGTATTTTCGAGAGAATGTCCCCAACCAAGAAGTGCTGAGCTAGGTGACCCTGTGGATGATCCAGTGAAGACAGATGTTCCGCAGCAGAAGGCGACAAAACGTTTCTATAGATGGTTCAACCAGCGCACTGGCATAAACAGCCTGATGCACGCATCGCTGGATGAACCGATTCCGGGTGGCGCGCGTCTGGCCTATATCTTCGGTTCCGGGCTGCTCTTCATCTTTATCTCGCAGGTAATCACAGGGCTGTGTCTCGCGCTCTATTACGTGCCTTCCTCCGATTCGGCACATACCAGCGTCGCCTACATCACCAAGGAGGTTGCAGCCGGGCAATTTCTCCGCAGCCTGCATTACTACGGCTCGAGCGCGATGATTATCGTCCTGGCGCTGCACTTTCTACAGACCTTTATCTATGGGTCATTCAAAGGCCGCCGGGAGCTGCTCTGGATCTCCGGCGCGTTTCTGTCTTTTCTGGTCCTGGGCATGGGCTTTACCGGCTATCTGCTGCCGTGGGACCAAAGCTCCTACTTCGCCACAGCAGTAGGGACCAACATCGTTGGGGAAGTCCCTTTTATAGGGCAATGGCTTACAAACATGTTGCGCGGTGGCGATACGTTGGGAACACTCACATTGTCGCGCTTTTATTTCGCCCATGTATTTCTGATTCCAGCAATGATCTTCCTGTTCATCGGCATCCACATTGCCCTGTTCCGGAAAGCTGGCCCAGCCGGTCCAATCAATGAAGACCCTATTGAACCGAAACTGCTTCCCGAGAGTTTTTATCCTCGGCAGGTCATCATGGACATGGTCTTTGCGCTGCTACTGATGGTCGGCCTCGGATTTCTGGCATACTTCTACCCTGTACAGCTTGGTCCTGTCGCCAATCCGTCAAATACGCAGTTCATTCCGCGGCCCGAGTGGTATTACCTGCCGATGTTCGAGTGGCTGAAGTTCTGGCCCAGCCGCTTGGAGGTATTTGCCGTCATCGGGGTACCCGGGGCCTTGGCATTGCTGTTTTTCCTGATGCCATTTTTAGATCGCAGTCTGGAACGCAGGCCCTGGCGGCGGCCCATTCCGCTGCTTTCAGTCACCATCGTTTTAGTTGGAATGATCTTTCTTGGGTTCAAGAGTCACCTGGACGATTTACGCGACCATAGTGTCGCGGTCCAACTCGCATTCCAGGCCAAACAGGCAGAAGAATATACCCGGACCCCATTCCATCCCCGCATGGAGTCCGCCAGTGGGCAGCCTCTATCGTCTGGGCCTGTCAATCCTCTGGTTGCCAAGGGAAAAGGGACATACGATGCCAAAGGATGTTCTGGCTGCCATGGCGAGGCCGGGCTTGGGACCGCCGCCGCTCCCAGCCTTGTCGGGATTACTGCTAAGTATCCGGAGCCACAGCTAGCCGACTTGCTGCACCATCCCAATGCACCGATGCGCGCGGGAGGGATGCCTGCGTTCGACTTCTCCGCGCCGGACATGTCGGCACTATTCGCCTATCTGAGCAGTTTAGGTGGAAACTCGCCGAGTGCGCCAGCTGGACCTGCGAGTGCAGCACTGCCTGCCGCGTCCGCGGAAAAAGTTGCGCCAACCGCGTCTGCCGCCGAGCCGAATGGTGCACCGGCCCCATCAGAAAAACCTGCTGGAGCAACCTCTGCTTCCACCGCAGCGGGAGAAAAGATATTCCAGTCGCACGCGTGCGTCGTCTGTCATGGACCGGCGGGTGCGGGAACCGCGAGGGTCGCCCCACTGGCAGGTTTGGTTGCCGGGAAGTCCGACCAGCAGTTATCCACACTGTTGCAACATCCCGATGCGAAGATGAAGGCCGGAGGTATGCCTCCATTTACTGGATCGCAGGCTGAGGAGAGTTCTCTGATCGCATATATCCACAGTCTAGCTCCAGCGAAACATACGCCAGCGCAGAAGTCCACCACGGCCGCTGCGCCTGCGGAGAAGACAGCACCGGCTTCGAGCACTTCCGCTTCCGCGCTGGCACAATCCGCTGCGGCCAAAGCACCGCCAGCGGCGCAGACCTCCCCGGCGATGGAAGGCCGTGCGATTTTTGAGTCGAATGGCTGCGCGGCCTGTCATGGGCCACAAGGGACGGGGACCCAGTTCGCGCCGTCGCTGGTTGGCATTACACACAAATATCCCGGCGCAAAACTGCCCTATCTCCTCTACCACCCCACCAGCAAAATGAGCGATGGAGGCATGCCGGTGGTGGACGTTCACGGGGAAGATATGCAGCATCTGATCGCGTATCTGGGAGGTTTAGGTAGCGCATCCGTTGCGTCGGCTCCTGCAATTGCCAGTTCTGGCGCCCAGAACGCTTCTGCACTGCAGAAATCCGGCAATGCGAATCCAAAGACCGGCACTGTGGCAAAGAACGCAACTCCTCCACTCAGTCCGGAAGCGCAGCGAGGCAGGCAAATCTTTCAACGACATTCCTGCGAGGCCTGCCATGGGATCGATGGTCTCCATGGAACCGTGGCCGCTCCGGGATTGGCTGGGACGGCATCGGTCCTTCCCGCGTCTATGCTGGAGAACCTGCTGCGGCACCACAGCAAACGAATGCAACAGGGCGGTATGCCCCTCACCAATATGAATACGATAGACATGAAGGCGCTCGTGGCGTATATCCGTTCCATGCCCACACCCGCCAATGGGCAATGACCCTGTATATGCGACAGCAGGGAAATCGATGTACCCCTGCATTTCTGGGTACTTGATTTGCCGCTGTCTCGGATGATCTCAGTTCTGCTCCGATCTGGACTCAATGCCAGGGCCTTCGGAATCGAGGTGGGTAAGCGTTCCGCGTTTCAGCGCGCGCTCCTTCATCATCACGAAGAAGACAGGGACGAGGATGAGGACATGAATGGTTGAGGTAATCATCCCGCCGACGATGGGTGCGGCAATGGGCTTCATCACATCGGAGCCGATGCCGGTCTCCAGGAGGATGGGTGCAAGGCTGGCCAGGACGGCGCAAACGGTCATCAGCTTAGGGCGGAGCCGCTGCACGGCGCCTTCCATGGCCGCCTCTTCAATGTCAGCTTTCGTTAGCGCGATGCCGGTTGCGATGCGCTTCTCTAAAGCCTCGTGAAGATAGACGACCATGACCACGCCGGTCTCGACCGCGATGCCAAAGAGCGCGATATAGCCGACGGCGACGGCCACGCTGAAGTTATAGTGCAGCAGCCATTGCAGCAACAGTCCTCCGGTCATGGCGTAAATCGTAGGGAAAATCAGCACCAGGGCTTCCGCCACGGAATGGAACACAAGGTAGAGCAGCAGAAAGATGACGAAAAACACGACCGGCAAAATCAGTTTAAGACGCTGCTTGGCCCGCTGTTCAAACTGATATTCTCCCGACCAATGATAGGTGAAGCCTGCTGGAAGTTTCAGTTTCCGCTGTAACTGTCGATTGGCCTGGGAGACAAAGCCGCCGTAGTTCGTACTCTTCAGATCGACATAGATGTATCCGGTGAGTGAGCCATGCTCATCGCGGATCATTGCAGGGCCATTTGAGAATGATATGTTCGCAACCTGTCCGAGAGGAATCTGCGCGCCAGTCGGTGTGGCGATCAAAACTCCGCGCATCTGCTCGATATTGTCGCGAAAGGAGCGTTCATAGCGGACATTGATAGGAAAGCGGTCGCGGCCTTCGATGTTTTCGGCAATGTCTTTTCCGCCGATGCCGGAGGCGATGGCCGTCTGCACATCGGCCACAGTCAGGCCATAGCGTGCCGCTTCCGCTCGATTGACTTCCACATTGACGTAAAAGCCCTGGGCCACCTTTTCCGCAAAGATCGACCGCGCCTGCGGCATGCCGGAAAGAATGGTCTGAATCTGCGACGCAACCTGCTGGATGCCGTCGATGCTTGGCCCCTGCACCTTCAGGCCGACCGGCGTTTTGATGCCTGTCAACTCCATGTCTAGCCGGTTTTCCACCGGCATGGTCCAGGTGTTGGTGAGTCCGGGAAACTGGAGCTTCGCGTCCATCTCCTCCATCAGCTTGTCGTAGGTCATTCCCATAGGCCACTGCCTGCGCGGCTTCAGCATTATGGTGGTGTCGTACATGTCGAGCGGAGCATTGTCGGTTGCGCTGTCGGAACGGCCCGCAGTGCCGAAGACGCTGACGACTTCCGGAAAGCTGTGCAGGATTCGGTCCTGTTCCTGCAGCAGCGTCTTCGCCTGGTCAATCGAAATGCCGGGCAATGCGGTCGGCATGTAAAGTGCGGAGCCTTCGTAGAGAGGCGGCATGAACTGGCTGCCAAGATGAAACGCAAGCGGGAGCGTTACGGCCAGGAAGATAAGGTTGACGGCAATCGTCAGCCAGCGATGCTGGAGGCAAAAGCGCAGCACGGGCCGATAGATGGCCCGCGTGACGCGCGAGATGGGATTGGCGTTTTCCGGGCGCAGGCGTCCGCGAATCAACATCACCATCAAGACCGGAACCAGCGTGATGGCAAGGATGGAAGAGGAACCGACCGCCAGCGTTTTCGTCCATGCGAGTGGCCGGAACATGCGTCCCTCCTGCGCTTCGAGCAAGAAGACCGGCAGGAACGACACGACAATAATCAGCAGAGAAAAGAACAGCGCCGGGCCAACCTGCTTGGCCGCGTGGATGAGAGTATGCTGCCGCTCCGGTTCGGTGATCGGCGTTGGATCGTTTTCCTGCCGTTCCGAGAGATGGCGATAGCCGTTTTCAACCATCACAATCGAAGCATCGACGAGTACACCGATGGCCAACGCAAGCCCACCGAGCGACATGATGTTCGACGTGACCCCCAGCAGATACATCGGGATGAACGACACAAGCACCGCGATGGGCAGCGCGAGAATGGCGATGAGCGTCGAGCGGAAATGAAAAAGAAAAACGATGATGATCAGGCTTACGATGATTGCTTCTTCCAGCAGGTCCCGTTGCAAGGTGTGGATGGAAGCATGGATCAGCCCGGAGCGGTCGTAGCCGGACATGATCTCCACGCCGGGAGGAAGCGATGGAGCGATCACCCGCAGCTTTTGTTTGACTCCGTGGATCACGTCTAGGGCATTCATTCCCTGACGCATCACGACAATGCCGCCCACGGTTTCGCCTTCGCCATTCCATTCGGCGACACCTTCGCGGATCTCCGGCCCAAAGCTGACCGTCCCCAGATCGCGCAGCAGGATGGGTGTGCCATTTTTGCTGCCAACAGCGACCAATGCAAGGTCGTCGAGCGAGCGCAGATAACCTAGACCGCGAATCATATACTCCGCGCCACTCAGGTCGAGCACACGGCCACCGACCTCGTTGGTGCTCTGTTGCACACGATCGATGACCGTGGACAACGGAATGCCGTATGCGAGCAGTTTATTCGGGTCAAGTTGCACCTGATATTGCTTGACGTAACCGCCGATGGTCGCCACTTCAGCAACGCCGGGTACGGTTTCCAGCGCATAACGCAGATGCCAATCCTGCAATGTGCGCAAATCGGCGAGGCTATGGCGATGGCTTGTGTCCACAATGGCGTATTCATAGACCCAGCCTGCTCCGGTTGCATCCGGGCCTATCACCGGATGCACGCCCTCCGGCAGGCGGCCGCTGATCTCCTGCAAATACTCCAGCACCCGCGAACGCGCCCAGTAGAGGTCAGTGCCGTCCTGAAACACGATGTACACGTAGGAGTCGCCGAACATTGTCTGCGCGCGAACGGCCTTTACCTGCGGTGCAGACAACATGCTGGTGACGATGGGATACGTGACCTGATCTTCGATCACATCCGGCGGTTCGCCTGCCCATTGCGTATGTACAATCACTTGAACATCGGAGATGTCCGGCAGTGCGTCCAATGGGATGCGCCGTAACGACCAGATGCCAGCCAGCGTGAGCAGGAGAACCGCAGTGAATACCAGGAAGCGATTACGGGCGCAGACTTCAATTATGCGGGAGATCATCTACATGCCTCCCGTTACATCCAACCGCAGTTGCTTGGTTGCAAGCGTCTGGCCGTTTTTTTGCGCGGTGATCGTCACCTGCCATGTTCCACCGGAGCCAAGCGAGCCATTGCCTTCATAGAGTCCGTTGCCCTGGTCCTTGAGCTGGACGGTCATGCTCATCGCGCCCATTCCCATCGTGGGCATGGCGGCCATGTAGAAGGTCAGCGTAACGCTGGCGCCAGCAATGGGAGCATGCGCCGCTCCGGTCAGCTTCACGCGGAATGTATTGGCCCCCTTCCGTGGAGGATCGGGGTCGGTCGTGAAGTCGATATTGGCTTGTGCTGCCGAGGAAGCATTGATTTGTGAAGCGGCATTTCCCGCACCCGGAGGCGGAGGCAGGAACGAACCTGCCGCAGCCTGCAATTGACTCTCGGAGTCGATGAGGAAGTTGGCCGACGTGACGATCTGCTGGTGGGTCTGAAGTCCCTTCAGCACAACAAAGTCGTCTCCGGCCTGGGAACCGAGAAGGACTTCTTTGGGTTCAATGCTGCCTTCGCCTTTGTAGAGAAAAACCAATTGTTTGGTGCCGGTTTGGAATACCGCGGAAGCAGGCACGACCAACTGGCGGCCCAGCGGAGACTTTAGATCGCAGTTCACAAACATGCCGGGCTTCAATTTCAGGCCGGGGTTTTGAATGACCAGACGGACACGCACTGTCCTGGTCGCAAGATCGACCTGCGGCAAAATTTGATCGATGTTTCCGTGAAATGTCCGGCCCGGATAGGCATCGACGGTAATCTCGACCGCATCTCCCGGCTTCAGCCTGCCAACATCGTCCTGAAAGACCTGTGCGTAAACCCATACACGCGAGAGATCGGCAACCGTGTAGAGACGGGTCGAGGGTTCGACATACATATTGGGCAGTGCGTTGTATTCTGTTACGTAGCCGGAGACGGGTGAATTGATGGTGAGATCGGTGATGGGCTTTCCCGTGTCTTTCAGTTTTTGCAGCTCGCTCTGCGGGACCTCCCACTGTGCAAGCCGCTGCTCGGCTGCGGCGGAAAGCGAAGCAGCGCCCGATGCGACGCCATCCACGGTGCTTTTGCTCAGCGCCTGCTGGCTTTGCCGCGCCAGAAGATATTCCTGCTCGGTGGCGACAAGGTCGGGACTGTAGACTGTGAAGAGCGGTTCGCCCTTACGCGCATAGAGGTACGTTGCGTTCACAAAGACTTTGCGAATGTACCCTGGAAAGCGGACCTGCACGTACGAGAGCAATTGCTCATCGATGTCCACAGTGCCGGTCGCCCGGATGTCTGCGCTCAGTTGTTTGTACTCGACCGTGCCGGTCTTCACGCCAATGCTCTGCATCCGCTCCGGCGTGAGCTGGAGTGGGGCCAGGGCGGTCGTCTCCGGCTTGGGCGGCTGCATCGGAGAGAGAATTTCCGCACTTGGAGCAGGCCCGGCTGCAACCGGCTGCGTCTCCGCGTTTGCAGCGGAATGGGTGAAGGCGGAGAGATGTACGGGGCGCAACCGGAAGTAGAGGACTGCCGCCGCGACAGCCACGATGCCAAGCCATACCAGAGAAGTGCGAACGATATATTTGTTCATCGCAGTGTCGCTCCTGTCAGAGTTTCCAGATGGGCCAATACGGTTTCGTGGTCGGCCAGCACCTGCGCTTCGTCGAGTTTTAAGTCCAAAACATTTACGAAATAAAGCAGTACGTGGGTGAACTGGTCGCGGCTTGCCGCGTAGGCGCTCAGCGTGGCCCGGTATGCGGCATCCGACTGTGGAACCAGCCCTTCGCGATATTCCTTCAAAAGCTCTTCATCGCTCGTGGCCATCACGTAACCCTGCTTCACCTGGGCAAGCTGTTGTTGCAGATGCGCATCGAGCGTGTCCTTCGATTGCGCCAGCTTTTCGGCTGCCTCGCTGACCTCCGCCTTCGCCCGCGCTTTTCGCGGCAACTGAACATTGAAGGTGAACATGTAGTAGTCGCGATATTTCCGATCGGTGTTCTGGTACACGTAGGCCACGTCAAAGTCGGGTTTGCCTTCTCGCTTGGCGAAAGCGAGCGCGGCATTCTGCTTGCTGACCGCACCGGCATCGACCTGAATCTCTGGGTTGTGTTCTCGCACGCGCTGTAACAAATCCGCGGAGGTAGAACGCAGGGGGCTTTCGGCCAAATCTTCCGCCACAATGTCTGGCGAGTCTTGGTCCCGATGCAGCAACGCTTTCAAATGGGCCTGGGTTTGCCCCGCCTGTTCCTGTTGCGTTGTAATCTCGCGCACGATCTTTGTGCGCTCCACCTGGGCCTGCAACACGTCCGCCTGCAAGCCTTGCCCGGTCTCATAGTGGATCGTCGCGCCTTTAATCAACTGATCGAGGACCCGTCGATTTTCGAGCAGAACCTTGAGCGTCGTTTGCAGGTATGCCAGTTGGATGTAGTCCGTTTTCACCGCATCGGCAATACTGGTTCGGGTCGCGTCCAGCTTCGCGCCCTTGATGGCAGCGTCCCGTTTGGCGACCTCGCCCCGCAGACGCAACTTGCCGGGATAGGGCAGTTCCTGCGATGCGCCGAGTCCGATATAAGCGAAGTCGCTGTTGGTGTAGCCGGCGAATGGTTTCGGGCTGCCGACGCTCAACTGCTGATAGGTGAAGGTGGGATCCGGCAGCGTGCTTACTTGACGCTTGACCTCCTTTGCAGCGGCCCAATCATCGCCAGCTGCGGAGATTTGTGAATTTCTGGTCGTGGCTTCAACCAGAAGATGCGACAACGGCGTGGGGGCATTGGCCGCAGGCTTCTGCCCAAAAGCAGAGAGTGCAGTGGCCAACATCAGCATGGCGGCGAACGGCAAGACCGCGTTCATACGGAAGCTCCAATCTCAAATTCAGTCCAGGACATGCATCGGCTACGCACGCAAAAGTGCGTAGCCGGTAAGGACACAGAGAGTGGAAGGAACTAGATTCTGAGGACGGAGATAAAAAGAGGAGGCGATTTTGGCGGTGCGTGCTCAGCGGCTTCTGCCCATTCCCGCAACGTCCAGCTACGAACGGGAAGGACAGTCAGTGCTGGATGGGCCACCAGCGTTGTGTTCGGTGAGACATCTACCGGTCTGATTTGAAGCGCAGCGCTGTGGCTCGCCTGCAAGCTCTTCCGGCAGCAGTTATGCGCGGTAGACATGTCCATCGGCCCGCACTGGTTCTTCATCATGCGGCAGCAGGCAAGCTCCTGCTGTGTGAGTTGCGCTCCGGCTGCGATGCACCGCTCACTCGGGGCAAAGCTCAGGAACAGCAGTAAAAGCAACGCTCCGAATTGGCGTGCCGATTTCATCGTTCAACTTCATCATACCCGCCTGGAAGCGCAAATCCAAAAAAGTTTGAGAAACCCGCGCGCTACGCTGGTAGGCGATTTACAGATGCTGTAGTTAAAGATGGGATGAGTCATTCTGAGCGAAGCGAAGAATCCAGAGGGTGACGGCGGCGATGACCAGGCGCATATTGTCTGGATTCTTCACTTCGCTATGCCGAGTTTACCCTGAGCGAAGTCGAAGGGTTCAGAATGACTCCCTTTTCACAAATAACTGCACCAACTGTCGAAACTGCTTTAGTAGGAGAACCGCTTTAGCAGAGGCAGTCATTTTGCTCTGGCGTTTATCTCTGGAGGGCCACATGCGGCCAGCCGCCATTCCACGTAATCGTGGATATTTGCAGTGCGGGTTTTCCTGTGTGCGCATCGTAGGCATGGAACACCATCAGATCATGATCGCCCGGCTGCATCAGCACCGACTCGCCCCCTGGGCCGAGCCAGCGTTGATTGGCCGCGAGTAGTTGTGTTCCACCGCCTTGCATCATCGGAACGCCGCTCGCATCGACATACGGGCCGGTGACCTTGCTGGAACGTCCCACCATGGTGCGATAGGTGCTCTTTGTTCCACGGCAGCACAAATCCCATGACACGAACAAATAGTAATATCGCCCGTGGCGCACGATAAAGGGCGCCTCCACAGCTTCCCAGTCGGCGGGTAAATTTGCGGAGGCGGGAGCGGCATTCTCAGGGTGGTTGCGAGTGGCCAGAGAGTAGAGCTTGGTGTCTGTGGTGGAAACCATGCCGGTGCGGTCATCCAGTCGCCGCAGCTTAATGCCGCTCCAGAAGCTGCCGAAAGTAAGCCAGGCATGCCCGTGCGCATCGAGAATGAAGTTTGGGTCGATGGCATTGTAATTGTCGCTGGCCTGCGATTTCAGCACCAGCCCATGGTCGATCCACTTGTAATCCGGGCTTGTTGGATCGAGTGTCTTGTTAGTCGCCAACGCAATCCCAGAAGTATTTTTTCCGAAGAGAGAATAGGCATAGTAGAGCCGAAACTCGCCATTCTCATAAGAGATATCTGGTGCCCAAAGGTCTCTGGTGCCGGGGCTGTCCTTGCGAATCCATGCCGGAATCTGGTCGAACACATGTCCACAGAAATGCCAGGCATGCAGATCAATCGAGCAGCGAATCTGGAATTGGCCACCATCCCGCGCCCGGCCAGTCGCGAAGACATACCAGGTATTGCCGGCCTTGACGATGGACGGGTCGTGTGTACCCCAGAAATCGCCCGTGAGATCGAGCGCCTCGGGTTTTTGCGATGCAGCCAGAAGCAGAGCTGGGGCCAGCATAAGCAGACACGCCAGTGCACTGGAAAAAATGGAACGCACAGATTTCTTCATCTCAAAATATCTCCCATCCTTTAAAATATATTCTCAGGTTTGGGACCGTTCCATATCGCTGAAGCACAAAGGAACGGCGCGCAACGAAAGACGCATCATGTTCTGTGCTCTTTGCTGCGCGCCTGTGTCTGTTTGTCAGTAATGGACCATCAGTACAAATTGGATGTTCCTCGGTCCGAGCAGGAGACTGTTGATTTGCCCAAAATTACCGTCATTCACGCCAGAGTCCGGTTTGTTGAAGATGTGCCGGTTGAACGCATTGAACGCCTCCCCTCGGAAGTCTACGTAAATCGATCCCCGAATTGGAATCGTCTTATTCAAACCAAGGTCCTCGTCTGCGTAGGCGAAGGAACGAATGTCGGGTGAGTTGCGAGGCATGTCGCCGAACAAGAATGTTCCGGTACCACGGTTTGCATTTGGATCTGCAAATGCCGCGCAATTCCAATAGCCCGTTCCGCACCTGTTGGTGGCGTTGAAGTCGAATGGATTGTAATGACCGGTCGACCCCCTGACCGGCTGCCCTATGACCCGGTTCGGGCGAATTCCGTTGTCGAAGCCGGGAATGCCGGTCTCTCCGAAGAAGCTGATCGGCTGGCCGCTCAGGTAGCGCTGCACGCCGCTCACTCGCCAGTGAGAGATGACCGCGCTGATCGGCTTGGGCGTATGAGCGAGAAACGGCTTGCCTGCGCCCACTGGCAGCTCATACAGGTAGCTGATGACAAAATTGTTTGGCACGTCCTGGTTGCTGACTGCTTTTTCCGCTTTGAGGTCGAACGGGTTCTGCGTTCCTCCCTGACTCTGTAGTGTGCTGTAAAAGGGCTGGATGCTGTCGGCATCTGTGATAGTTTTTGAAAAAGTGTACGCAGCGAGCACATCCAGACCCTTCTCGAACCTGCGCTCCAGCTTGACTTCCATCGCGTCATAGCTGGACTGGCCAGTATTCTGCAGATAGCTGTCCGTGTTCACGTAGCCATACTGCGGAAAGGGACGCAGCGCCTGCTGGACAGTCCCACCACCACCCCAGGTCTGCTGGAAGTTGGCGTACGGAACATTTACGCCTGCAGAAGCAGCTTGTGTAGTGCTTGCATTGTCATAGAGAGTATTGCCCAAGCTCAGATATTGCGGGTGCATGTCGTTTGGATATTCCAGCAGTGCGTGCAAGTGTGTAGAGTGCTGGCCGAGATACCCCAGCGTGAAGACCATGTCAGGCGTCAACTGCATCTGGTCTTCCAGCGACCATGTTTCGACCATTGCCGGACGGCCGTAGCTCTTGGCAACATAATCGACGCCCTGACCGTTGAGTTGCGTGGGGTTCAGATTCGGCTGGGTTGGTATAGCAGGCAGACCCGCATCCATCTGGGGTCCCGATAAAATGTCCCCCGCGTTGAAAAGTGTGGTGTTGATCGTAAAGCCCTGGTTGGTCCCCTGGCCATAGTCCGCGTATACTAGTGGACCGTAAAAGACGCCGCCGTAACCGCGCAATACGACTTTGCGGTCCAGGGAATCCGGGGTCCACGCGAAGCCAACTCGAGGAGCATAGTCCTTATACCAGACATTGGCCCATGTCTCATTTTTATTGCCATTGCGGCCTGGCCCCACGCCGGCAAAGACCAATGCACCTAGCTGTCCACTGGCCCCTGGATTCGGAACATGGGGATCCATGATGGAGGTGTCGCCTTCGGCTTCTCGCCGCGGTGTGTCCACACTCCAATTCAGCCCCAGATTGAACGTAAGGTTGGGTCGCGCCTGCCAGTCATCCTCGATGAACAGGTCTCCATAGTTCGTAATCCACCGGGGTGAATGAAGATCGACAATGCGGTTCACATTTGTAGTCTGTCCAATCAGGAAGGAGGCAAAAGAGTTTCCCGATGTGAGCTGCGTCGCAAGCGTGCCCGCAGTCCCGCCGGGGATAAAGGTAAAGCAGCCGGAGACGCCGCTGCAGGTCCCCCCGATTTTGCTGATGAAAGAGTATTGGGTATATTCCCCGGTGCCGCCGAACCTTATGCTGTGTGAGCCGTGCTGCCAGTTCAGCACTTCATTCAGTTGGAGCAAGTTGTTGACATCCTGCGCATACGAATTTTCGCCAAGGCTCGGATACGGACTGTTGGCGAGTTCAAAGCCGGGGAAGGTCGGCCCGCTGCCGTTCGGAATTCCCAGGGTCTTGTCCCAGTCGGAGTTCATTTCCGAAGCGATCGAAACGGTATAGTTGTTCGAGCGGTTCGCTCCAAAGGTGATCTGGTTCACCAATCGGGGATTGATCGTCCAATCCCAGCCAAGACGCAGGAGTTTGCCCAGCTGGTTGATGGCGGCGCAGCAACTATTTACGGGTGGCGGAAGGTTGATGCCGCCGCCCTGATCGCTGTTTTCACGAGAACTGAAGAAGCCCCAAACCTTATTGTTCTGTCCAATGTTCTGGTCTCCGCGAATACTATAGACGCTCTGACTGATGGTGTCGGTCGAGTTGTAGATGAAATTGTTTACACCTGCGCCTGTCAAGTTGGGTTCCGGCAATAGCTTGAGTACATTCCTGGCGACTGTGCTGAATCGGCTGTAAGGAATCTGATTGTTCGGGAACGGTGAGCGGCACTCACTGGAGGTGTACTCATTCTGCACGGTCTCTGGATCAAAAATCTGTCCTGCTAGGATCGGCTGGCCTGTGCAGTTGTTGATCTGGCCGGTCGGTCCACCCAGGAAACTGGAAAAATCGGCATACTGGCCGTTGTCTCCACGCACTGCGGGAGTGGGCACCAGGCTTGCGATAGAAGAGCCGGAGGAATAAAGCAATTGCTCCCAATTAAAGAAGAAAAAGCTTTTGTCCCGGCCATCATAGACGTGCGGGATGCGGACAGGGCCGCCGAGGGTGATCCCATAATCATTTTTGGTGTCCGGCGGACGCTGCAGGGAGTTGCGCACGACAGGGTTCGTGGTGTTGGCCAAATATCCATTGTTGAACCAGTTGTTCGCATCCAGCGCTGCGTTCTTGTAAAAGTCGTAGGCGACGCCATGATATTGGTCCGTGCCGCTGCGGGAAGAGAAGTTTGAAATTCCGCCTGTCGTCCGTCCATACTCCGCAGGCAGGGCGGTGACTTCCACGCGAAATTCCGAAATAGCTTCTACTGAGGGTGCGTAGATGTCGAAGCCGCCAGAGCCGTTCTCCTCACGCAGCGTGCTGATGCCATCGACGAGGTAATCGCTTCCAAGCGTTTGGCCGCCGTTGATTTTAGCTACAATCTGCCCTCCGGCCCCACCCGGCGAAGTACCTGGCCCTACCGCTCCGGGGACCAGGAAGCTCAGCGTCGAAAGTGCACGGATGCTTCCCGTTACAGCCAACGGAAGCTCATCGACCTGCTGGGGTTGAATGGAGGTCGCAACGTCGGAGGACTGCGTCTCGATTGTAAGAGCACCACTCTGTACATTTACTGTCTGGGCCGTTGAGCCGACGGCGAGCTCAATGTCTTCTGCACTACGCCTTGCGATGGAGATGATGACTTGAGAGCGGACGGCCTTCTTAAAGCCAGGCACTTCAACCGTTAGGGTGTATTCGCCGGGATGCAGATCAGGAAAAACATAATAACCCGTGGCTGAGCTTGCGCCAGTGTATTGGAAGCCGCTATTGACCTCCACGGCCGTAATGTGGGCGCCGGGGACGACTTTTCCTGCGGGGTCGGTAATCGTTCCCGCAAGGGAACCCGTCGTCGATTGCGCACTGATGCGGATGCTACCCGCAATCAGCAACAAGGTAAGCATGATGCCGAAAAGCGGGAAGAAGGTCTTCCGCTGACACATCTTCGCATGTAGTTCAGTTCCATATCTTTGCATTGCATATCGCATGGCATGCCTCCAAAATTTTCATGTACAGGTATAAATAAGCGCGGCTCGATTTCAAGTCGCGAGCAATCGTTTACCATAAGTCCGAGCAATAATAATTTTAGAAATGTTCCGCTGTCAATACATTTATTAAAAACAAATAAAAATTACCTTCTCAGCACGCGGATTCTTCGTTGTAGTACTTAATCCGTAGAGTAAGCACGACAGTCCGTCGAGAGAGTGCAATCGTTCGGTAAATGTTTACGATTATTCAATTTAGGGGTGTCGACACTAAGCTGTGGCAGATCGGCGGCTATATTTTCATCACATAAGGAGTATGGATCAGGGATTTTTCGGAGTGGCTGGGAGAGGTTCCCCATTCTCGGGATACTTCGTACTCATCGGGAGATCGCTGCGTCGGCGTGGTTTTGCGGTGACTTCTGCGCTTGGATGTTGTGCGTTCGCTGCGCGCAAGGCCAGGAAATTCTTCAAAGCGTCGGCAGTTTCTTCCGTCCGGTGCTCGCGGCGATAGATCCGCGAGAGCTGGTAATAGGACGCTTCCGCTCGGCCACTGTGCGGGGCGGTGGAAATTGCAGTCTTCAGATCAAGGATTGCCTTTTCATCCTGCCCGATTTGTGCCTCTCCCATGCCCAGGTAGTAGTAAGCATCCTTCAAGGTCGGATCTGTTCGTAGTGCCGTCTGCAGCAGCGGCAGACCTTCCTCCGCTTTATGGAGGGTGACGAGAAGGCTCCCGAGCTTGTAGCGCGCATTCGTGGCATTGGGATCGATGCTGAGTTCGGCTTTGTATGCTTTTGCCGCATCGTCGAACTTCCCCGCGATCCACTCCTGATCGCCCAGTTCCTCATGCAGTCCCGGCTCACTCGGCGCCGCCTGGATTGCCTGCTCGAAGTCCTGAATGGCGTTTTCCGTGCGATAGGCCTCAGCGTCCGACTGACCGAGAACGTCATGCACGCGCCAGGAATGCGGCGCCAGTTTGTACATCTCCGAGTAGCACGCTTTAGAGACCAGCAGGTAGGCGCGGCCACGATGATACAGGACGTCCGGGTCTTGTGGATTTAGCTTGTATGCAGCATCGAGCGCTCGCACCGCCTCTTCTGGATGGTCTTCGGCCAGTTCCGCGACGCCCAGCCACATCCAGGCTTTGGCGTTCCTGGGTGCGATATGGGTCTCACGTTGGAATGCGGCTTCCGCCGCCGGAAAATTATTTAGCCTGTACTCGATAATTCCGCTGAAGAGATTTGCGCCAGGGAGGGAAGGCTTGAGTTTCAAAGCCTGCGAAAAGGCCTTGAGGGCGCGAGGATAATCCCCCGCCTGCTCTTCCGCAATTCCGAGATTCAATTGTCCTTCGGCAAACTGCGGCATGGCGTGCGTGACGATCTCAAATTTTGAAATCGCAGTCTGAAAATCTCCGCGCCGCATCGCCGCATTTCCCTCGGAAAGGGCGCTGGCAACGTCAACCCTCTGTCGTTGCTGGGCCAGGATCGGGTAACTGAGTAGCAAGCCTGCGAGCCACCAGAACCAGATGGAACGCAATCTCGCCGTACGATTCTGGCGCTGTGTAAGGCCCGGATTGCCCATGTCCATAGCAAACGATTTATTCACCAATCGCATTTGCAAACAAGATTAGCATTTTGTTCCGCCCGTACGTATGTCGGCGTCTTGGATCAAGAGTTTGACATTGGAATACAGTTAAGATCAAATTGCTCTGGTAAACGTTTGCCTTGATCTGCAATTTCTTATCTGGGATGAATTCTATGCATCATTTCTCAATTGCTCCATTGGTTGCGTTGGTTTGTATGTCCGGTTGCGGAGGATCAAGCCAGAGTAGTATTCCAGCCTCGACCAGCCCCGCTCCTGCTCCCGGAGGGTCCACATCTCCATTGGCTGCCTATACTCTGACGGGGGACGTTTCCCCTGTACACGATCCGGCGATCATGCGGCAGGGTTCCACCTACTACGTCTTTTGCACAGACGCGAGCGCTACGCAGGGAGGCTTTATCCCCATTCGCTCCTCGACGGACAAGATCAATTGGGTCGCCGCGGGCTTTGTGTTCTCCTCCATGCCCGCATGGGTCGCCGCGGCGGTCCCCAATGCAACGGACCTTTGGGCTCCGGACATTTCCCTGGTGAATGGAAAATATTATCTTTACTACGCGGCCTCATCGTTCGGCTCGAACATCTCCGCCATCGGGCTGGCGATCAACACAACGCTGGATACTACAGACCCCTCTTACAAATGGGTAGATCAAGGCCCAATTCTTCAGTCATCTGCCAGCGATAATTTCAATGCGATCGATCCGAATATCCTGGCCGACTCCGATGGTCGCGTATGGCTGACGTATGGAAGTTTCTGGGGCGGTATCTATCAGCAGCAGATTGACCCTACCACGGGAAAAATAATGTCAGGAGGTACGACCTATCATCTGGCGGAGCGCGCCTCATCCGTCACGAACGATCCGATTGAAGGCGCATCTCTCGTTCATGAAGGCAATTTCTATTACCTGTTTGTCTCCTGGGATTATTGTTGCGATTCCAATCCATTTCAGAGCAACTACAAAATCGTTGTGGGAAGAGGCAATGGCCCCAACGGGCCATTCCTCGACCAGACAGGGACCGACATGACGGCTGGCGGTGGGACCATTCTGCTTCAAGGAAACGGAACCACCTGGAACGCTCCTGGCGGTCAGACCGCTTATCTCGATCCGCAGGACGGCGATCTGATCGTCTTTCATGCACTGAACCTGCAACAAAATGGGCTGGATTATCTATTTGTAAACCCGCTCGCATGGTCGAACAACTGGCCGGTGATTCAACCATAGGAATCGCCTTGTATTTTCGCCAAACGCGCCTACTTGGAGCAGTTGCAGGTGTCACGCACAGAACGGACGAAGCTGGCCGGAGTTGTTACGACAGGCAACCAACAGATACAACGAAGAATAGTTATGGTGTGAGACACAGGAGGATCAGCCCCGCGCCCATAAGCGTGGTGGCCATCAGCAGGAAGCCGGACCGGGGGGTCCCCGTGGTTGCAGCGAGCAGGCCGACCAACCATGCGCCAAAAAATGCTCCGAGTGCGCCGCTACTGTTGATCAATGCCATGATCTCTCCGGCGACATTGCTCGGAAGCATCTCGGGGATAATTGCGAAGAAAGTTCCATAAGGTGCGTACATCGCGCCACCAGCGAGAATCAATAACCCATAAACTGCCCAGAAGCTGTGCCCGGTAGCGAAGTAGGAGCCAAGCAACGCCGCCGCAGCCAGTATTAGAAAAGGCCACACGAAGCGTCTGCGCTGGAGTGTCTTGTCGGAAAGATGCGACACCAGCAGCATCAGTAGAATGGCCAGAAAGTATGGCACAGCGCTGAGCAGTCCGGTTGTCTGGATGCTGCGCAAAGAGCCTTGGCGGATGATGCTTGGCAGCCATAGCACAAAGCCATAAACGGCGACGCTCCACAGAAAATATTGGACGCAAAGCCATAGCACGCTGCCGTTCTTCAACGCAGACTTGAAGTCCGCCGCGTGAGGAATGGCCTGCTGTTCCTGCTGCAATCGATGCTTTAGAAGATCGCTGGCTGGCTGGCCCATCCACGGCGTATCTTCCGGGCCGTCGTGGACCAGCAACAGCCAGACGAATGCCCAGACAATCGATGGGACACCTTCGTAAATGAAAGCTCTTTGCCAGCCGACCGCCTGGATCAAATATCCCGTAGCAGCAGACATCCACAACACGGTCACGGGGTTACCCAGGAACAACAGCGTGTTGGTGCGGGAGCGTTCCGCGCGGGTAAACCAGTGGGTCAGCAGGATCAACAGGGCGGGAAGAATGAAACTTTCGGCGACACCCAGCAGAAGCCGGTCGATGGCCAGCAGCCAGAAGTTCAAAAGCACGCCCGTCAATGCGGCCAGTGTGCCCCAACTGGCGAGCGCAAAGAAAATCAGCCGGGTGGCGCTGTTCCGCCGTGCGTAGGTGGCACCCGGCACCTGAAACAAAAAATATCCCAGAAAAAACAGCGCGCCCAGCAAGGCGGAACGAGAGTTGCTGATATGCAGCGTGGCTGCCAATCCAGCGGCCGCGCCAAAGCCGTAGTTGGTCCGGTCGAGGTAGGCTAGACTGTAAGTGACGAACACGCATGGCACGATATAAAGCCAGCGTTTCCGCATTTCGGACTGGATTGGTTGCGTGCTTCTTGCTGGCGTATCGACGGGCATTTTGCGGCGTGGTCCTTTCCGAGCAATCCCAAGCTATCCGCAAATATAACTGTGCGGTGCGCTTTCCGTCTTCGCCCTTCTCATTTTCGCCATCTGCTCAAAAGTTTCATTACACTTGCAGGGAGGAGCAGGCATGACAGTCCGCGAAATATCTCTCCCATCTGTACTGGAGACGGAAGATTTGGCGCTCGATGCAGTCGCCACGCATGCCAGGGGGCCAGCGGGCGTGCTGCCGCTCACGGCGGAGATGCTGCGGACTCAGCCCTCGGGAAATTTATTTGGCCTGAGCTTGAATGTTGGAATGGGGTGGGACCCGCTGCGCCTGCTTGGCCCCGAAGTGCTGATCCTGAGCACGCATGGCGGTCTGCGCGCAGAAGACGGAACGCCCATTGCGCTGGGGCTGCATACCGGTCATTGGGAGGTGGGAGCGCTGGTCGCCGAAGCTGCGCGCGAATTAAAGGAGCTGCACGCCATTCCATTTGCTGGCGCGTGTACCGATCCTTGCGATGGCCGCACGCAGGGAACCAGCGGCATGCTGGACTCCCTTCCATTTCGCAACGATGCGGCGATTGTGTTGCGCAGGCTGATGCGCTCTTTGCCAACTCGCGTGGGAGTCATCGGGGTCGCCACCTGCGACAAGGGACTGCCCGCGATGATGATGGCGCTTGCCTCGGCGGGAAAAATTCCTACCGTGCTGGTTCCCGGCGGAGTCAGTCTGCTGCCGGAGTCTGGCGAAGATGCGGGCAAGGTGCAGACCCTCGGCGCGCGGTTCGCGCAGGGCCAGATCAGTCTGGAAGAAGCAGCGGATGTCGGCTGCCACGCCTGCGCCAGTCCCGGCGGAGGTTGCCAGTTTCTCGGCACAGCTGCGACTTCGCAGGTGATTGCGGAGGCGCTCGGGCTGGCCTTGCCGCATACAGCGCTGGCTCCTTCTGGACAGCCGGTGTGGCTGGATGCAGCGCGGCGTTCCGCACTGGCCATGATGCGGCTCCATCAATTGCGCATTGGGACCTCCGATATATTGACGCAGGCATCGGTACAGAACGCGATGGTGGTGCATGCCGCGTTTGGCGGCTCGACCAATCTGCTGTTGCATCTGCCTGCGATTGCCCATGCGGCGAACTTAAAAAGGCCGACAGCGGCGGACTGGGCGCACATCAATCGTCAGGTCCCTCGACTGGTGGATGCGTTGCCCAATGGCCCGAGCAATTATGCGACGGTACAGGTTTTTCTTGCCGGAGGCGCGCCGGAAGTTATGCTGCATCTGCGTCGCGCGGGGCTCTTGGACACAAGCGTCAAGACCGTTTCCGGAGACACGCTCGATGCGTGCTTGGACTGGTGGCAGCAGAGTCCGCGCCGCCACACGCTGAGAAAAATTCTGCGGGAAAAGGACGGCATCGATCCCGACGATGTCGTCATGGCGCCCGATCGAGCTAAATCGCGCGGACTGACGCCGACGGTATGTTTCCCCATGGGCAATCTCGCTCCCGAAGGCTCGGTGATCAAGAGCACCGCCATCGATCCGACGCTGGTGGACGCTAACGGCATCTATCGGCATCAAGGCCCGGCGAAGGTCTTTATCTCCGAAGCATCGGCCATGCAAGCGATCAAGCAGCATCAGGTCGTGGAGGGCGATGTATTGGTTCTTATTTGCAGCGGCCCGGCGGGTGCGGGCATGCAGGAGATTTATCAGGTCACGGCTGCGCTGAAATATATTCCCTGGGGCAGGCATGTTGCGGTGCTAACGGACGCGCGCTTTAGCGGCGTTTCCACTGGGGCCTGCATTGGGCACATTTCGCCGGAGGCATTGGCCGGGGGCGCGATCGGAAAAATTCAGGATGGCGACCGGATTGAGATTGTCGTCGATCGCACGAACCTGGTGGGCAGCGTGAATCTAGTGGGCGATGCACGGGAAATGTTTGGAGCCGAAGAGGGAAGTCGGCGGCTGCTGGAACGCTCTGCTCGCGCCGACCTGAAACCGCATCCCGATCTGCCCGACGATACGCGCCTGTGGGCCGCGCTGGTGCAGGCCAGTGGCGGCGCCTGGGACGGTTGCGTGTATGACGTGGACAGGATTCTCAGTGTTTTGGAACGAGGACTACAGGTGAACGGAAAGGCGGTAGGCAAGTGATTCTTTATCGGACTTTGCAGGGAAATTACGTGGAAGATGCTGGCCAGTATTACCGGCTGGAAGAACCCTCTTGGGACGCATTGGTGACGCGCGAGGAGTTATCCGAATATCTGGATGAAATTGTCAGGACGCAACAAACCATCGGCGATACGCTGCCGTATGCGCTGGAGGCCCCCATTGGAAGCCAGGAAGTATGGGCCGCTGGCGTCACCTACTATCGCAGCCGCAGTGCGCGCATAGAAGAGTCGAAAGACGCCGGTGGAGGCGACTTCTACGACCGTGTGTATTCTGCGGATCGTCCAGAGTTGTTCTTCAAGGCCACGCCGCACCGGGTCGCTGGCCCGAATGGCAAGGTGAGAGTTCGTAAAGACGCGACGTGGTCCGTGCCTGAACCGGAGTTGGCCCTGCTCTTAAACTCAAAAGCGAAAATCATTGGTTACACAGTTGGTAATGACATGAGTTCGCGTGACATCGAAGGCGCCAACCCTTTATATCTGCCGCAGGCCAAGGTCTATGACCAGAGCTGCGCTCTGGGACCTGGAATTTTGATTGCGCAAGAACCGCTGCCATCGTCCACGCAGATCAGTATAGAAATTTTGCGCAGCGCAAAGGTGAAATTTTCTGCGACTGTGACTTTGGCCGAGATGAAGCGCGATCCCTCTACGCTGGTGGAGTATCTGTTTCGTGACAATAGCTTCCCGCATGGCTGCTTCCTTCTCACCGGCACAGGCATCGTGCCTCCAGATACGTTCACCCTTCATAGTAAAGATGAGATACGAATCACCATTGCGCCCATCGGGACACTGGTGAATGAGGTTGCTTAGATTTCCCCATGGACCGGACATTAGTGGTATGCTTCTACGGTAAACGTTTTACGATATGCTTTGGAGGGTAGAGACGGTGCTTCGATTCAACAATATCCGGTGGGGAGTTATTCTCGGTTCGATGTTGCTTGCATCCTCTGTTGTGTGGGCGCAGCAACCTGCGAATAGCAACAGTGCAGTTTTGAATATCCAGGTTAACAAGCCTATTGCCAAGGTAAGCCCAACTCTATACGGCTTGATGACAGAAGAGATCAACCATTCCTACGACGGTGGAATCTACGCGGAACTGGTGCGCAACCGCGCATTTCAAGACAATCGAGGATGGCCCGACCACTGGCGGATTTTGCAGGATGGAAATGCACGCGCCTCGATGCATATCGATCCCTCCACTGGGCCCAGCGCGGCCTTGACGAGCAGTTTGAAACTGACCGTGGAACAGGCCGATGCTTTCAGCGCGGCAGGCATCATCAACAATGGCTACTGGGGTATTCCTCTCCGCACCGGCACGGCTTATCGCGGATCGTTTTATGCAAAGGGATCGCAAGATTTCAGCGGCCCGGTGACAATGCGTCTTGTCGATAACAACACTGGAAATATTGTTGCATCTGCTACTATTCCGTCGCTGACGACAGAGTGGAAGCAGTATAAAGTGGCATTGCAGACGGGACAGATCGCGACCTCGGCCAGCAATCATCTGGAATTGTCGGTTGCCCACGCCGGAACGGTATGGTTCAGCCTGGTGTCGGTGTTCCCGCCGACCTATAAGAACACGCCGAACGGAAATCGCATCGACCTGATGGAAAAGCTGGCGGCCATGCACCCGGCATTTTTGCGTTTGCCTGGCGGGAACTATCTGGAAGGCGATCGCCTACAGGACTGGTATGACTGGAAGAAGACCATTGGCCCGCTTGTGGACCGGTCTACACATCCCAGTCCATGGCGCTATCGCAGTTCAGATGGTCTGGGCCTGCTGGAGTTTTTGGAGTGGTGTCAGGACCTGCACATGCAACCGGTGCTGGCTGTCTATGCTGGATACTCTCTCCGAGGAGAGCATGTGAATCCGGGGCCGGACCTTGCACCATATGTACAGAGTGCATTGGATGAGATTCAATATGCGACCGGCGGCACAGATACCAAGTGGGGTGCGGTGCGCGCCAAAGATGGTCATCCGGCAGCTTTCCCGCTGACTTACGTCGAGATAGGGAATGAAGATTGGTTCGACCGATCGGGCACTTACGATGCAAGGTTTGCACAGTTCTTCGATGCCATCAAGAAGGCCTATCCGCAGCTCCAGTTGATTGCCACGGCCCCGATCAAGAGCCGCGTTCCCGATGTGATCGACGACCATTTTTATCGCACGGCGCAGCAATTTTTCCAGGACACGCACCATTACGATAAAACCGATCGCAAGGGGCCGAAGATATTTGTAGGGGAGTGGGCCACGCGCGAAGGCACGCCCACACCAGACTTTGGCGCTGCGCTTGCCGACGCTGCATGGATGACGGGCATGGAACGCAACAGCGACGTTGTCATTATGTCTAGCTACGCTCCGCTGTTTGTCAATGTAAATCCAGGCGCGATGCAATGGAACACAGACCTGATCGGATATGACGCGGTGCACAGTTATGGATCGCCGAGTTATTACGCACAGGCCATGTTCAGCAATCACCTTGGAAATGAAGTTGTGGACTCCAGCCTGAACGCGGACAACCCGCGCCTGTTCTACTCCGTAACGCGCAATACGACCAACGGAATCCTGTATCTGAAGGTGGTGAATGCTTCCTCGAAACCACAACAATTGCATATTCAGTTGCAGGGCCAAAAGCAGGTCAAAGGAACGGCCACAGTCATCAGTCTGATTGGACATACGACGGAGGAAACCAATTCTCTGGTCCATCCGAACAGAATCGTTCCCGTGAAGAGTAGCATGGCTGGAGTTTCAGGGGATTTCCAACATACCGCTCCTGCCTACTCCATTCAGATCATAGAAATGAATGTTCAATAGGTGGGCTTCTAACGTTTGCTCCGCGCGTTTCTAAAGCAAATTCATAGATACTGGTTTTGAAAAATATGGCGAGTCATTCTGAGCGCAGCGAAGAATCCAGAGGGTGATGGCAACGCAACCCACGCCAGTATTTTCTGGATTCTTCACTTCGCTATGCTCCGTTCAGAATGACTCTTCTTGTCATCCAGCTACACTAACCATCAATCCGCTCTATGTGTAAGCTCAGCGTTTGTTTCAAAACTATCTATGCCAGAAAATCAGGCTACCACGACTATCCCGCTACGTCGTGGTAGAGACGGTATTTCTGGTTTTGAATTGTTGAAAAAGAAACAAACATTGCCGGTCCTGTGTTCGACTGGACCTTCCATCCATTGCCTTGTTGCACAGCGGCAAGCAATTGCTTGCGAGTAAAGCGGCTGTTGAAAGAGTCGATGGCAAACAGCGTGAGTGGGCCGCTCAATAGCGCGACCGTATTTGGATGCTGTGGATCGACCGCCTCCAGACGCAGTGGCATGTCGATGAAGTATTCGATTCTGTCTCCATCTTTCCATTCACGGCGCAACGGAACGAAGCTGCCGGGTTTCAGGTTTGACGAAACCTTGCGGCCGTTGACTGCAACCGCTGTTTTATTTCCGGCCCATCCCGGCACGCGGAGATACACGGCAAATGTCGCGAGACGGTCCGTATGCACATGCATGTTGACCTGGGGCGAGTGCGGATACTCTGTCTGCTGTTCGAGTGCGATGCGCGCGCCATTCTGCCTCCAGCTTACCCGGGAAGGCACAAACAGATTGACATACACTCCATCCGGCGAGCGGAAGTAAGAACTGATGCCGTAGTCTGCCGTAATCTGCGGGAAGGTCCCGGAGCAGCAAGGCCACTTGTCTGGATGATAAAACTTGGAGGCGGAATTGTTGTAATCGGAGTAGTAGAAGCTCGTGCCATCTTTCAGGATGGGTTTCGCGCCGAGGATGGTG
>DAHUZH010000039.1 GCA_027306695.1 Acidobacteriaceae bacterium
AGACGCCCGGCCCAAAAGCGCGACCCTTTGCGACGCGAAACGGCATTCCCGCCAGCGTTCCCATGGGCCAGACAGTATCGAGATGCCCGAGCAGCAGGATCGGATTTTTTGGTTCTGATTTAGACCTAGCTGGCTGGAAGCGAACTTCCAGCAAATCGCCGAAGTGTTTTTGCCGATGCCATCGGATCTTGCCGCCGAGTGCCTGCAACCATCTGGCAACAAGCTGGCTTGCTTGATCGACAGCAGCTTTGGTGTCACTGGGCGACTCGATGGAAACCAATTCTTCCAGTTGCCGGAGCATGACTGGCTGGTGTTGTTGCGCGGCTGTAAGTAGGCGCTTCGGTTCAAATTTTTCAGTAACGACCATGATTTCGGGTCATCCTTTCTCGTTTTCTCGCAGAGAATGCAAGATGCAATCCTGCAGCCTGCTCGAAATATTGGGCAATCACGCCACATGCTGTGGCAATTTTGCCACATTGACCTGTGCCCCACTCCTTGTAGGATAAGGCTTTATTGGCGTACCGGAGATTGTATCGCGCGAAACCTGCAATTCGAACAAACCATCGGCGGCCCGGTCGAATTCTCTGGGATTGGTCTGCATAGCGGTGCGCCGGTACATCTGCGCCTGCTGCCCGCGCCGCCGGGTGCAGGAATTTTATTCCGTCGCACCGACCTCGACAACTTTGAAATTCCTGCCACGGGCCGCAATGTGGCCAAAGTCAGCTACGCCACCAGCCTGATGCGGCAAGGTGTGCTGATCTCGACCACGGAGCACCTGCTTTCCTCGCTGATTGGCTACGGCATCGACAATCTGATCGTCGAACTCGACAATCTGGAGTTGCCGATTCTGGACGGTAGCGCGCTTCCTTATATTGAGGCGTTTCAGTCCGTCGGGTTGCAGACGCAGCGCCGTCGCCGCGAGTATCTTCGTATTCGCAAGACGGTGGAGGTGCACGAAAACAGCAAATTCATTGGCGTCTATCCCGGGGAAGGCTACAGCGTTTCGTATGCCATCGATTTTCCTCCGCCCATTGGTAAACAGGCATTTCAGCTCGACCTGAACACCGGGGCGTATGCTTCGGAGCTTGCCGCCGCACGCACCTTCGGGTTCCGAGAAGACGAAGAGATGCTGCGTAACATGGGCCTGATTCGCGGTGCGTCCGATGAAAACGCCATTATCCTGACGCGCCAGGGCGTGCAGAACGGACCGCTGCGTTTTCCCAACGAATTTGTCCGGCATAAAGTGCTGGATCTGATCGGCGACCTGGCGCTGGCAGGCAAACGTATTCAGGGGCATGTTGTAGCCGAGCGTGCCGGACACGCCATGCACACCGCGCTGGTCGCCCGGTTACTGCAGGACCGTTCCGCGTGGGAGCTGGTACACCTGCCGGTGGAAGAAGACGCCGCCGCGACGCAGCGTGAAAGTATGCCGCCGACAGCGTTGTCGGCCTGATCTGCTAATGCAATGTCTCTGAGCAAATCCCACACGGCCACGGCCTATATCGCGCTTGGCTCCAACCTCGGAGATCGGGAAGAGCATCTGCGTGCGGCCATGGATATACTGGCGAAACTTGGCAGCGTGGCGGCCATCTCGTCGTTCTATGAAACCGAACCCGTGGGAGATATTTCGCAGCCAGATTTTCTGAATGGCGTCATCAAGTTGCGGACCCGGTTGCAGCCGGAAGAACTCATGACGGCGCTGTTGCGGGTTGAAAAGGAACAAGGCCGCGACCGAAGTATTTCTCCACCCAAAGGGCCGCGCACGCTCGATCTCGATCTGCTGTCTTACGACAATGTTGTGCTGGAGACCCCAGACTTGACGTTGCCGCATCCAGCGCTGGCGCAGCGGAGATTTGTGCTGGTCCCTCTGGCCGAAATTGCACCCACTTGGAAACATCCGGTAAGCGGCGCAACAGTTGTGCAACTCCTGGCTGCGCTCCCGCAGGAAGGCGCAGCGCATCGGCGCTCCGTGCAAAAACTTGCAAATCCGCCGCAATCCACTTGAGCCGAGCGCAAGAATCGAGTAGAGTGCAGACAATTGATCGCACATTTTGGGCATCCAATCCAGCAACACATGGAGGCATCTTCTTGCCAACACATATAGACTTCTTCAGCCGCTTGGAAAGCCGAATCGCACCCTACAACTTGCTGACGCATTCCTTCTATCGCGCCTGGACGGCGGGCGAACTCACCAAGGACGACCTGCGCGAATATGCGTCGGAATACTGGCATCACGTCTCCGCGTTCCCCACGTATCTGAGTGCGCTGCACTCGCGGCTGGAAGATACGGAGCTGCGCCGCACCGTGCTGCGCAATCTGGCGGACGAAGAAGGCATCGATGCGCCGGATGGCAAGCCGCACAGCGAGCTATGGATGGATTTCGCCAAAGGGATGGGCGCGAGCGAGGGGTCAGTGCGTGGCCGCAAACTCCAGCCGGAGATGCAATCCCTGATCGGGACATTTCACCAATTGATGCGGCAGGACAACGCGGCCGTCGGGCTGGCTGCGCTGTATGCGTACGAGTCGCGCGTGCCGGAGATCGCCAAACAGAAGGCCGCCGGACTCTGCGAGCATTATGGGGCGGACGCCGCGACCTGCCGGTATTTCACACTGCATGAGACGGCGGACGTCCACCACGCCGAAGTCTGGAAGCAGGCCATCCACGATGAACTGGTGCGCGACCCCGCCTCGGCGGACAAGGCTCTGGACGCGGCGGAAACCGCGGCCCAGGCGCTGTGGAATGCACTCGACGGCGTCGAGCGATTGAGAATGCAGCGCATGGCAAATTAGCAATAGAAACTTCGGGTGCCCCATCCTTGCGCAGCAAGGGTGGGATATCTGCCCCACAGAAGAATTCTCATCCCACCCTTCGCGATGAGGCTGCGAGGGATGGGGCACCCGGCAGGTTCTATTCTCCAAAATCCTCGAATTTGGCGCGTTGTGTCCACGGTGATATGACCTTTGCAAGGTCGGTGTCGGATACTCAGCAGCGATCTAATTCAATATCAAGGAACGCTTATGACAAAATGTTCGATAGACCAATGCATGAATAAACCCGTGGGTGGTTTCGAGAGATTAATCGAAGCACCTACATGTGACGATCTAGGCGCGATACTATCTGGAACCCGCACTCATTGGTGCGGGCTTCATCAAGAGATAGTCGAACCGATTACTTATGCCGTGTTTGGACGGCGTTTAAGGAGCGACGAACTGGCTTAACGATTCAAGGTGATCGGAGTGCCGAGCGCGTTTATCTCACTCGGCACTCAAATTATTTGTGCATAAAGACGAGTCATTCTGAACGAAGGCCGCCACCGCGGCCGTAGTGAAGAATCCAGAGAGTGTTTGATTCGTAAACGCTGCCATCACCCTCTGGATTCTTCGCTGCGCTCAGAATGACTCATTTATTGATGCGAGCCGTGCTACTCTCACAATGAAAATCTCCAATCGAATCCGATGCCAGAAAAAAACCAGCTTTATTACGGCGACAACCTGGACGTGCTGCGGCGCTATGTGCGCGATGAGTCGGTCGATCTGGTCTATCTCGACCCGCCCTTCAACTCGCGGCAGGACTACAACGTGCTGTTCGCGGAGAAAGACGGCAGCCGGTCGAGTTCGCAGATCCACGCGTTTGAAGATACGTGGGAGTGGAACCTCGAAAGCCAGCGCGCCTACGAGGGGATTGTCGAAACCGGTGGACGGGTGGCGGACGCGATGCGCGCCTTTCATACCTTCCTCGGCAACTCCGACATGATGGCCTATCTGGCGATGATGGCCCCGCGCCTGGTGGAGCTGCGCCGCGTGTTGAAGGAGACTGGCTCCATCTATCTGCACTGCGATCCGACGGCCAGCCATTATTTGAAGATTCTGATGGATGCTGTTTTTGGAGCACAGTTCTTTCGCAATGAAATTGTTTGGGAGCGTACAACTGGCAGAAAGGGAGGCAGGCAATTTGGTCGTGTACATGATGTGCTGTTGCTTTTCAGCAGGGGAGATTACGCGACCTGGAATCTGCAGCAAGTTCCTCAGACTGAGGAAACGGCGCGAGGCCACGACTTGCTTCGGGACGACACCGGTGTGTACCGCCTGTCAGATTTGACCGGTGCCGGACAGGGGCCGCCCAGAATATTCGATGGTGCCAAAATTAAGCCGCCAACAGGCCGTCATTGGCAATACGACCAAGCCGGAATTGACCGGCTTTGGGACGAAGATCGGATTGTGCTATCCCTCCGTGGGAAGCCCCGTCTCAAGACCTACATCAGGGATTTAGCAGGGGTGGCAATACGCGATGTCTGGACTGACATTAGACCCATCAATTCCGCCGCAGGCGAGCGCCTCCGATACCCGACGCAGAAGCCGGAGGCGCTGCTGGAACGCATTCTGAAGGCCAGCAGCAATGAAGGCGACGTAGTGCTCGATCCCTTCTGTGGATGCGGCACGACGATCCAAGTGGCGCAGCGGCTGAATCGGCGCTGGATTGGCATCGACATCACGCACCTTGCCATTGGACTCATCAAGAAGAGGCTCTCCGACGCCTTTGGCGAAGAGATTCGCGCAACTTATGAGGTGATCGGCGAACCCAAGGATGTGGCCGGGGCTGCCGCGCTCGCCGAGCAGGACAAGTATCAGTTTCAGTGGTGGGCGCTGG
Source organism: Acidobacteriaceae bacterium (assembly GCA_027306695.1). Taxonomy (GTDB): domain Bacteria; phylum Acidobacteriota; class Terriglobia; order Terriglobales; family Acidobacteriaceae; genus JAKAAZ01. The sequence goes on from DAHUZH010000039.1 coordinate 4,649, forward strand.
GGCTGGTGGGCGCGCGGCCCGCCGAGCAGAAAAAAGGGGCAGACCGGGGCATCGACGGGCGGCTGTATTTCCACGACAACACCAAGGGTGACTCGAAACAGATTCTGTTTTCCGTGAAGGCCGGGGGCGTGACGGTGTCGCAGGTTCGCGACCTGCGCGGGACGCTGGAGCGCGAGAAGGCCGAGATCGGCGTCTTTCTGTGCTTTGAAGCGCCGACGCGCCCGATGATGAAAGAGGCCGCCGAGGCTGGGTTTTATAAGTCGCCGGACGGGAGCAGTTATCCGCGCATGCAGGTGCTTACGGTGCAGCAATTGTTGAACGGTCGGCAGGTCGAGTATCCGCGCTACGCCCGCGACAATACCTTCAAACAGGCCCCGCGCAGCCGGGCCGCTGCGGCTGCAAACATGAACCTGCCGCTGGATTTGGGGACGGAAGAGGGATAAACGTCCCAGGTCTCCTGCCGTCAGCTGCTTCTCAACACCCATACAATCCAAACAGGCATGTCCCTTACCTTCACCATCCGCGAGACATCCGGCGCGGCGCGGCGCGCCACCATGCAGTTGCCGCATGGAACCGTCGAGACGCCGATCTTTATGCCGGTGGGCACGGCGGCGACGGTCAAAGCAGTCCCGCAAAATGTCCTGGAAGACGTCCACACGCAGATTCTGCTGGGCAATACCTATCATCTGTATCTTCGTCCGGGTCATGAGCGCATCCGCCGACTGGGCGGGCTGCACAAATTTATGAGCTGGCCGCACCCCATCCTGACCGATTCCGGCGGCTTTCAGGTGTACAGCCTGAACAAGCTACGCAAAGTCACCGAGGACGGTGTACGTTTTCGCTCGCACCTGGATGGCTCCGAACATTTCTTTTCGCCCGAGCATTCCATGGAGGTCCAGATTGCCCTCGGCGCGGACATCGCCATGGTCTTCGACGAATGCACGGAGTGGCCGGCCACGCGGGAACGCGCTCGCGAGTCGCTCGATCTGACACTCCGCTGGGCGCGCCGCAGCCGCGACTATTTTCTGGCGCACGCGCAGGAGGTCCCTTGGTACGCCGAGCTTGCCGGGCAGACGCCGAGCCTCTTCGGCATCGTCCAGGGCGGCATGTATGACGATCTCCGTCGCGAGTCCGCCGAGCGGCTGGTCGAATTGGACCTTCCCGGCTACGCGATTGGCGGCCTCAGCGTGGGCGAGCCGCGCGAGCACACCCGCGCCGTCCTCGCCGCGACGCTGCCGTTGCTGCCAGCCGACAAGCCGCGCTATGTGATGGGCGTCGGTTATCCCGAGGAGATCGTCGAATACGCCGCCATGGGCGTGGACATGATGGACTGCGTGCTACCCACGCGGGCGGCGCGCCACGGCTTGCTGTTTACCCGCGAAGGCCGCATGAACATTAAGAACCAGCGCTACGCGGAGGACCAAAATCCGCCCGACCCGGCCTGCCAGTGCATGGTATGCCAGCGCTATACGCGGGCCTATCTGCGGCATCTGGCGATGGCGCAGGAGCCGCTGGGCGGCGCGCTGAACAGCATTCACAACCTGTATGCTTACCTTGACACGATGCAGTCTGTACGCGATGCTATTTCACTAGGAACCCTGCCTGAACTTCTGGCGAGTGTGCGCGAGCGTGCGATTGCGCGGAATCACGATGCCTGATGTAAGCTAAAAGTTTCGTGGGAAAAGCAGGTAGCATGCGGAGCTTGCGTGGCTCTGCCGAAATTCTTCCCTCGTGCGGAATGTCATCGAAGTGAGATCGGAACGACGAATACTGGTTTTCTAAAGGAACATAATCGCAATGGCAGCATTTCTCGATCTAGCGGCGAACCCGATCCAAAGTTTGACTACATTTGCGCCCTTCATTCTTATTTTCGTCGTGTTCTACATGTTTATGATTCGCCCTGGACAAAAACGGCAAAGCGCCTGGAAGGACATGCTGTCCAAGTTGAAGTCCGGCGACCGCGTGACTACAACGGGCGGCATTCGTGGCGTGGTTGTTTCCGTGAAGGAAGATGTTGTCCAACTGCGCGTTGCCCCGGACAACATCAAGCTGGAAGTTGTGAAGTCCGCAATCGCCAGTGTCACCACGGCCGAGGACGAAGCGAAATCATGAAGCGTTTTTCCCGCCGGACTGATTCACAATTCTGTACCATCTCTGTAGACCCTCATGCGTAAGAACTTAACCGGAAAGACCATCCTGATCGTTGCAGTCCTGCTGGTGTTTGTCCTTGGCATCATCGGCATTCCCAGTGGCGTGACCCCGGCGGCGCTGAAGCAGGCGATTACAAACCGCATCCATCTTGGACTCGACCTGAGCGGCGGCACGCACCTGATTTTGCAGGTGATGGTGGAAGAGGCGGTCGGCGCGACCAGCGACAGCGATCTTTCTCGCGTCCTGACCGACTTGCAGCAGGCGGGCGCGACTGGAGCGACCGCGATCAAGCCGCATCCGAAGACGCAGCCGCAGCTCATCCGTGTCACTGGCGTCAACCCAGACAAAGACAATGCTGTGCGGTCCGTGCTGGAAGACCATTACGGCACGCAGTATGACATCAGCTCAGGGTCTGACAACTCCTACACGCTGACCATGAAGCCTTCAATTGTGCGCGATCTGGAGCAGCGTGCTCTCCAGCAGTCGATCGAGACCATCCGCGACCGCATCGACAAACTTGGCGTCAATGAGCCGGTGATTGAGGAATATGGTCCGGGCCACTTCCAGATTTTGGTAGAGCTGCCGGGCATCGACGATCCAGGCCGCGTCAAGGACGTAATTCAGTCCACCGCGCGCCTCGAAATCCATGAAGTGCTGGGCGGTCCGTATCCCGATGAGCAGAGCGCGTTGCAGGGCAACGGTGGCACACTGCCGCCGGACGGCGAGCTGATGAAGTCCGACGACGGCTCCAGTTCGACGGGGCAATATTACCTGCTGCGGCGTGCGGCGATTGTGGCGGGCAGCGACTTCCGTGACGCGCAGCCTTCGGTCGATGTGAACCAGCGGCCCGACGTGACCTTCATCCTGACCCGTGCCGGGGGCGACCGCTTCTATCAGTACACCAGCGCAAACATTGGTAAGAGCATGGCCATCGTGCTCGACAACACGGTGCGCGAAGTCGCGACTATTCAAGGCGCGATTCGCGACCAGGGGCAGATCGCTGGCGGTGGCATTAACAAAGACGAAGCGCAGAACTTGTCCTTGATGCTGCGCACTGGCGCGCTGCCGGCTTCAATCCACTTCCTGGAAGAGCGGACGGTTGGGCCGTCGCTGGGCGCGGACTCGATCCGCCACGGTGTGGAAGCAGCCGTTGCGGGCCTGATCGCGGTGCTGGCGTTCATGCTGTTCTACTACCACGGTGCGGGCATCAATGCGGATCTGGCCCTGATCCTGAACCTGGTGATCCTGCTGGGGTTCATGGGATACAGTCAGGCCACACTGACGCTGCCCGGAATCGCCGGCGTCATCCTCACGATAGGTATGGGCGTCGATTCCAACGTGCTGATCTTTGAGCGAATACGAGAAGAACTGCGCGCAGGTAAGGCGCCTTCGGCGGCCGTGGACCAGGGATTCGCGCATGCGTGGCTGACCATTGTGGACACCCACGTTACGACGATTGTGTCGGCGGCGATTTTGTTCCTCTTCGGCACCGGGCCGGTGAAGGGCTTTGCCGTCACGCTGACCTTTGGTTTGCTGGCGAACCTGTTTACCGCTGTATTTGTCTCACGCGTGATTTTTGAAGCGAACCTGAACCGCAAACAGCGCGGCGAGCCGATCTCGATCGGTTAGCAGGCGCACTGCTCTTAAGTTAAAGAGGAGTCATTCTGAACGAAGCGTAGCGAGTGAAGAATCCAGAGGATATTCGCGGGGCGGTCGAAGTCCTCATTCACTGGATAATTTGGTCGCCGTGGCGACCTCAGCAATGATGGAACTCATTTCGAATACCAGTATCGGAGCACGGCGTGGAATTTTTTCATGATGTAAATATCGACTGGCTTGGAAAGAAGTGGTATTTTCTCGGCTTTTCACTGATCTTCAGCATCGCGGGCCTGTTGTCCATGTTCTTCTGGCACGGACTTCCGCTCGGTGTCGACTTTAAGGGCGGCACGCTGATCTATTTGAAGTTCGAGCAGACGCCCCAGGTGGATCGCATTCGGCAGGCTGCGGATCGTGCGGGACTGCATGACATCAAAACGCAGAGCTTCGGTCATGCAGTGGATCATGAGGTCATCGTTTCGCTGCCCCAGCGCGATACGAAAGAGGCGTCCCTCGATACCGGACGCGCGACCATCGTACAGACGCTGCAACAGAACTATTCCGCCAATGGCGCAGCCAATGCGGGCAAGCTCGACCTGGATAACGCGACCCGCGAATCGCTGGCGGCATTTTTGACCCAGACCGATCCGCTGCACCTGAACAACCAGGCCGTGGAAGAAGTGCGCTACCGGCAGATTGCGACTACCATCCTGAATTATCGCGACCAAGACAAAGGTGGCCTGATCGACAATCTGGCCGAATTGAATGGCAAGGTCGATCCCGCCGTTGTGGCTGCGCTACAGCAAGGCGCGTATCTTTCCGGCTTCACGGTAAGAAACGTGGAAATTGTCGGGCCGCAGGTGGGCGCGGCGTTGAGGCTTCAGGCGTTGGAGGCGACTCTTTATTCTCTGGCCGGCATGCTGGTGTATCTATGGTTCCGGTTTGAGCTGATCTATGGAGTGGCTGCCGTGGTGGCCGTCTTTCACGACACGCTGATTACGCTGGGGGCATTTAGCCTGACCAATCGTGAAATCACGCTGACGGTCATCGCCGCCATTCTGACGCTGATCGGTTATTCCATGAACGACACTATCGTGGTCTTCGACCGTATTCGCGAGAATTTGCGCCTGATGCGCCGTGTTCCGCTGTCGGAGGTCGTGAACAGGAGCATCAATCAGACGCTGAGCCGGACCGTGCTGACCTCCGGCCTGACCTTCTTGACGGTGTTGTCTCTGTTCCTGTTCGGTGGAGAGGTCTTGAATGGATTTTCCTTCGCGTTGGTGATAGGCATCCTAATTGGTACGTATTCGTCGATTGCGGTGGCCGCCCCGATGCTGGTGGCGTATCAGGACTGGCGGGCAAAACGGGGCAAGGTTGCCTCATTGCCAACGGGAAAACGAGCAAAGGCCTAGCAGTTTTGCAAGCCGTATGCACAGCGGTATGGACGCGCACGAAGAAAATGGGAGATTTTTGAGGAAAGTTGGGAACTTTTCCTGCCAGGTGCGGTGTCTAACAAGATTGTGAAGCTTTAAGAAGAAGAATTCGAGGGGTACCGGCCATGTTTGAAGACAGCCTATTCGAATCGTCGAACAAAATTAAGACGAAGAGTAAGTATTGGATGATTGTAACGTTGATTTTGAACATCAGCGTTGTGACAATCCTGATTTTGATTCCGTTGATTTATCCGGAAGCGCTGCCCAGTCAGGCAATGGCGACTTTACTGGTCGCGCCCCCTCCGCCCCCGCCTCCACCCCCTCCGCCTCCTCCGGAAGTAAAAGTGGTACAGGTGCATGTAGAATCTATGGCCGACCAGTTGGCGGCTCCGAGTAAGATTCCACATGTCATTAAAATGGTGAAGGACCAAGCCCCACCCCCGCCGACTGGCGGCGTGGCCGGCATGAGCGGACTGGGCGGCAGCGATGGTGGTGTGATTGGCGGCATTCTGGGCGGAATGGGCAATGGCCCGGTGGTGAAGGCTGCGCCTCCCAAAAAGATCGTCGTTTCGTCGGGTGTTATGTCGAGTAAGCTCATTTATCAGGCGCAGCCTACCTATCCCGCGATCGCACGCGCAGCCCGCATTTCCGGCACTGTGGTTCTGGCGGCCACCATCGGCAAGGATGGCACGATTCAGAATCTGCATGTGGTCAGCGGCCCCCCGATGTTGCAACAAAATGCTTTAGATGCGGTGCGGCGCTGGCGTTACAAACCCACCGTGCTGGATGGTGTACCTGTGGACGTGGAGACTACAATTAGCGTTGTGTTTAGCTTGAACGAGTGATACCTTCGCATTTTGTCGCTCTCTCAAAAGTTTCGTATTTTTGGCAATCAACAAATGCAGTCTTATCCTTAAGGAGGATAGATTCAGTGATTCTCGCTCACCTTACTCAATTCGCTCCGCACACGGCTGCCTTGGCAGCATACTTCCAGGAACAGACCCCCGGGTTCAGTGTTGTCGACCTCTGGCATAACATGGGAGTTCTGGCCAAAATGGTGGTCTTTCTTCTTCTGATTATGTCGGTATGGTCGTTGGCCGTCATGATTGACCGCGCACTCTATTTCTCGGCGGCCCGCAAGCAGTCGCGTGAGTTTGCGCCGAAAGTTGCCGGTGCCCTGAAAGAGGGCCGTCTGGATGAAGCGATCAAGGTCGCAGACCGCAACAAGAAGTCGCATCTGGCCGAAGTGGTCACTGCCGGACTTCAGGAATTCCGCAATTATGGCAGCGGCGGAACAGTCACCGAAGAACAGGTGGAGGCCAGTCAGCGCGCCCTCGAACGGTCGGAAGCCATCGTCCACGCCAAGTTGAAGCGTGGATTGGGCGGTTTGGCCACCATTGGTTCCACGGCCCCTTTCATCGGTTTGTTTGGAACAGTCGTCGGTATTTTGAACGCTTTCCAGGCGATTGCAACGCAGAAGACCTCCGGTATCGGCGCTGTGGCCGGCGGTATTTCTGAAGCGCTCGTCACCACGGCCTTTGGGCTGTTTGTGGCCATTCCTGCCGTCATGGCGTTCAACTATTTCACCAACCGCGTGGAAGCATTCGACGTCGAAATGGACAACTCTTCGAGCGAACTGGTGGATTATTTCCTGAAGCAAGGCGCTCGCCGCTAACTGCGCGAGTTGTTCGCTTTAGTGTGTTGTTTCAGCGAGAATCTCTGTTGTGCGGGCTGGCGAGCGATCTCGCCAGCCTGGCAATGGAAGTCTGGCAACCATAGAAAGAATCGCAGCTAAATTTTGCGCTTGTCGCGCGCCGAGAGTTTTAGACCTGGAGCTTATTCCATGGCACTTGCAAAACGAGATGTAGGAAAAAACGTAACTTCAGACATTAACGTCACGCCGATGGTTGACGTCATGCTGGTTCTGCTCATCATCTTCATGGTCATCACGCCCATGCTGCAAAACAAGGTGAATGTCGAGCTTGTTAAGGCGGTAAGTTCAGAACCGCTGCCGGATGCTGACAAAGAAGATTCGGTCAAGGTCGCCATTACGCGGGATGGGCGTGTCTATCTCGGCGCCAATCAGATCGCGCTGGCGGATCTGGGGCCGAAGACCCAGGATCTGCTGCAAAATAAACCCAGCAAAACGGTTTACATTCGCGCCGATGCTCGTGCACGCTATGGGGTCGTCATGGATGCGATCGACAATCTTCGCACCGCTGGGGTCGATGAAGTGGGCTTTTTGACGGAGCCTCCACCTGCCAACTTGGCGCCCGCACCTGCAACTCCAACAAGCCCGAACGCTCCTCCCGGGAATTAGAATTTTTTAACATCGAACTGCATGCAGTCTCAATCGTATGTAACGGTAAAACGAGGATAATTTCATGGCAATGTCATCCGGTGGTGTTGGCGGACTATCGTCCACCCCAAACGTTACACCTCTTATCGATGTGCTGCTCGTGCTCCTGATTATTTTTATGGTCATCACGCCGACGACGCCCCACGGCTTGGACGCTTTGGTGCCGCAGCCGCCGAAAAATCCGCAGAAACAACAGGAGAACGACCGCACTATCGTCGTGCAAATCACTAGCCGGCCCGGCGGCGGCCAGCCCGGTTACAAGATCAACGAGACAGATGTTTCGCACGCCCAGTTGCTTCCGCAGTTGGAGCAGATTTATGCCACGCGTGCACTGAAGGTGATGTTCATCAAAGGTGACCCCGACCTGAATTTTGCAGCGGTTGCAGATGTGATTGACATCGGCCATCAGGCCAGCGTAGACCACATTGGCGTAATCACTCCCAAGATTGCAGCGGGACAATAGCGGCGGAATTTGGCAGCGCTTGTCCCGTAGATGGTTGCCGTCTTCGCAGCGTACTCTTGTGGGTCTTTCTCAATTGCACGAAACCGAGTAAAATCACGATGCAAGCGAAATTGTATGCAATGGTTCTCGCAGCCATTCCCCAGTTTGACATGGGTGGCCGATGGATTGTAAGGAGAGATCAAGCCGAATGAATCGTATCGCACGTGTCCCGGTCCTGGCCGCAGTTTTATGTGCTGTGCTGGTCCTTATCACCGGATGCAATAGGCTCAAAGCACGCGACCATCTGAATAAGGGCGTTGAAGCCTTCAAAACCGCCCACTATGAAGAGGCCATCAACCACTTCCAGCAAGCCGTCCAACTGGATCCGAGTTTGCCGATGGCTCGTCTTTACCTTGCGACAGCCTACGCCCAACAAGTGATTCCCAATCTGCAAACGCCGGACAATATGAAATACGCGAATCTGGCGATTCAAAATTTTCAATCTGTGCTGGATAAAGATCCCAACGATATCAATGCGCTCAAAGGCATCGCTTCGCTGTATCTGAATACGCAAAACTTCGACAAAGCGAAGGAGTATCAGAACAAAGTGCTTGCTGTCGATCCAAACGATGCCAGTGCGGACTATACAGTCGGCGTCATCGACTGGACGGTGGCGTATAAGAACGCATTGCCGGTGCGCCAGTCCCTGGGTCTCCAGGACAACGGAGATCCGATCAAGGACAAGAAAGCCTGTGCCGATCTGGCGGAGAAAAATGGCCCGCTGATTCAGGAAGGGTTGAGCTACCTGCAAAAGGCCATCGATATTCGTCCAAACTATGACGATGCCATGGCATACATGAATTTGTTGTATCGCCGTAAAGCCGATACAGAATGTGGTGATGACGCAGCCCGTAAGGCCGATCTCGCCCAGGCAGACCAGTGGGTACAGAAGGCCATGGCCGCGCGCAAGGCCAACGAAGAAAAGAAGAACCAGCAAACGCCGAAGGGCATTGTGCTCGACCAGAAGTAATTCTCATACGCTGTTGCATGCTTCGTTCACAAGGCCCTCGATTCAGTCGAGGGCCTTGTGATTTTGTGTCATTTTTGAAGGACAGTGGCTTAGAAAGCGCGTACAGAAACCTCATTCCATCTTCGCCAATACTCCGGCTTCCAGTACACTTAGCCTTTGAATAAAAAAATCCAAAAAATTCTCATCGCCAACCGGGGAGAGATCGCCCTTCGCGTGGTTCGCGCCTGCCGCGAGCGGGGGATACGTTCGGTTGCGGTCTATTCCGATGTAGACCGCGCAAGTTTGCATGTTGCCCACGCGGATGAAGCCTATCGGCTCGGTCCATCGCCCGCGCAAGAATCCTATCTGCGCGGAGACCTCATCCTGGAAATCGCCCAGCGTTGCGGCGCGGATGCGGTCCATCCCGGCTACGGATTTCTCTCTGAGAATGCTGAATTTTCGGCCGCTTGTGAAGCGGCAGGGGTTTGCTTCATCGGCCCTTCGGCAAGTGCGATGCACATGCTGGGATCGAAAACACGCGCGCGTCAAACTGCGGACCAGGCGTCCCTTCCCCGCGTACCAGGTTCCGTGCGCGCACTGGAATCGCTGGCGGAGGCAAAGCAGGTCGCCGCGCAGGTTGGCTATCCCATAATGCTGAAGGCCGCTGCCGGAGGTGGCGGAAAAGGAATGCGCGTCGTGCGCTCGGAAACTGTACTATCCGAAGCGCTGGAAAACGCCCGCAGCGAAGCCGAGCGCGCCTTTGGCTCGGGAGACGTTTACATTGAAAAGCTGATTGAAAATCCTCGCCACATTGAAGTTCAGATTCTGGCCGACCACCATGGCAACTGCGTGTATCTGGGCGAGCGCGAATGCAGTGTGCAGCGCCGTCACCAGAAGGTCATTGAAGAAGCGCCCTCGGCGATTGTCGATCCAGCATTGCGCAGCCGCATGGGTGAGGCTGCGGTGCGCCTGGCGCAGGCGGCGGGCTACACCAACGCCGGCACGGTGGAATTCCTGGTCGATGTACAGCGCAACTTCTACTTTCTTGAAATGAATACGCGCTTGCAGGTGGAGCATCCGGTCACGGAACTGGTCACCGGCCTCGATCTCGTGCATCTGCAGATCCAGATTGCCGAGGGAGAGCCGCTGCCGTTCGCCCAGGCGGACATCCATCTGCGAGGTCACGCCATCGAGTGCCGCATCTATGCCGAAGATCCAGAGAACCAGTTCTTTCCTTCACCGGGAAAAATCACGCATCTGGTGCAGGCATCTGGCCCTGGCATTCGCGAGGACTGCGGCATCTACGAGGGATGGACGGTCCCGCTCGACTACGATCCCATTCTTTCCAAGCTGATCGCATATGCCCCCACCCGCGCCATGACCATCGCGCGCATGCTGCGCGCGCTCGACGAATACCATGTGGGTGGCATCGCGACGAACGTGAATCTATTCCGACGCATCCTGCGCGATGAAGGTTTCCGTCTGGCGAACATCGACACTGGATATCTGGAACGACTGCTGGCGCAGGACCCATCGCCCTCGGATCGGAAAACTGGCGAGCTGGATTCGCAGGCAGAGAAGGTCGCGGTAATCGCTGCGGCATGCTTGAAAAAAAACAAGATGAATGTGCGAATCAGCACCGAAGACAATTCCAATGCTGCCAGCGCGTGGAAAGCGGCGGCCCGCAGGGAGGCGCTCCGTCCATGAATTGCGACATCGTACTCAACGGCACAAGGCATCGCATCTCCATGCAGCCCAATTCTGACGGGGGTTTGGCGATCAGTGTGGATGGGCAAGCCTGCAATGCAGACGTGCAGTGGCTGCAACCAAATGTTTTGTCGATCATATTGGAGGGGAACTCGTACCGCATCTTTTTCGATCCGCATGCGGAGGGCAGTGCTCTTGTTTTGGATGCGCAGCGCATTTCTTACGAGATCGAAGATCCACGATCTTTAGGTTTGCGCACAAAGCGAAATCTAGGCGATACGGGAGCACGGTCTGTTTCTGCCCCCATGCCTGGACGCATTGTGCGCATTCTGGTTCAGCAGGGAGATACCGTAGAGGTGCATCAGGGACTCATCGTGATGGAAGCGATGAAGATGCAGAATGAATTGAAAGCGCCCAAGGCGGGCTGTGTCACGCAGTTGGCTGTCAAGCTGGACGCGACCGTGCAGGCGGGTGAAGTCCTGCTCGTGATTGAATAAGAACGAAGAGTTGGCTTAGTGAATGTTCTTCAATAAATCTTCTGCGTAGTAACTGACGACACGCGCCTCGTCCCGCAGCACTTCGTAGTACGCGCTCTGCATCAAGCGGGAACGGCTGTCGCGCAACTGCTGGCGGATCAACTGCTGCACGCGCGGATCGCTGAGCGGATGCTGCCCCGCCGGTTCCACAGCGATCAGCTTATAAATCACATAGCCGATGGCGCGTTTGGACGGCCCCTGATAGATCGGTAGAATGTCGGTGATCTGGCCCGGTCGCAGCTTGCCGACCGCACCAAAAACCTCAGTGTTGGCTTTCAATTGCGACTCAGGAATAAAGCCCATGTCGCCGCCGTTGGAAGCGGTATTCGGGTCTTCGGAATAATTCAATGCCAGACCGGAAAAATCCCCGCCGCTTTCCAATTGATTGTGGAGACCCTGAATTTTTTTGCGGGCATCCCCATCATTGTGGGCCTTACTGTTCTGTAAATTTCCTGCCTGAGGCGTTGGAATGGAAGTAACAACGATCTGCGCCAGGTGGTATTGCGGCTCAATCAGGTTGAAGTCCGCTTTGTGCAGGTTATAAAAATTCGCCACGTCCAAATCGGTGATGTTGATCTTGGAGTCGATCTCCTTATTGATGACTTTGTTGGTAGTGATGGAAAGCCAGATATCGTGGCGCACATCTGCAAGGGTCAGGTTTTTGGCCCTCAACTGGTCGTCGAACTGCTGCTCAGTATAGGGTGCTTTCAATTGTGCGAGTTTGGCATCGACTTCCGCATCGGTGGCCACCAGATGCAGCTTTTCCGCACGTTGCCGGATGACTTCTTCGTCGATCCGCTGATGCAGAATCTCCAGCTTGAGCATGGAGGCCTCGTCCGGCGTTGGTGCCTGCTGCAAGGTGGCCAACTTGTTCTGATAGTACTTGTCCACCTCGGCTTTCATGATGGGATGCCCGTTCACCGTGGCCCACACGTCTGGGTTGGGCGTGCGCTTGCAGCCAGCAAGCGCGGTGAGGAGAAGCGCTCCGGCGACTGTGTGCAATATAAATCTGCGGGCAGATCGAGGTGCTGGCTGGGAATGTCCGTGCTGCCCATTTCGACGTGCTGCGGATGTGCGGCAGATTAAAGATGCTTGTTGCATGGTTGTAACGTCCAATTTCGTTCTCCGTTGGCGGATTGCCAGTATTTAATTTCTTTCATTCGCCGCGCAAGCGCGGGACGGAAATTATTTGCTGGGCGATGCAGCCGGTGGCGCTGTAGTGCTGTTTCCTTGCGGCGGAGGGACTTCCCCCGCATCTGTAATGGCGCGATCGATAATCGTCCAAAGCATGGATTGCGGAATAGCGCCGGTTGCCCGCTCTCCATTGATGAATAGTGTAGGCGTTCCATCGATGCCGAGTGCGTCGCCCTGCTTCATCGAGGCGCGAATGGTGGATTCATCCTGCTTGGCGATGCAGGAGTTGAGCTTCTTCATATCGACTTGGTCTCGCTGACCTTCCTGCTGGGTCAACCCGTCCAGCTTCTGCTCGCTGGCTGCTACATTTTGTTGGCCACCTGGGCCGCTGATTTCACTTCCGTGTCCATGGATGTAATCGACAAGGTTCCAGTATCCGGGCTGGCTTTGCACCGCCAGGCAGTTGACATCGACGGCGGCGTGCATGGCCCAAGGGTGGAGATCGACTAACGGAAAATCCATGTAAATATAGCGGACTTGGTCGCCATAGTGCTGCTCAGTGGCAGGAAATAAAACTTCATGCATGCGGGCGCAGAAAGGGCACTCGAGATCATCGAAATTGATGATAGTGATCTTTGCCTTCGGGTTGCCGCGGACTGGACGACCCAATGTGTTGATAGCGGATGCGGGGTTCTTGGTAAGGTCGAACTTCTCCAGGCGCGCCAGTGTGTTGTTGTCTTTTGAGATGAGGAACATAGTGGTCTTTTTCTGTGCGCCACCGTTGCTGAAGGTTATAGGAAGCGAATCGTAGCCGTTAATGTCGCTCTTAGTGCGTTGTCCCAGCGTCACTGTGTAGTCCGGGGGAACGTTATATTGCGAACGGACGGTCAGTTTGATCTGGCGGTCGAGCTTGCTTTCAGTTGCGTTATCGACAGGTGCGGACTGCGCCTTACTGCACAACGCGGCAACCGTGAAAAAGATGACTAGAAAACGAGATATGCGCAACGGGTTCCCCATGAAAGATATGCACTTCCATTATCACATGTAGGGATGACAGTCGCTGCGCCGGATCGGCAGGCAAACCGAAGGTTTCTCGACTCGCACCCTGCTGTGCTTGCTAGAAATGACAGATGTCTTCTTTTTGTGAGCAAGCAAATCTGAAACCGCCTCAGAATAGGCGCTCCGCGCGCTTGAGGCTGCCAAACGAACTTACCCCTGCGAGGGTGATGCTGAAACTTTCCTCACTTTCATTGCGAATGACGCCGAGTGAGAAAAGCCGATATTCAGCGCTAAATCCGCAGCAACTGAGGAAGTTATAGGTCGCCTGGACCCCGGCGTATTCCAGGGATTTTAGATTCAAATCCAGGCCACCATTGGCGGCCAGGTTAAGTCCGGGTTTGGTGTAACTGCCATGACCCACCAGAAGCTGTATCTGATTATAGTTAACGAAGTTGGGCGGCTGGCTTGGAGGCTCCGGAGTTTCCCCGACCGCATCGAGTACAGCGTGGCTGAAGGTGGTAAAAAAATCTCCATGACGATAGTTCGCGAAAATATTGCTGGCCGCTATTCGGCCGGCTTTGGCGTCATAGTCGAGGTCCCATTCCAGGTCGGTGTTAGCACTGGTATTCGCGCGCAGGCGCGAGATGATAGGAGAGAAGCTGCGCGGAGAAGTAATGTACGCTACGCCACTGAAATCCAGCGTCGTCGTAAATATATTGCGGCGCCCCGGAATGACTGCGTGGCCGAAAGTGGGATCGAGAAAGTACTTTTGTCCTAGAAACCAGGTGAGCCATTCGCGGGATACTTCTCCGCAATCTTTCTGCGTTTTCGCTTTTGCGGGATCTTTATCGCAGGGTTTGGGGTGAAGCCGCTTGAGAAAAAGCCGCTGTGTCAGGCCATATTCCAGCTCGTTCGTGTCGCTGAAGATATCGATAGCGTCAAAGCGCGGAACATTGTTGAAAGCCTTTACGCCAGCCACGTAGCGATAGTTCACCTCCGGCTCAATGGTATGACGCAGGGCAACGCCAAAGCGCTTCGCCAGATAGTTGCCGGTAAAGTCGCGTTCCAGTACAGGAGGAAGGACCTGAACTCCAGCTTCGACCGCTTTACGGTTCAGGCTGGCGTTCCTGGTGGTCGGTACGTCACTCTGGCCCGGTAAATTGGCGCTGGTGAGTATTGCCGGTGGCGGCGGGGGAATCGTGAGTACAGGCCCCAGTTCCTGGCTATGAGAATATAAAGTATCCCTCAGTCCCAGCATGGGGCGAAACGTCCAGCCATCGGCAATCCATGGCCTGGACAGGTGCGGAAATAAGTCGGTGCGCGCCACGTTGTGGGAGCGATAGTAGGGTTCTGACCGCGACAGAAAGCCAAAGCTGGCATCGCCACCCGCAAGGATTCCAGACAGGCCCACGCTGTGATCGAGAGCGTCGAACTCTATGGATGGAACATGCAGAATGCGGACCTGGTCTGACGCTACATCGCTTGCGTAATTTTGATACCGTTCAAAATCAATGCTGCCAGCGTACCCATTTTTCTCGTGGGCCAGAAAGCCCCAGGATTTAACTTCTGAGGAAACGGCCTGTGAAAAATTTTCCGCGAAGACCTGGCGATACGTGTACGAGCTTAAGTATTCCGCGCTGGTGATGGCGCGCGTGTAAGTCGTCAGGTCATGACGGGCGGAGATGATCGTATCTTGACCTCCCTGGTTGATGTACAGAGGTGGAAGACCCTGATCTTCCAGGCCATTGTAGAGTCCATGGATCATGTCGTTTCCGCCGCCGCGATAGCGGAACTCCGCGTACTGCTCCGGGCCGCGTTTGGAATAGTACTGCAGCCCCACCATCAAATCCGCGCTGCGATTGATGGCCCAATAATATGCGTCGCCCACGATGAAACCTTTGATGGTGGAGTTGCTCAATTCGGGAATCACAAGCCCCGACTGGCGGCCTTTGACATCGACCGGGTGTGTGACATACGGCAGATAGACAGCCGGAATTCCCAGCAGTCGAAAATTTGCGTTTCGGGCTGTCGCTTTGCCGCTGTCGACGAGAATGTCGGGGGCAAAAATTTGCCAGTCGGGCTTCGGCAGCGGGCAGGAGGTCATGCTGCCACCCTTCATTTCATAAGAATCGGGGCCTCGCTTGATAAGCTCCTTGCCAATTATCAGCAATGGATTGGCTGTGGTGTAAACATTCTTGCTGCTGGCGTTCAATGCGCCCACAGAACCGATCACGTCGTAGAAATGGCCGGTCTGCGCATTCAGGTTCATCGTGCCGTGGCTGGCTGAGATGTCCTCGCTGCGCGGGCCGCCGACCACCTGCAAATGTCCGGAGGCTTCCATATCGCCGGTGGCGGCGTTATAGATGACTTTGTCGGCGCGAACGACGTAGTCCTTATAGTCGATTTCCACCTCGCCACGCAGATGATAGATGTCGCCCTGCTTCTCCTGCTCTGCGGCATGGATGGTTACTGGTACTCCAGTGGGTGGTGCGGGAACCAGTTGCGCGACTGGCTGATTCTGTATGCCGGGCGCGTCCGGCAATGAGGTCATCGATGATGAAGTGGGGACAGATGCAGGGGTCACACTCTGCTCAGGCTGTGCAGTGGATTGGCCGATGACCGTTCCAGGATGGTCAGGTGGAAACTGCTTGGTCAACGTCTGCGCGCTCATTCCTACATGACAGAACGCGAGCAACATGGTACAGATACAAGCACGGGTTCTCATGGCCGCGGCACTTTCAGTGTAAATCCTTCCACTGAAAGAAAGTTTCGACCGCGAATTTTCAATCCGCTGCTCTGGCACTAAAGACATTATCGATCACGCCCGCTGTGCTCTTTTGAAAGCGCGCTCGATTTGTGCTGCCTCTCCGCGATTCTCCATCTCCGATCTAAAACCTGTGCCAATTGTATTGAAGAGCGGATATTCGCGCCTCGGTTCAATTCGTTCGCAGGTGCGTGATTTTGGGCTGGAAATTGCACCGATTTTAGGGCTATAAATAGGAGAAGAGAGTGAGCATAGCATTGTCCGCACCGCAGACGATACCAGTTCCCCCGCAGACCACGGAAACCGTCGATTGGAAACAGCAATTGGCGGAGCGTTTGGAGGCATATCGCGCCAAGCAGCATAGTGGGTCCGCTTCCGATCCGCGATCTTCCAGCGCCATGCCCACTTCCAACCCTCGTGTTTCAAGCATTGCGCGCACGGTTGCGTCACGCTTTGCCTCCGAGCCGTCCTATCGGGAGATGTTACTGGCCGCCCAGGCGAACCAGGCGGCGCAAGAAGCCCTGGCCGCCGAGACCGCGCGAGAATTGAGCGCCGCGCGTACGCGCGAGGAGTCGATGGCGCAAGTTTCTCCCCCGCCCTCCCCGGAGACTTCCCCCCAGTCTCTCCTCGACACTCCGAGCGGGTCAGCGCAAAATGCAGCGCAGCAAAATCCAGCCCTCCCCCTGTTCTTCTCGTCGGCCGCTACAGGGGAGCGCGTGCTGACTGACGGCGAGCGCGCCTTTGCAGAGCGATATGGATCTCCGATCAAAACGCAGCCTGCGACCGCCGTGATGCCCCAGTTTGCCGAGCGGAGCCAGGAGATGCGCCTCCACCAGGCGGCCCAGGAGCCGGAGCCGTCGCTCGAGGAGTTGCTGGCATCGGCCATGGTCGAGCCGCGTGCTTTTCTGCCATCCAAGCTGATTGAGTTTCCCAGGGAACTGGTTTCTTCGCGACGGGCGCGTCCCCGCCTGGCAGAGAATCCAGGACGCGGAGCAGGGTCTGCCGTCCTGCAGGAACAAGAGTCTTCTCAACTCCGCATCTTTGAAGTGCAGCCGGATGTGGCAGACCCTGCGCATTCCGCCACGAAAGAGAACATGCTGGAGGAGGTTGCAGAGGCCGCACCAGTTTCTTCCGCGAATCCGATGGATGCGGCCGTCGAAGCAATGGCAACAGGAATGTTGCCGCAGGATGGGTCTTCGACAGGGCATCCATCCACGATTTCGGCCACGCATCGTATACCTGCAAAAAATGGCGCTCCCGCGCATGAGGTAAATTCGTCCACGATGCGCGCTTTCAAAGGGTTGGAGTGGGCCGCCATTTCTCTCGACAAAGAACCCGCTGCCTACAGCAGGAGAGATGCGTCGAGTATCTCCGACTATGTGCCATTTATGGTCGAGCCAGCCTCCATCGATCGCCGCCTGATGGCCTTTGCGGTGGACTTCGCCGCCGTCACGGCGGGCTTTTTAGGATTCTTGGCGGTGTTTGTGGCGTCTACGCCGCACCTGCCTACCGGCCTTACGGCGGTGGCGCTGTCTGGCGCTGTCTATGCGTCGCTATGGGTGCTTTACCAGATGTTATTTTTCTCGCTTAGCGGGGCGACCGCAGGCATGTTGTATGCACGCATCGCGCTCTGCACCTTCGACGACCAGAATCCGTCCCGCTCGGCCTTGCGCCGCCGACTGGCGGCCTGGTGGCTCTCCTGCCTGCCGCTCGGTCTGGGATTTCTATGGTCGTTTGTGGATGAAGACAATCTCTGCTGGCATGACCGCATAACCCGCATGTACCAGCGGGGATATTAGGGCGCAGGCTCCTCAACGCCACTGAGTTGTCTGAATCACCCACTCGTTTCGTGCGGGCTTTTCGCGTATCCTGACCGACGTATGCTCATCTCTCATTTTTTCCTGACTTTTCGTGGGCGCTCCGAGTGCGTCTCACGTCGTGCGGGTAGCGGATTTTTGGGACTATTGCTACTCACTGTTCCGCTGACGGCCCCGCTCTATGCCGCGGCAGTCAGTCCTGCCAGTTCTCCATGGGTCGCGACCTGGGGTGCGGCAATGGAGTCCGCAGATGGCTCCTCGCCTAATTTTTCCGGCCAGACGTTACGCCAGATCGTGCATACCACCGTCGGCGGCACACAGACGCGCGTTTGGTTCTCCAATACGTTTGGCAGCGAACCACTGCACATTAGCACTGCCCATGTCGCGCTCCGTGCGGAGGGAAGCACGCTCCAGCCCGGCTCCGACCGCGCGTTGACCTTCCACCACATGGCCTCCGTAACCATTCCTCCGGGCGCGACGATTGTGAGCGACCCGGTAGCGCTGAATGTGCCGCCGTTTTCCGACCTCGCAGTCAGCTTGTATTTTTCAGAGCCTGCCCTGGGCGCAACCGAACATTCCCTGGGATTGCAGACCTCGTATGCGGTCAATGGCGACTCCGTGGACGCGACGACTCTCCCAGCTACCGCCTGGCCCATTAAGGCCTGGTACTTTGTGAGCGGAGTGGATGTCTACGCCCCCGGAGATTCCGCCGTGGTGGCATTCGGCGACTCGATCACGGATGGCTGGCGGGCCACCGCGGACAAAAATCGTCGCTGGCCAGATGTTCTCGCCGCGCGTCTTGCCGCCGACAAAAACACTTCAGCCGCCGGAGTGCTGGGCATGGTAAACACCGGTATCGGCGGCAATCGCGTGCTGCTCGATGGCTATGGGCCGAATGCGCTGTCGCGCTTCAATCGGGATGTGCTGGCCCGCAGCGATGCGCGGTATCTGATTGTGCTGGAGAGCATCAACGACATTGGCCGATACACTGAGGACCATCAACAATATGGCGATCTGGCGCAGCGGCTGGAATGGGGAATTGCGCAAATGGCGGCGCAGGCCCACCAGCATGGCATGCGGGTCTTCGGCGCGACACTCACGCCATATAAAGGCTGCGGATATTATTCGGAGGCCGGAGAAGCGGTGCGCGAGGCCGTCAACCAGTGGATTCGCACCAGCCATGTCTTCGACGGTGTTGTCGATTTCGATCGGGCGACCCGCGATCCGCAGCATCCGCTGCGATTTTTGCCGCAGTACGACTCCGACGATCATTTACATCCGAACGATGCCGGATACAAGGCGATGGGAGATGCAATCGATCTCAGCCTGTTTACGAAGAAGACAAACGCTGCTCCTGCGCGGTAGAACGAGGTGTAAGGGGAGGTCTTGTGTTTGGAGCAAACCGCAAGTTCCTTCGCTTCGCCCCGTTCCGCTCAGGACGACACTCTTAAGCTTTACAGGTTGTCAATAGGGCCAAACGCGCTCAAGGATGAATCTCATTTTTACAACCTGTGCATGAGATAATTTGCGCCATGTGTGCCTTGTCTCGCAAGCCCTCCTCACTGCTCGATACCCGCGTGATCTACTGCGGCGACAATCTCGACCAACTCAGGAAACTGCCGGATGCGTGCGTAGATTTGATCTACATCGACCCGCCATTTAACTCCAACCGCAACTATGAAGTGTTCTGGGGCGAGACGAAAGAGAAACGCTCATTCGAGGACCGGCATGAGTCCACGCAAGCATATATCGAATTCATGCGTCCGCGCTGCGTTGAACTGGCGCGTGTTATCAAAAAAACGGGTAGTTTTTATTACCACTGCGACTGGCACGCCAGCCATTATGTCAAAGTAATGCTCGACCAGATATTTGGCGAGAACCTGTTCCAGAACGAAATCGTCTGGAAGAGAACGACTGCTCATGCTGACACCCACGGCTTCGGACATGTCCATGACATCATCTTTCGCTATTCAAATGGATCAAAGCCCACTTTCAATGTTCAGGTGAAGGAACATTCGCAACACTACATCGATAATTACTTCATCAACACAGACGAGTACGTCGAGACACGCGGTAAATTCAGAGTCAACGATCTCACGGGATCCGGATTGCGGAACGGCGAAACGGGGCAGCCTTGGCGCGGCATCGACCCATCCAAGATTGGCAAAGGCCGACACTGGATGCGAACGCCGGCAGAATTGGATGAGATGGCGAAGGATGGAAGGATCCACTTTCCGCCGCGTGGCGGAATTCCAGGCTGGAAGCGCTACGCCAATGAGCTTATGGGCCAGCCAGTGGACTCCATTTGGGACGACATCCCTTCGGTGACCAACTTTTCGAAGGCATCGAGAGAATCTCTCGGCTACCCGACCCAAAAACCGCTTGCGCTGCTCGAAAGAATCATTCAAGCCAGCAGCAACGAGAATGACATCGTGCTGGATGCGTTCTGCGGATGCGGAACAGCGCTTGTTGCGGCCCAGAACCTTAAACGGCAATGGATTGGAATAGACATATCGCCTACAGCTTGCCGTGTGATGGCAAAGCGATTACGCGACGTGTGCCGACTCCCGGAAGATGAGAAATTGTGGCGCGTGGGGCGCGGCTTCGTAGTGCGTGACCTGCCGTGGACAGAAAAGCAACTCCGAACGATCCCGCCATTTGAATTCGAGAACTGGGCGGTCATCGCGCTCGGAGGGATACCCAACAAGGCACAAGTGGGCGATATGGGCATAGATGGCCGTATTTATCCCGTATCCTCCATGCCCACAAAGAGCGGGAAAGCAGCCGGAGAACTCGACTTCATGGACGCCTGGTATCCGATTCAGGTGAAGCAAAAGGAAAAGGCAGGCAGACCGGACATCGATATGTTTGAAGCTGCCATGTTGCGCGAAAAACGCTCGAAAGGGTTCTTTGTCTCGTTTGAGTTTTCCTCGGATGCTTTGCGGGAAGTGGATGCGTTCTTTCGGCGGGAGCATTGCATCATTGTGCCGCTAACGGTGCGCGAAATACTGGACGAAACGATCGCAATGAAATTAGCGTAATCCATGCCCATTCAGAGGCACAGATATATAAATCCCAAAATTATGTTTCGCGCCCGAACAAAAGCGGCGTAAGTCCGACGTCAGGCTCCCGCCGCTTGCTCGGCGGCGATAGCCGCACCCGTCACAGCCAGTTCATCGGTCATGGGAACGACCTCGAGCGCGTAATTTTGCAGGGGGCTCATTTTGACCATTTGCTGCAAATAATGCTGTAGCAGTTTCAGGTCGAGATATTTCACATTGAAGCCGGTGTAGTAAAAGCGGCCCGGACCTTCCATGTGGATGGAGTTGGCGGTGGCGGACGCAAGGCTGCGGTGCCATAGCCGGACGAATTTCACGCAGCGTTCGTCGCCTGTTTTCGCGGCGGCAAAAACCTCTTCCGGTTCCATATCGAGAAAACGCAGCCGCATCGCGCGATGGCCCATGATGCCTTCCAGATGGCCGCGGCCGCCGCAGCCGCAGTAGGTTTCCCCGGCATCCAGCGTGACCACACAATGGCCGCCCTCCCAGATGCCTGCCGTGTAAGGGTAGCGGCCGAAGCCGATGCCATAGCCCAACGCCCACAGGCGAATGAACTTGTCCAACCGGCCATGTTTGGCGGCCACGCCCCCGGCAATCGCATCGGCATCGTTCAGCGCGGTGACACGCGCTTGAATGCCGGCGTCGCTGAGGGCCAGGCGTATCCGTTCGGCAATCCGCGCACCTTTCAACTGGAGCAGGTTCGGCGAGTCTTCCACCACGCCCTCGCGGATGATTCCCGGCAGCGCCAGACCCACGGCATCGATCGGGCCGCAGTCTTTCACTGCTCGCAATGCCTGCGCACAAACCAGTTCGACCAGTCCGTCGAGCGGCGTATCCAGAAGCGAGTCAGTGTCCTCCGGATTTTCTGGATGATGGTATACGGAGGAACAGGGACGCTGCTCCTCGATCACTCCCGTTGCGATGCGCCCGGTCAGAAAAATTCCAAGACTCTTGCCCATGGCCTTCTTCCTTACTCCGCCTTACTGAGACGGTTCAAACCATTAAAGGCGGCTGCCTTGTAACACTCTGCAAGCGTGGGGTAATTGAATACCGTATCGACAAAATAGTCGATGGTCGCATTCAGCGCCATCACAGCCTGCCCAATGTGCACCAGTTCGCTGGCGCCTTCGCCGATAATGTGGACGCCGAGAAGCTGGCGCGTCTCGCGATGGAAGATCAGCTTCAGCCGTCCGGTGGTGTCGCCGCGAATCTGGCCGCGCGCGATCTCGCGATAGTAAGATACGCCCACTTCATACGGAACGTCTTCTTCCGTCAACTGCTCTTCCGTTTTGCCGATGAAGGAAATCTCCGGGATCGTATAAATTCCATAGGGATAATACTTCGGATTCGAGTGCAGCGATTCATCGCCAAAGATGCGCGCCGCCGCGATGCGCCCCTGCTCCATGGAAACGGAAGCAAGCGCGGGAAACCCGATCACGTCACCGGCTGCGAAGATGTTCGGCACTTTTGTACGGTAATTTTCATCGACACTGATGCGCCCACGCGAGTCGGCTTCCAAACCTGCGGCGGCAAGGTTCAGATCGTCCACATTGCCCTGGCGTCCGACCGCGTATAACAAGGCGCTTGCGGAAATCTTCTTTTTGCTCTCTAGATTTGCAACCACTGTTCCATCCGCCAGATCTTCGACGCTTTGCACCTCTTCATTCAGGCGCATGGTCACGCGGCTGTCGCGCAAGTGATAGCTGAGCGCCTCCACAATTTCCTGGTCGGCAAATTCCAGCAGCTTGGGCCGTTTTTCAATCAGGATCACGCGCACGCCCAGCACGGCAAACATGCAGGTGTATTCCACGCCGATCACGCCCCCGCCAACGACGATCAGTGTCTTTGGCAGGTCTGGAATGGCAAGGATCTGGTCGCTGTTGATGATGTTGCGTCCATTGAGCGGGACCTTCGGATTGCTGGCGGGCCGTGAACCAACAGCGATGAGCGTATTTCTGCTTTCATACACATTCGAGCCGCGCGAGTTGGTGATCCGTATATGCGTCGCGTCCTCAAAGCTGGCCGTGCCGGTCAGTACCTCCACGTTGTTGCGCGACAACTGCGCTTCAGTCACATCCACTTCCGTCTTGATGACATGCTGCACGCGGAAGGCAAGGTCCGCCATCGTGATCTTGTCCTTCACGCGATAGTTCATGCCATAAATGGAACGATAGTTATAACCGGAGAGGTGAAGAACGCCTTCGCGAAAGGTTTTGCTGGGGATCGTGCCGGTATTGACGCTGACGCCGCCGACGAACTCGCGCTGCTCGATGACCGCGACCCGATGCCCCAACTTGGCTGCCGAAATGGCCGCGCGCTGGCCTGCGGGGCCGGAGCCAAGGATGAGCAGATCGTATGTTTCCATAATGTGGAAAGGTTTTTCTGCTGACGCATCGTCAGCGGTTGCCAGGTGCTCTTAAACAGCCGGACGCACGCGCGTCTCGCAGCCTACTCGAATCGCCATCTAATTTCGACAGTACCACAGGCACATGTAAGAAAATAATATGCAAGCCTTGCCTTCCACTGCTTTGGACGCAGACGAACAGGGTCCGGGTAGGCTTTCAATATTGGTCGGCGCCAACAGATTGTTCAATTGAAAGGATCGCCATGCTCTATGCCATCACAGACCGGCGGCTTTATGGCGCGGACGAAGCGCGTTGCCGCCAGCATCTTGTGGAGCAGGCGGTAGCGTGGGCCGCACATGGCGTGGCCTTCGTCCAATTGCGAGAGAAGGATTTGCCGGCGCGAGAACAGGTGGAACTCGCGCGCGCCATGCTGGTTGCCATGCGGCCGGCAGGCGAAACTGCGGGTGCATCGAGTGGCCAAAGGGTCCCGCAACT
>DAHUZH010000003.1 GCA_027306695.1 Acidobacteriaceae bacterium
ACGACGGCTCGTGGGTTCGCCTGCGGCCACAGCACCGGAACCATGTCTGGAGCTATGACTTCGTCAGCGCGCGTACCCATGATGGCCGGGCGGTGCGGCTGCTGAACCCGATCGACGAACATACGCGGGAGTGCCTGCCGGTCCGTGCTGAACGGCGATGGTCGAGCGCCTTGGCGATCGAAGCGCTGGCCGATGTGATGGTGTTCCAGGGAATTCCAGAACACCTTCGTTCCGACAATGGCCCGGAGTTCGTGGCCAGGGAACTGCGCAAATGGCTCGCCGGTACAGGAGCCAGGACGCTGTATATCGAACCGGGCAGCCCGTGGGAGAACGGCTACTGCGAAAGCTTCAACTCCAAGCTGCGGGATGAGTTCCTGAACGGAGAAATCTTTTACTCGATCGAGGAACTGCGCGTGCTGGCCGAACGTTGGCGCGTGCATTGCAACACGGTCAGGCCACACTCGTCGCTGGGCTATAAGCCGCCCGCACCGGCAGCATGGCTGACCGCAAACACCACCGGGTGTGGCGAGATAACTGACCCGCTCGTTGCGCTACACTAACTATCCAACTGGTACAAAACATCGGGCAGGCCAGCCGCGTTGTTTGCGGCTCATCTGGGAAGAAGATATACAGTGTGGTGAGGGAGTGATCCCCTCCCACATCTCCCCGCAGAAAACGCGGGTAGATGCGGGGCACTTGGCGAATGTTTGAAGGATTGTGTACCGCAGTTGAAGGATTGTGCGGAGGAGTTGAAGCACTGTGTAGAAGCCGACGCGGTCGAGCAAAGCGGCAAGTCGTTGTTAATACTGGCTTTCTGGAGGCCATGTAGCGCTTTCCAACTGCGAACAGGCGCAGGGCGCCGGATTTTCCGGACTCGACCCCACTCAAGCCAAAAGACGGCTTGAATGGGCCACCCCGCCTCTTCGGGCGGTGCTGCGGCCGGAGATGATGCGCTGAAATTTGTGTCTGTGGACCGGCGGGACGGGCACAGGGAGTTTATGACCATTCTACCGCTTTGTATCTATATTCAGCGCCAAGGACAAGCATGGAAGAAGCGGTTGAGTGGGGATATCCCAGGTCTCAGAAGCGAGACCTGGGCCACCCGCCAGCGTCCATAGAAAACGAGTCATTCCGAGCAGGTCGCCACCGCGACCGACGAAGAATCCAGACGATGCGGGCTCCGTATTTTCATTCGGCATTCTCTGGATTCTTCACTTCGGACGTTCGCCGTGGCGAACGTCCTTTATTCAGAATGACTCTTCTTCAGAAAATGAGTCATTCTGAGGTCGGTCGCTGCGGCGATGCGACCGAAGAATCCAGAAGGTATCGGCTTCGTATTTTCCAGTCAGTATTCTCAGAGCGCCTATTTGAGATGTTTGCGGCTCATCTGGGGAAAAGATATACAGTGTAGTGGGGAAAAGATATGCAGTGTAGCGAGGGAACGAGACCCTCCCACATCTCCCCGCACACAACGCGGGTAGATGCGGGCACCCGGCAAAAAGACCCAGGTTAGCTTCGCGAACCTGGGGCACCCGCCTTCCTGCCATACGACAAGATAAACCTGGGTGCCCCAGATGCGCCGCGTTGTTTGCGGCTCATCTGGGAAGATCGAGGCCATCCCACATCTCCCCATGAAACGCGGGTAGATGCGGGCACCCGGACAGGGAATCATTGCGTGGAGACTCTGTTGGAATGGCTGAGACGCGCTTCAATTCGATTCAATAGCCGGATGGCGCTTCCCAGAGCAAACCATAACAGGGTGGCGATAAGAGAAGTCAAAACCATTATCCAGCCTGTTTCGTCGCTTGCGTTAGTCAGCCCCGCTGTTATAAGTGCAACTAGAGGACAAAGGCACCCAACTACGCGCAAGAAAATCACAATAGCTGGTAAAGGGATGATCTCGGGTTCAGTGCTCATGGTAATGACTCCTTCCAGTGGTCGTTTATATCATCCGTTTAACCTTTGCATCTCCGAAAAAACGCATTTAGTTCGCTCGCCTTCCCCGCCCTCCGGCGGTAGCATAAAGGCAGGCGGCGACACGCTGCCCAATCGTCATGCTCTTCGTACCTAAAATCAACTTCCTCAAACGCTGGCACCGCGGGAAGCCGGACCGCGGCTAGAGGCCGCCGCATTCCTTAGTACCGCTGAGGAACCCATCCAAATACGGTCATTCTCGACCAGGCACACATTGACTGGATTCTTCACTTCGTCCGCCTCGGCGGACTACATTCAGAATGACAAGCAATTGCTTCGCAGACAAATAGAGGAGCCACGTTATGAACAGTTTTGGCAGCCGGTCGGAATTGAAATCCGGCAATCGCACCTATGAAATTTTCAAACTGAGCGCGTTGGCGCAGCATGGAGTTTCGCTCGATAGCCTTCCGTACTCTCTTCGCATCCTGCTCGAAAATCTGCTGCGGCATGAGGACGGCAAGAGCGTCACTGCGGACGACATTCAATTCCTCGCCAAGTGGGATGCGAAGGCCGAGCCTTCGCGCGAGATCGCCTACATGCCGGCGCGGGTGTTGATGCAGGACTTTACCGGCGTGCCCGCCGTGGTCGATCTGGCGGCGATGCGCGACGCCATGCGCTCGCTCGGCGGCGACCCGGAAAAGATCAACCCGTTGCAGCCAGCGGAGCTGGTGATCGACCACTCCGTGCAGGTGGACCAGTACGGCACCGGCGATTCCTATTCCATCAACGCGCTGCTGGAGTTTCAGCGCAACCGCGAGCGGTACGCGTTTCTGAAATGGGGCCAGACGGCCTTCGATAATTTTTCCGCCGTGCCGCCGGGCATGGGCATCTGCCATCAGGTGAATCTGGAGTATCTGGCGCGCGTCGTGTTCACCACCCAGCCGGATGCGAAAGGCGTGGCGCAGGCCTATCCAGACACGCTGGTCGGGACGGATTCGCACACTACGATGATCAACGGCCTCGGTGTGCTGGGCTGGGGCGTCGGCGGCATTGAGGCCGAGGCCGCGATGCTGGGCCAGCCGGTTTCCATGCTGGTTCCGCAGGTTGTCGGTTTCAAACTTTCCGGCAAGCTGCGCGAAGGGACCACTGCGACTGACCTGGTGCTGACTGTGACCGAGATGCTGCGCAAGCACGGCGTCGTCGGCAAGTTTGTCGAGTTTTTCGGCGCGGGAATCAGCGAACTGTCGCTGGCCGACCGTGCGACCATCGGCAATATGGCTCCGGAGTATGGCGCGACGTGCGGAATTTTTCCGGTCGATGCCGAGACGCTGCGCTATCTGCGCCTCACGGGCCGCAGCGAGGAGCAGATCGCGCTGGTCGAGACGTATTACAAGGAGCAGGGCCTGTTCCACACGCCGGATGCGCTGGAGGCCAAGTATTCCGCGACGTTGTCGCTCGATCTTGGCACAGTAGAGCCGAGTGTGGCTGGCCCCAAGCGCCCGCAGGACCGTGTGCGACTCAGCGAGGCAGGCGCGAGTTTCAAAAAACAATTGCCCGCGCTGAAAGGCCCGCATGCAAACGCCAATTCCGAGCGTCAAGTGCAGCGCTGGGACGGGGAGGGTGGCCATCCCTCCGCGAACGGAAATAACGGGGCGGGAAATAACGTCGCGAAGGGAGCGCCGGAGCCGGGCCACGCGGCCTCAGTACAGGAACGGTTCGGTCTAAACGTGGACAAGTATCTCGATCATGGCTCGATTGTGATTGCGGCGATTACGAGCTGCACCAACACATCGAACCCATCCGTAATGCTGGCGGCGGGCCTGCTGGCGAAGAAGGCCGTCGAAAAGGGCCTGAGTGTGCCGCCATGGGTGAAGAGTTCGCTCGCGCCGGGTTCGCGCGTGGTGGCGGACTATTACGAGAAGGCCGGGCTGACAAAATATCTCGACAAGCTGCGGTTCAACATCGTCGGCTATGGCTGCACCACTTGCATTGGCAACTCCGGCCCGCTGCCGCCAGATGTGACCAAGGCGATTGACGACCACGGCCTGGTGGCTGTCTCCGTGCTCAGCGGCAATCGAAATTTTGAGGGTCGTATCAACTCCGACGTGCGCGCGAATTATCTGATGTCGCCGCCGCTGGTGGTTGCCTACGCGCTGGCGGGCCGCATCGATCACGACTTCGACCATGATCCACTTGGCAAAGACAAGCAGGGCCAGCCGGTTTATCTGCGCGACATCTGGCCCTCGCAGCAGGAGGTGCAGACGACGCTGGCCAACTCCATCGACTCCGGCATGTTCCGCAAGCAATACTCCACGGTCAGCGATGGCGACAGCAACTGGCAGAGTTTGAAGTTCCCGACTGGAAGCACCTATGGGTGGGAAGCGGATTCGACCTACATTCGCAAAGCGCCATACTTCGATGGCATGGCGGCAACGCCCGCGGGTGTTGAAGATATCCATGGCGCGCGCGTGCTGGCGGTGCTGGGCGATAGTGTGACAACGGACCATATTTCGCCCGCAGGTTCCATCAAACTGAACGGCCCGGCAGGGAAGTACCTCACCGAGCATGGAGTGAAGCCCGCCGACTTCAACAGCTATGGCTCGCGCCGCGGCAACCATGAAGTGATGGTGCGCGGAACGTTTGCCAATGTGCGCCTGCGCAACAAGCTAGCTCCCGGAACGGAAGGCGGCGTGACGCGCCTGCTGCCTTCGGGCGGGGCGATGAGCATCTTCGACGCCTCTGTAAAATATGCCGAGCAAAAGACGCCGCTGGTGATTCTCGCAGGCAAAGAATACGGTTCTGGCTCCTCGCGCGACTGGGCGGCCAAGGGGCCAAAGCTGCTCGGCGTGCGCGCGGTGATTGCGGAAAGCTTTGAGCGTATCCATCGGTCGAACCTGGTCGGTATGGGGATTCTGCCGCTGCAATTTGAAGCGGGCCAGAACGTCGAATCGCTCGGGCTGACCGGCGAGGAGGTCTACGATTTCACAGGCCTGCGCGCGATGCTGAATGGGAAATTCGCCAATGGTCGTAAGTTGACCGTGAAAGCGGAGGCTGCCGATGGCAAGATGAAAGAATTTACCGCGACGGTGCGCATCGATACTCCGCAAGAGATTCTCTACTACCAGCATGGCGGCATTCTGCTATACGTGCTGCGGCAACTGGCAGGGAAAGCGTAGCTGTATTTTTATTTAAACAGCCAAGGCCCGGAGCGATCCGGGCCTTGGCTGTCTGCATCCATTCTTACCAGCTTAGATGCCTACGCCATACTCCACACTGTTTCCGTTGTCGCCGGCGTGGGAATAAAAGTCGTACGGCGTCCGACGGTTCAGCCGGTAACGGGCGCGCAGGTTGCGGCCCACAAAAAAGCCGACTGCAACCGCGCCAGTCGCTACGGACACCCAGCCTATGGTGCGAATCAGTGGCGTCGTTTTCCGGGATAATTTGTTTTTTCTCACTTCTTTTCGCTCAGCTTTCTTCTCTGGACTGCACCAGTCGACCAGGCATAGATTCCGACCCTTCATGCAAAAATCTTATCGCAAATCGATGGCATTGGATGAAGATTCGAGAAATGAACATTCTTTAACAGACCCATTTCAGGCTTCGAGAGGGTCGGGATACCGTTCAACACGCTGTAACATCTCCAGCTTTCGGCCCGGCGGCAGAAAACTCGCTTCAATGGAATTGCCAGCCAGCTCCCGCAGATGCTCCAGCGTCAGATCGAAATTTTGATGAGTCAGCAGATATTCGTCGCAAAGATTGCTGCCAAAAATGGCGGGGTCGTCGGAGTTCAGCGTGACCATCAGGCCATTTTCAAAATATTCGCGCACCGGATGGTCTTCCATTTGCGCGCAGCAGCCGGTGCGCAGGTTGCTGGTGATGCATAGCTCTACGGGGACCTGTTTTTTCGCCAGCACATAGAGCAGATCTTCATCCCGCCGCGCGCTCAGCGCATGTCCGATCCGCTCCGCGCCAATGTTGAGGGCCGACCAGATGCCCTCGGGTCCCACGGTTTCTCCGGCGTGCGCTGTCAGGTGCAGGCCATGGTCGCGCGCTTCTTTATAAAGATCGCGGAATGGCTCGGCCCCGGTGCGGCGCTCATCGCCGCCAATGCCGATGCCGACAATGGAGGGATGATGCCGCTGCATCTCCGCAGCCTTGCGAAAGACGCGCGCGGCTTCTTCCGGGCCGAAGTGACGGACGGCGTCGAAGATCCATGCGACAGAGACGCCGAACTCCCGTTCGCCGCGCAGGCGTCCGCGCTCCATGCCTGCAAACAGCGGCTCAAACTCAATATGCCGCCAGTAGTAGACGACGCCGACTGACACATAGACCTCCGCGTGCACAATACCCTGCGCGTGCAGTGCTTCCATCATGCGATAGGTGATCAGTTCGTAATCTTCAGGCGTGCGAAGGCGTTCGGTAATGGCCTTGAAGGCCTGCATAAATCCGGAAAAATCTTTGTACTGGTAGAGTGCGCGCGCCGCGTCCAGCGTGAGCGGCTTGCTGTCATGATGCTCGCTCATCTTGGCCAGCGTTTCGGGCGCAATGGTTCCTTCCAGATGCAGATGCAGTTCGGCCTTGGGCAGGCCGCGAATCCAGGATTTTGTGTCGAGAGGGTGTGCGGGTTTTCGCGAGGCGGACATTACCGTTTCCGTTCTGAGGCGGGGGCAAATTCGCTGCGGTGCCGACTGTAGAAGTAGTAAATCAACAGGCCGATGCCGAGCCAAATGAAAAAGCTGACCCATGTGAGGATGGGCAGACCAAGCATCAGCAGCAGGCAGAAAAACACGCTGAATACGGGAATGACCGGGCCACCGGGACAACGAAAGGCGCGCCGGCGATCTGGATCCTTGAGGCGCAGAACGATCACTCCTGCTGAGACCAGCACAAAAGCAAAGAGCGTGCCGATGTTGGACAGGTTGGCGAAGGTCCCGATGTCCAGCAGCCCGGACGGCAGGCCGACAAAGAAACCTGCAATCCAGGTAGCCGCCGCGGGCGTACGGAAGCGGGGATGCACGCGGCTGAACAGGGAAGGTAGCAGGCCGTCCCGCGACATGGCGAACCAGACCCGCGCCTGGCCTATCTGAAAGACCAGGATGGAGGAGATCATCCCCAGCAGCGCGCCGAACAAGACCGCCAACTGCACCCAGTGCAGCGTCACGCTATGGTTTTCGAGATACAGCCGGCGCAGAGTGTTCACCACAGGCGCCGCATCGTCCGTCAACAGATGCCAAGGTACCAGGCCGGTCAGTACCAGGGCGACCGCGACGTAGAGGAGGGTGGCGATGACCAGCGTGGCGATGATGCCGATGGGTACATCGCGCTGCGGATTTCTGCATTCTTCTGCGGCGGTCGAGACGGAATCGAAACCGATATAGGTAAAGAAAATGATCGACCCGCCAGTCAACACGCCGGACCATCCGTTGGGATAAAAAGGATGCCAGTTGGAAGTGTGGATAAAATGCGCTCCGAAGCTGACAAACAGAAGGACCGCGCCAATCTTGAGCAGCACCATGATGTTATTGGTTTCCGCCGATTCGCGGATGCCGCGGACAAGTACCACAGTCAGCAACATGACGATCAGAAAGGCAGGAACGTTGAAGCCAAAATGCCAGCCGGGCGGGTACAGCGCCGCTCCGCTCAGGCTCTGTAGCCCACTGGGCAGATAGGCTGGAGATATCCAGCGCAACGCGGGATGGATACCGAACCAGTCCATCAGGGCCACGACGTGTGCGGCGAACCCGACGCTGACCGCCATATTCGAGAAGGCATATTCCAGAATCAGGTCCCAGCCGATGATCCAGGCCACCAGCTCTCCCATGATGACGTAGGTATAGGTATAGGCGCTGCCCGCGATGGGGATCATCGAGGCCAGTTCTGCGTAGCAGAGGCCGGTGAAGGCGCAGACCACCGCCACCAGCAGCAGTGAGACCGCCAGCGCCGGACCCGCGCCAGGGCGACCGAGCATCGCCGTGTGACGCACCACGTAATCCAGCACGGGTGTATTCAGGATGGAAGAACTATCGAAGCTTTGTCCCGCAATCGCCGTGCCGATGACGGTGAAAATCCCGGAGCCAATCACCGCGCCGATGCCCAGCGCCGTCAGCGACACCGGGCCCAGCGTCTTTTTCAGGCTGTGCGCCGGGTCCTCGGAGTCGAGGATAAGTTTGTCGATGGATTTTGTGGCGAAGATCTGTTTCGACAGGACACTGGCTCCTGAAAATGCATTTCAAATCTACAGGCCATGTGGTCGCCGGGCTTACATCCTTGGCAGCTCGGCGACCTGTGATCTAGCGCTTGGCTGCTCCACGGGCCAGCTTCTTCAACTTCTGTTTATTGGAGCCGCGCGGTGTGGTGCGCTTCGGTTTTGCAGCGGCCTTTTTGCGCGCCGCACGCTTCAATTTTTTGCGTTCCGCTGTATCTGTGATTGCTTTTGTATTTGCCATAATTTTCTACAATCTCTCTCTTGTAATTCCAAGTGTGTGAATCTTTAATTCGTTACACAAATTTGTCATCCCGACCGGACCCTGAGCGCAGTCGAAGGGGAAGTGGAGGGGCCTGCGTTTCAGACGCGCTCCAGTTGTGCAAATTTCTCCACCAGCTTTTTTATGCCGAACCGATGAAATTGTACCGTAATCTTTGCATCTTCCCCGTCTCCTTCGCGTTTGAAGACAACGCCTTCTCCATATTTGGGGTGTCGCACGCGCTGTCCGCTGCGAAATCCAGTCTTACCCTTCGGTTCGGGGACCGGCATTTTAGGCCGGGCAATCTTCTGCCCGCGCGCACCGAAAAATTGCGCAATGTTGTCGATCGAGCCGCTGCCTGCGACGCTGCCAGCGCGCGTTCGAGACGCTGGGGTATTGGACGTAGCCGGAGAACTTTGATCTTCGTCTTCGTAGCTCCAATGCTGGTCGCTGTCGTCATTGCGTGCGATGCGATGGCTGTTCGAACGGGTCGATTGTGCCGCGTAACCGCCCCAGGTGTTCGCCGGGACCGGCGCGCTCAGGTCGTCGATCAGGTGCGCGGGAATTTCGGCGAGAAAGCGCGACGGCGTCGAGTGCTCCGGCGCGTCGTTGCCGTAGCGCCGCCGGAAGCGCGCGCGTGTGACCAGCAGCGCGTCCATGGCGCGGGTGATGCCGACATAACAAAGCCTGCGTTCCTCTTCGAGACCGTCGCCGTCGTTGATGGTGCGCGAATGCGGGAAGAGTCCTTCTTCCATGCCCGCCAGAAAGACCAGCGGAAACTCCAACCCCTTGGCGGCGTGCAGCGTCATCAGCGTTACGCGGGATTCGGGATCGTACTTGTCGGTATCGCTGACCAGCGCGGCATGGTCGAGGAACTCTGACAGCGTTTCGCCGCGCTCATGCGCATCCTGCGCTGCATTGGCGAGTTCCCGCAGGTTTTCAATGCGCGACTGCGACTCCGGCGTGGCTTCGTCCTCCAGCACTCGAATATATCCGCTGCGATCGATCAGGAATTTGATGAGTTCCGGCAGCGTCGCCGCATCTCCGGGCTTGCGAAAGGTATGCTCTTCGCTGCCTTCCGAGGTTTCCACGGAAGATTTTTTTGCAAGCGGAGTAAGTTTTCTGGTGCTCTCAGCCGTGGCTGCAAATGGGGAGAACTCGGCTGGATCGAACGATGCGGCGAGGTTGTCGCTGCTGTCCTCATCCTCCGATGTTCCAAAGTCGAAGCTGGTGTCCGTATCGTAGTTCGCTGCCGGAATACCTTCGACGCCCGCAACGTCCTCACCGGAGGCGGCAAGGTCCGCGCTGAGTTTCTCCGCGAAGCCCGGCGCCAGCATGGCGCGCGCGTCTTCGATCATGCGGCGAAATCCTTCGAGCGATGCGACGGTGCGCGCCGACACCAGCCGCTGCGCAATCACCTGTTGCATGGCGGCCCAGGTGCTTGTGCCGGTTTCGAGCGCCAATCGCTCCATGGTCTCAACGGTCGTCTTGCCGATGCCGCGCGGCGGAGTATTGATGGAACGCTGCAATGCAATGGAGTCGTCTGGATTCAGCACCAGCTTCAGATAGCTGAGCATGTCTTTGATTTCCGCGCGGTCATAGAAAGAAAATCCGCCCACCATCGTATATGGAATGCCATAACGGCGCAGCGCTTCTTCCACCAGTCGCGACTGCGAGTTGGTGCGATACAACACAGCAATGCGCGGCAGGTCGGCATCGTTGGCCGTCTGGCGTATATATTTCTGGATGTAGTCGGCGACGAACAGCGCCTCGCCTTCGCCGTCCAGCGCTTCATAGTAGCCAATTCGCGCGCCGCCATCGCGCGAGGTCCACAGCGTTTTTCCCTTGCGTCGAATGTTGTTCGACACCACCGCGCCTGCCGCTTCCAGAATCACCTGCGTGGAGCGGTAGTTCTGTTCCAGTCGAATGATCTTCGTCTGCGGAAAATCTTTTTCAAACTCCAGAATGTTGCGGATGTCCGCGCCGCGCCAGGAATAGATGCTCTGGTCCTCATCGCCGACGACGCAGATATTTTTTTCTTCTCCGGCCAGCATCTTCATCAGTTCATATTGCGGACGGTTGGTGTCCTGATATTCGTCGATCAAAATATAGCGAAAGCGGCGGTTGTAATAATTGCGCACTTCGGGAACGGCGCGCAGCAGGCGCACTGCTTCCAGCAGCAGATCGTCGAAGTCGAGCGCATTCGCGCGCTCCAGCTCCTTGGTGTAAATGTCGTAGAGATGGGCAATGCGCTCCGTTTTCGGATCCGGGGATTGCAGGTAGATTTCCTGCGGCTCCAGCATATGGTTCTTGGCCCAGGAGATGCGCGAAAGCACGATGCGCGGCGTCATTTGCTTATCGTCCAGGCCAAGCCGGCGCATGGCCTGCTTGATGAGCGCCTGCTGTTCCGTTTCGTCGTAGATGACAAAATCTTTTGTGCGCCCGCGTCCACCAGTGCGCAGTGCTTCAATATCGCGGCGTAGCACGCGCACGCAAAAGGAGTGGAAGGTCGCGAGCAACGGCCGCGCCAGGCTGCGGCGATCCATCAGCCGTTCGACGCGCTCGGACATTTCCGCAGCGGCTTTATTGGTAAAGGTGACGGCCAGGATGGCGTCGGCGGGGACGCCGCGCTCTTCAATTAAATAGGCGATGCGATGCGTGATGACGCGCGTTTTTCCTGAACCGGCGCCAGCCAGGATCAGCAGCGGGCCGTCGACATTTTCAATCGCAGCGCGCTGCTGCGGGTTCATATTTTCAAACAATCGGGACACGAACGGGAAGACTCCTGCGGTTGCGGCGAGTTGCAGCGATGCGTCCGTGCATCCTCTGACTAACTCACGGGAACACTTCAGTGTATCGTGCCGCCTGGGCAACAATTTGCGCGCTATCCTTGTGGAAGATGAGCACAACAACGCCGAAACAAAAGACAATCTGCGTTTATTGCGGTTCTGCCGATGGAGCGCGCCCGGAATATCGCGCGGCGGCGCAGGAGTTGGGCAGCGGCATGGCTGCGGCTGGTTTCCGGCTGGTCTATGGCGGCGCACATGTTGGATTGATGGGCGCAGTCGCCGACGCCGTACTTGCCGCCGGAGGGCAAGCCATCGGCATCATTCCGCAGCACCTGGTGGACAGGGAAGTAGCGCATCGCGGCCTGACGGAATTGCATATCGTCGCCGATATGCATCAGCGCAAACGCAAAATGGCGGAGATGGCCGACGCATTTATCGCGCTGCCCGGCGGCTACGGCACATTGGATGAGTTGTGCGAGGTGCTGGGCTGGACGCAGCTCGGCCTGCATCGAAAGCCGATTGTTCTGCTCGATATCGCGGACTACTGGCAGCCATTGTTCGCGATGCTCGACCGCGCCGTGCAGGAAGGATTTTTGAAACTGGAAAATCGCGAGTTCGCCACGCGGGCGGCAAGCGTAGCGGAAGTCTTTACAATTTTGCAGCAGACCTAGCGGCTTCGGCCTTGCATGCTTCGCATTGGCATATCGACCGCAGATAATGCCAGGAATAAATGCCGCTGGTGTGGCCGTCATTCCAGTCGAAGCTGATGGCGTAGCGTCCAACCGGACGCACTTCTCTGGGGCGCACCGCCGCCTTGAACATCGGCAGCAGCGTGGCGGGCTGCGGTTTCGGCTGGCCCGGTTCGCGCCCCTCAACCTCGCGCTCTTCCACGCAGGTCGCGCACGGGCACGCATCGCGCAGCCAGGCAAAGCTCCAGTGGCTAGCGTGGCCATCTTTCCAGTCGATCTCCACTCCCGTGCCCTCGGTCTTATTCACGCGCACACGCAGGGGAGTGATGGCCTCGCGCGGCAGTTCGCGTTCGTCTGCCGTGGCCTTACGCGCAGCGTCTTCGGATACAAAGCGGATGCCTTCGTGGCTCATGTTCTTTTTCTACACCGATCTGTGCCAGTCTGCTGGATGTGGTCGTACCGCACCTTCAATACCAAAATGGCCACCGACAAGACTAGCGTAACGGCATTGGCTGCTTCGACGGGACGCGCGTGGATCTGCACGCCATAAACGAACCACAGCAGCACGCCGATAGCGAACAGAAAAAACATGCCGAGCGAGATGTCGCTTGCACTCTTGCGTTGCCATACACGCACCAGTTGCGGCACCAGAGAGACGGTGGTGCAGACGGCTGCGACCGAACCCAACAACTCCGTCGATTGAGAAGAAAGAATCAAAACTGTAGTGATCAATGAAGTTTCCAGAAGAAATAAGCCGTGACAATGCAGCCCATAACAATAATAAAAAAACGAATGCTTTTGGTTGGGCGCTTGCGCGCACTCCGCGCACTAAAGTAGCCGCCGATGCTGGCCGCAATCATCATGAACAGGCCGTAGTGCCAGAGCACTGCGCCGTAGAACACGAACGTGATGGCGGCAACGCTGTTCGACACGCTAGTAATTATTGTTTTCAATGCATTCACTTCATGCACGCTGTCGATACCGGCGAAACTCAGGACGCCCATAATCAGCAGACCTGAACCTGCGCCGAAAAAGCCGACATAGAGGCAGACGACAAAAATGCCAATTGGCAACAGCACGCGAGCCACCGGTCGCAGCCCAGTGGCATGGGCATGCGGCTTTTGAAACAGTCGCTGTTGCAAGGGTGGTCCGCCCGCGAAGAGAAGTGTTGCCGTAAGCAGCAGCCATGGGACCATGCGGAGAAACAGTTCCTGTCGCGTGGCCATCAGTAGTCGCGCACCCAGCAGGCCGCCTGCGAGGGCCGCAACCAGCAAAGGCAGTAGCAGGGAACGATAGCGATGCAGTTCCCGCCGATAGGCGGCTGCTGACGTGAACTGTCCTGGTAGCAGAGCGACGGTATTCGTCGCGTTGGCCTGAACCGGCAGAACGCCCGCTTGCAGAAGCGCAGGAAACGACAGCAGCGATCCGCCGCCCGCAATTGCATTTACGCCGCCCGCAAAAAATGCGGCAGCGGCCAGCCATACGGCGCGAAATGTGAGAAGCGGCATCTACTAAGATTGTAGCCGGTGCTATGAGCGCGAAATGCGGCGTAGAGAAGAGTTGAGGAGGAGTTTTTCAGTATCCAGCAAATCAAACGCGCTTTAGCCCACTGGAAGAACTGCGCGGTACGCCCACACTGCTTTGCATAATTTCAATGAATGCCTGCGCCGCCCGGCTCAACGATTTGTCTTTGCGATAGACCAATACTAGGTCCCGTGCAATGCGCACGTCTTCCAGTTCGACGACGCCCAGCAGTCCCGCCGCCAATTCTGCAACTGCATTCGACCGGGCAAGAAAGCCCACTCCGACGCCGGCTGCGGCGAACCGTTTGATCAGTTCATTCGATTCCAGTTCCATGGAAATTTCCGGTTTGAGCTGGCGGCGCGAGAATAACTGGTCGATGGCGTCCCGTGTGCGGCCCTGTTTGGGCAGGATCAGCGGAAACGCCGCAACCTGCGCCAAAGGCGTGCTGCGCTTTGCGGCGAGCGGATGTCCCACAGGTGTAATCACTACCATCTCATCCTGATGCACCGGCACGACGGTCAGTCGCGGGTCGTTGATGGGCTGTGCAACCACGCCAAAGTCAACCTCCTGCGCCAGCACGGCCTCAACGGTTCTCGACCGCTCATTGCGCGCGATGGAAACAGACACGCGAGGATACTTGCGCTTGAACTGTGCGAACACCTGCGGCAGGATGTAGAGGCAGGAAGCTTCATTCGCGCTGACCACCAGTTCTCCGCGTGGGGTGCGGGCCACTTCAGCCACAGCGCGGATGATGTTGCGGCGCGCCTGCAAAGATTCTTCCGCATACTGCAAAAAGATTTTGCCGCCGACCGTCAGTGTGACGCGACCGCCGGTCCGGTCGAACAGCCGTGCGCCTACATCTTCTTCCAGCGCGCGTATCTGCGCGGAAATGGCTGGTTGCGTACGAAACAGTTTTTCCGCTGCCCGGGAAAAACTGGCGTTGCGGGCCACTTCGACAAACGCTTTGAGTTGTTCAAAGTCCATAGGGGTGTCGGCTGCAATCGAAGAACAGCATAAAAAAAAGCTATTCGTAGAATAAAGGAAATCTATCGTAGTTTACGCGGCGCGCTGCATCACGTAAGGTGAGAAAAAGCGCTCTGTTCGACAAACAGCCACATTTCACCTGAAATAGGCCATCTTTGCGGATGGGCGCAGTTCTCATTTTATGAAGGAGATTCATGTCCAACGAACTTCGCGATTTCCTGGCGCTCTCATACGATGAACTGGAGCAGTTGAACCTACAGGCCAAAGAGCAACGGAAGAACCGCGTTGCTCCACATACGATTCAGGAAGAACGGTTGAAATATCTGACGGATGAAAAACGCATCAAGGCGGTCACTGTCCTGTTCAGCGATCTGGAAGGTCGCCTGCACATGCTCGACTACGACAAGAAATTTCTTGTAAAGAGCTGGGACAATCTCACCTTCGACGGCTCTTCCATTCGCGGGTTTACCGCCCAGCGGGAAAGCGATCTGCGGCTCGGCATCGATTGGAGCGCCTTCTATTGGGCGCCCGCAGACTTCTTTGGCGGCGGTAAAGTGCTGGTATTCGGAGAAGTCATCGACAAGAACGGAAAACTGTATTCCGCGGACATCCGCGCAGTGCTGAAGCAGTTTGCCCAGGAGCAGTACGACCAGGAAGGCTACACGCTCAACGCCGCGAATGAGATCGAAGGATTTCTTTTTCAGGGGACGGACGCCGAACAGCAGTATCACGAGACGGGAAAATTCGAGTATGTGAATACGGGCGGATATTACCACTCTCTGCCCGGCGATCCGCTACGGACGTTCATCGATACAACGGCGGAAGTGCAGCGCGCCATGGGTTTTGAAAATGAAAAGGACCATCCCGAGGTCGCGCCCTCGCAGTTTGAGATCAACTACAGTTATGGCGAAGTGGTTGCAGCCGCCGACCAGATTCAGCTCTATAAACTGGTCTGCCGGCAGGTGGCCACCAAGATGGGCCTGACAGCGTCTTTTCTGCCGAAACCGGTAGTGGGCGTCAATGGCAGCGGCATGCACACCAATATCTCCGTCAGCAAGAAGGGCAAAAACATGTTCTGGGACCCCAAGGGCGAAGAAAAACTCAGCAAGTTTGCCTGGTCGTTCAGCGATCGCATTCTGACTCATGGCAACGATCTCTGTTTGCTGCTGAATGCCAGCGTGAATGCGTATCGCCGCCTGGACCCACACTTTGAAGCTCCGAACCAGATCAAGACTTCTGCAACCGACCGAGGCTCGATGGTGCGCGTGCCGATCGGAAACGAAAAGAGTTCGCGCGTGGAGGTCCGCTCCGTCAGCCCGGATGCCAACCCGTATCTCGTGCTCTATTCCATCTTTAAGGCGGGCCTGCAAGGCTCGACCGCCAAGATCAAGAACCTTCGTCAGGCGGAACGGTATCTGCCAGACAACATCTACACGGCGCTCGAAAACTTCCGCGCGTCGGAGTGGACGACGAGTCTGCTGGGTGCGGATGTGAAGGCCCGATATGCGGACTTGAAGCAAGGCTCGGCGGATCGCTGTCCACGCCTGCTGGGGACCTTTGTCAAAGCGCCCGAGGTGCAATACCACCACGATGTATACAATCAGTTTCTTTGGAACATGTTCTAAACTCTGGAACCGCAATTTCGCAAAAAGGCATGGCTTTGGCCATGCCTTTGTTGTTTGCCGACAGCGCGGGTGGATTGCACATCCATCATTGGCGAACTGCATCCATAAAAGCCCTTTGCTGAGGCGCGCTTGAAATAATTCGCAACTTTCACATCTTCTTTGACGTCTTTATATATGCACTTCACAACCTGATGTTTCTACTTCTGCCCCTCTTTTGTTAGTGGAAGCCTAATACCATCCACTTGGCACAGCTTCCACGTTCTAATTTTAATTACGCAGGATTGCTCTTTGATGATCGATAGTGTTTTGGGTTCTCGCGTCAGGTTGGCAACTGGCTGCATCGTGTTTCTAAGCTTGACTTTGCACGCCCAGGTCGCAATCCAGCCGGCCATAGAGACTGTTTTGGACGCACCTAGCGCCGCCCAGACCCAGACCGCAGCAACGCCGCAAAGCCAGGCCATACCGCAGGCGCCTGCTTCACAGCGCGATCAGGCCGAGCAGCAACTGAAAGAGCAGGAAAAGCAGCGTATTCTCGGCGTCATCCCAAACTTCAATACCACCAATATTCAGAATGCCGCTCCACTGTCTCCCAAACAAAAATTCCATCTGGCATATCGTAGCGCCCTTGATCCATTTCAATTTGTGGCCGCCGGCGCGCTAGCTGGTTGGGGTCAGGCTGAAAATGACAACGCTGGCTATGGCCAGGGTGCGGAGGGATATGCAAAGAGATACGGCGCATCCTATACGGACAGCGCCGACGGCGTCCTGTGGGGAAATGCAATTTATCCGATATTGTTTCATGAAGACCCCCGTTATTTTCGCAAGGGAACAGGCAGTTTTCGGAGCCGCTTTTTCTATTCCGTTTCGACAACCGTGCGAACGAAAGGTGATAACGGAAAGTGGGGCTGGAACTATGCCAATGTTCTTGGCAATCTTACAGCCGGTGGAATTTCAAATCTCTACTATCCCAGCACGAACCGGGGCGTAGGACTGACGTTTGAAGGCGCTGCGACGGTGACTGCCGAGGGCGCGCTCGGCGCGCTCGGCGTAGAGTTCTGGCCGGACATATCGCGCATACTCTTCCACAAAAAAGATCATATTCCAGCAGCCGTTGCGCCAAAATAGATCGAGTTCCCAGTGCAGGGATCTTTAGTTCATTGCATAAAGTTGCCATCCCAACCGGAGGTCGCTGCTCCGCACGCACCTCTCAATGTAGCTGCGAATTCCAGAACGCTACATCGCTTAGCTCGCAAGAGCTTGTCCAGCAGCGTAACCCGACGCCCACGCCCACTGGAAATTGAAACCGCCTAACTGGCCTGTGACATCGACCACCTCGCCAATGAAGAACAGTCCTCGCACTTTGTGGCTTTCCATCGTCTTCGCCGACAACTCGTT
The DNA here is from genome assembly GCA_027306695.1 of Acidobacteriaceae bacterium. Classification (GTDB taxonomy): domain Bacteria; phylum Acidobacteriota; class Terriglobia; order Terriglobales; family Acidobacteriaceae; genus JAKAAZ01. The sequence goes on from DAHUZH010000003.1 coordinate 17,385, forward strand.
CGTGTCCACGCCGCCTGCCGTGACCTCCGCCTTGTCATAACCTTCTGTACCTGCGGGAACAATCGTCCAATGGTGCAATTCTCGCTCCCACAAAGCGAGCGCGTGGTTGGTCCAGTCTGCGGGTGGATGCAGCACAAGCCATCGTTCTGCAAAACGCTGTGGCAGAATGCCACGCAGCACGTTCTTTGCGTTCACTGCATTGCGTGGGACGTGCGGATCGCGAAGAGGTCTAGTCCACTGCTGTTCCGGCGCCAGGTCGAGTGTCAGTGGCTCGCCGGGTCGACAATAGGAAGAGATTTGAAGGATAGCCGGCCCACTCAACCCGCGATGCGTCACCAACATCTTTTCGCGAAAATGCTGGCCGTTGCATTTGGCCACAACCTCTGTCGAAACTCCCGCCAGATCGCCGTAATCGGAAAGGTCTCGGCTGGAAAACAGAAGCGGAACCAGCGCAGGTCGGCAATCGCACACCGCAATGCCAAATTGCCGGGCCAATTCATAGCCGAACGTGGTCGCGCCTATCTTTGGAATGGACAGGCCGCCGGTCGCAACCACCAATGCCGCTGCGGAAAAATCCGCGTCGTCTGTGCGGACCTGAAATCCTACACTGTGCCGGACTTCTTCGACTCTCGCATTCAGAAAAATCTGCACGCCCGCCGCGCGGCATTCTTCTTCCAGTAAAGAAACAATGTCCTGCGCGGAGCGGTCGCAGAAAAGCTGCCCGAGCGTTTTTTCATGGTAAGGAATCTTGTGCTTCGTCACCAACGCCAGAAAATCCTGCGGAATGTAGCGGGCCAGGGCGGATTTGCAGAAATGCGGATTGGCGGAAATAAAATTCTCCGGGCTGCAATGTAGGTTGGTGAAGTTACAGCGGCCGCCGCCGGAGATCAGAATTTTTTTGCCGATGCGGTCGGCACGCTCCAGCACGGCCACGCGCTTGCCGTGTTTTGCGGCCTCCATGGCGCACATCAGGCCAGCCGCGCCAGCTCCGAGAATCAGGACGTCGAAAGTTTGAGTCACAAGCAAAGATCATACGCAAGAAATGTGTGCGAAAAGATGTTTTGGGTTTCGAGCGGGTGCAGCGCGTCGATCCATTACCCTTATTATGTAGATGGAGCAGGGAACGCAATCCACGATCGTCGGTTTTCATCAGGATGGGTACGAAGATTGGGTCGCCGATCTTTCCTGCGGGCACACGCAGCATGTGCGCTACCATCCACCATGGATGCTTCGGCAATGGGTCATTACCGAAGAAGGCCGCAGAAAGCATCTCGGCACAACGCTCATGTGCCACAAATGCATGCAGGAAAAATAATTTCTACGCGGTGGCGGTCGGCGAAGACGGCGGAAAGTTTCTTCCCTTAGGTTTGCGAGTCAGCAGGTAGAACATACCCAGAACGATTAGGATGGTCACGCAACCGGCCAGACCTAAGACCCGCAGGATCGCGACCGTATATTTGCCCGAAGTCGGATTGTAGTTGCAGCAATAAAGCAGAAAAAGATCGGTCGCCGTGCCGATTTTATGGTCGGACGCATCGACCATTGCCAGGCGCAGATCGCGCGGTGCGTATTCAATGCCGGAAAAGTATTTCGACAACCGCCCATCCGGCGTTGCGACCATGATGACACTCGAATGCGCGAACTGGTCCAGCTTGCCATCTGGCCCCGGCACGCGGACGTAGTGAAATCCCGTGGCCCCGGTCAACGCATCGATCGACGGCTGCGTGCCAGTCAAAAAATGCACACCCGAAGCTGCCGAGGGATCGCCCAGCCAGTTCAGGAATCGTTGCTTCTCCTGCGCCGCTTGCTGGGACGTGTCCTGAGGATCGAAGCTCGCCACCACCACGTCGTAATCTTTGCCCGCCTTGAGCCCGGTTTGCTTCAAAGAGTCCGCAGCGCCGTGCAAGACCTGCGGGCACAGCATGCCGCAGTTGAAGTAGACCTCTGCCAGCACGATAGGCCGCTTGCCAAAATACTGGCCGAACGCGACGGTCTTGCCGGAGGAATTGATGAACTGCGCGGACAGCGGCAGTTTGCGATTCAGATTTTGCGCTATGCCTGCATTCTTCAAATAGGCAGGAAGGCCTGTTTGCGGCGTGCCGCCCGTTGGCTGGTCTGCGGAGTATTGCGCCTGTGACGGCATGGCGCATGCAACGAGCGCCAACAATACTAATACGGGCATCCATGCTCCGCGTAATGGGAAGCGGCGAACTGTGGAATGCAGGACGAAGTGGCTGACCATGGATTCCTTACCCGACAGCATTGCTGAAAACCTCTTCGCAACGCCGCACCTTCTATGGTAGCCGAGATGGGGCCATCGCGTCGGTCTTTGCCGGTGATGGAAATGGAATGTTAGCCTGTTACGTAGCAATTTATTCGCATTGGAGAAAGCACTCGATGCAGGCAAGTTATAGCGGCGTAGCGTTGCCAAAAGATGGCGAGCCGATCCAATATTTTAACGGAATGTATCAAGTACCCGACAACCCCATCATCCCTTACATTGAAGGCGACGGCACGGGCCGCGACATCTGGCACGCCTCGCAGCGTGTCTTCGATGCTGCTGTGGCCAAGGCCTATGGCGGCAAGCGCGCGGTGAAGTGGTTTGAAATCTTCGCCGGAGAAAAGGCATACGCCCGCTTCCAGAACTGGCTGCCGGACGACACCATCCAGGCTGCGCGCGATCTGCGCGTCTCCATCAAAGGCCCGCTGACGACGCCGGTTGGCGGCGGCATCCGTTCCCTGAATGTAACGCTGCGCCAGATGCTCGACCTGTACTCCTGCATTCGTCCGGTGCGCTATTACCAGGGTGTGCCCAGCCCGGTGAAGCATCCAGAGAAGCTGGACATCGTCATCTTCCGCGAGAACACGGAAGACGTCTATGCCGGAATAGAGTTCAAGCAGGGAACTCCAGAAGCAAAAAAAGTCATCGACTTTCTGAATAACGACATGCTGGCGGGCAGCAAGAAAAAAATTCGCGAGGACTCCGGCATTGGCATCAAGCCGATGTCGATCACCGGAACCAAGCGCCTGGTACGCGTGGCCATTGCGTTTGCGTTGAAGCACAAACGCAAATCGGTCACGCTGATGCATAAGGGAAACATCCAGAAATTCACCGAAGGTGCATTTTGCCAGTGGGGATATGAAGTCGCCGTGGATGAGTTTCGCGACACCGTCATCACCGAGCGCGAAAGCTGGATTCTCGGCAATCTGGAAGCAACTCCCAATCTTTCAGTCGAGCAGAATGCGACTTTGATCGAGCCGGGCCTAGAGCACGCGCCACAGAAATTCCGTGACGAAGTGTATGCGGAAGTTAAGCATGTCGTCGAAAGCATTGGCGCCAGCCACGGAAAAGGGAAGTGGAAGCAGAAGCTGCTCGTCAACGACCGCATTGCCGACTCCATCTTTCAGCAGGTGATTGTGCGCCCCGACGAATACAGCGTGCTGGCCACGCCGAATTTGAACGGCGATTATATTTCCGATGCCTGCGCGGCCCAGGTGGGCGGACTCGGCATTGCGCCCGGCGCCAACGTCGGCGATGGCTACGCGGTGTTTGAAGCGACCCACGGCACGGCGCCCAAATATGCGGACAAGGACGTCATCAATCCCGGCTCCGTCATGCTGTCTGGCGTGATGCTCTTCGACTTTATCGGTTGGGGCGAGGCCGCGCGGCTGATTGAAAATTCCATGGAGCGCGCCATCCAACAAAAATTTGTCACCTACGATTTCGAGCGGCAGATGCAGGGCGCTACCAAAGTTGGCACCAGCGAATTTGCCACGCGCATGATCGAAAATATGACCGAATTATCGAAAAATCTATAAAGGGGAACTATGCGGAAGAAAGTATCGATTGTAGGCGCGGGCAATGTTGGAGCCACCACCGCGCATTGGATTGCAGCCAAGGAACTGGCGGATATCGTCCTGGTGGATGTTGTCGAAGGCGTGCCGCAGGGCAAGGCACTCGATCTGATGGAGGCCATGCCGATTGAAAAACGCGATGTCCACGCGGTCGGCTCGAACGATTACGCCGCTACGGCGAACTCGGATGTCGTCGTCATCACGGCGGGCATTCCGCGCAAACCTGGCATGAGCCGCGACGATTTGTTGCACACCAATTACAAAATCATGTCGGATGTGGTCGGCAAGGTTGTGGCGGCCTCGCCGGACTGCTTTCTGATTATCGTTTCCAATCCGCTTGACGCCATGGCGCAGGCCGCGTACAAGCTCTCGAAGTTCAATCGCGAGCGTGTCATCGGCATGGCTGGCGTGCTGGACTCGGCCCGCTTCCGCACTTTTATCGCGGAAGAGTTGAAGGTCAGCGTCGAGAATGTCACCGCTTTTGTTCTGGGCGGACATGGCGACACCATGGTCCCGCTGGCGCGCTACTCCACGGTCGCGGGCATACCCATTACAGAGTTGATGGACAAGGCCACCATTGAGCGGCTGGTGCAGCGCACACGCGATGGCGGCGCGGAGATCGTGAAGTATCTCAAAACAGGCAGCGCCTTCTATGCGCCTTCCGCGGCAGCCGTCGAGATGGTCGAAGCGATTTTGAAGGACAAGAAAAAGATCCTGCCCTGCGCAGCATATCTCGAAGGCGAGTACGGCATTCACGGACTCTTCGTGGGCGTGCCGTGCAAGCTGGGCGCACGCGGACTGGAAGAAATCATCCAGATCAAACTGACACCGGAAGAGCAGGCTGGCCTGCAAAAGAGTGCGGACTCCGTGAAGGAACTCTGCGGCGTAATTGGCGTTTAGAACAGCTTGTCTGCCGCTAAAGATTCATAAAGAGTCATTCTGAGCGTAGCGAAGAATCCAAAGAGTGATGGCGACGTAATCCAAAGCGAATATTTTCTGGATTCTTCGCTACGGTTCCTTCGCCGCAGCGAAGGACCTCCGATCAGAATGACTCATTTTAATACGGACACTTACAGGCCACCGTTTTGCTCACCAGGGCAGCGCCTTACCCAGATGAATAAACGCACCCGTAGGGCCGTCATCGGTCAGCGTCGCCAGCGCTACAGAGGTCTTTGCACCCTCCTCAATGTCCATGGGCGCCGCATCCGTGCCCATGTCTGTCTTTACCCATCCGGGATGTGCCGAATTGACTTTGATATTCGTGTCGCGCAACTCGTGGGCCAGGTGAATGGTAAAGGCATTCAGCGCTGCCTTGGAAGCGTCATAGGCAAAAGGTTTGATGCCGTAGATTGGTGATTTTGGCTCGCTATGCAACGTCAGTGAACCCATAATGCTCGATAAATTTACAATGCGTGCCGTATGACTTTTGCGCAGCAGGGGCAGCAGGGCCTGTGTCAAAGCGACTGGAGCGAACAGATTGGTTTCAAATGTCTGCTGTAATGTCTGCAAGGGCGTCGAGCTTGTCTTGTTCCCGCCCCAACCGCCCTCGACTGCAATCCCGGCGTTATTGACAAGAATGTCGAGCTTGCCGAAATTTTTCTCGATAAATTTTACGGCTGCATCCCTGTCCCCGGCAGACGTGACATCCAGTTTGAGTGCGCGGGCATCGATTCCCTCCGCGCTCAGCTTCTTCGCCGCCGTTTCGCCTTTGCTGCTATCGCGCGCACCCAGCAGGACGGTGATGTTCAGCTTGCCCAATTGCCGTGCTGTTTCCAGCCCCAGCCCTTTGTTTGCGCCAGTAATAAGCGCTACCCGATTCTCTTGATTCATCGTCATTCTCCCGTACCCGATTTCGTTTTGTCGCAGTAATGTTTGGATTCAGCACGACGCGGAAAAGTTTCGTATACGGGAGTTATTCTTCACCTGAAATTTGGAGACATGAAAAAGTAGCGCGCTATGCAATTCGCTCAATCACAACTTTTTCAATGACGACGGGCTTGCGCGGCTTGTCCGAACGGTCGCGGTCGAGCTCAGAAATTTTGTTGGCAATGTCCTGGCCTTCGACCACTTCGCCAAAGATGGTGTGGTTGCCGTCCAGCCATGGGGTCGCCGCAACGGTGATAAAGAATTGCGAGCCGTTGGTGTTGGGGCCGGAGTTCGCCATGGCCAGTTTGCCGGGTTTGTTGAAGCTGTGTGGCGAGCCTTTGGTTTCATCCTCGAATTTATAGCCAGGCCCACCAAAGCCAGTGCCCGCAGGGTCGCCTCCCTGGATCATGAATTTTGGAATGATACGGTGAAATATCGTGCCATCGAACAGTTTGTCTTTCGACTTCCTGTTATTTGTCGGGTGCGTCCATTCGCGGCTGCCTTCGGCAAGCTCTACGAAATTGGCGACAGTTTTGGGTGCGTCTTTCTCATGCAGGCGGCAAGTGATATTGCCTTCCGAGGTATGGAAAACTGCGTAGGTTCCAGGTGCTTGGGTCATATCGTCGAGACTCCCTTATAGAACGAGTGGAATAAGAACTTCAATTGACTGAAGGCTGCGCGGTCGCTGGCGAACTGGGTTGTGGGGCCGCTGGTGGAACAGGTGGTAGTGGCTGTCCGTTTTGTACGATGGTGAGTTTGTTCAGGTACACAGGTTCGAGCGGTTTGTCCCGGTCGTTCCTCGGTACCTGGGCGATAGATTCCACAATGGGAATGCCGGCGGGGTCGCATTGCCCGAAGATTGTGTAATGCTGGTCGAGCGATGGCTGCGGCGTCTCGGTAATAAAGAACTGGGAGCCGTTGGTGTTCGGCCCGGCATTCGCCATGGCCAGACGTCCGGCCACGTTGAAGTTCAAGTCCGGGTCGATCTCATCGTTGAAGAAAGAGCCTGCATCACCAGTTCCCGTCGCAGTCGGATCGCCGCCCTGGATCATGAAACCGGGGATGACGCGATGAAAAGTGGTCCCGTCATAAAACGATTTGCCTTCGACTTTTTTATGCGTTATTGGGTCTGTCCAGGTTTTCGTTCCAGTGGCCAGTCCGACAAAATTCTCTGTGGCCTGCGGAGCTTCCTTGGAAAAGAGTTGGCACACGATCCTGCCCATGCTGGTATCGAAGACGGCTGTTGGTCCCTCCGGTTCCAGCGGCGGCTGAATGTGGGCAATTGTCCCAGGATCGTCGGGCAGGGCAGTGGGTTGTGAAGTGTCTGGGGATGTGGGTGGGGCCTGTTGTTGGCTCGGCGCTGCCTGCGTGTCTGGTTGGGAAGGTGCGGATTGCTGCGCGTAGGCCATCAGGCTCAACGTGGCTACCGAAAAAATGAGGACGATGCGAGACGTAGAGCGAAACATCACTTTGTATTGTAACGGGTCTCGTCCCAGCCTGGCATGCACGATCTGGAAGTAAAAGCCCTCAGCGACGGCCTCTTCATTCTCCTGGCTGGCGCTCGGTGAGCCGAGGCCGCGTCTCTGGCGCGTTGGCCTGCATGTCTTTCGCCACCTGTTCCACCTGGCTGAAAACGCGCATCACGTTGCCGCCAAGTATTTTTTGCATGTCTGCCGCGGTGTAGCCGCGCGCCATCAGGGCCGCGGTAATCTTCGGCAAGTCCGCCGGTGAGTCGATCCCTTCCGGCAAAGACGGCACGCCATCGAAATCCGATCCCAGGCCAACATGGTCGATGCCCGCAACTTTGGCAATGTGGTCGATCTGGTCGATCAGATTGTTCAGCGGAGGACGCGGAATCTTTGCGGCAAATTCGCGGTCGATACGGTCATACTCAGCATACGGCGGTGTGGACTGACCGGCGGCCTGGGCACGCGCCAGGGCCGCTTGCTTGGCCTCCGCGCGCAGCGGGGCCTGTGCGTTTGAGGCCGTTCGATATGCCTCGCTGATAAATCCAGAGTAGAAATTCACCTGCACCACGCCGCCATTCACGGCCAATGCATGCAACATGGCATCCGTCATATTGCGTGGGCTGCCGCACAATACGCGCGCACCGGAATGAGACGCAATCACAGGCGCGCGCGAGATCACCAGCGTCCGATAAAACGTTTTGTCGGAGACATGCGAAATGTCCACCATCATGCCCATGCGGTTCATCTGGTACACGACATCTTTGCCAAATTCGCTCAGGCCATCCTTCGTGTGCGGTATGGTGGTGTCGTCAGCGTCGCCGGAGGAGTCTGCCCAGCCGTTGGAATTACTCCAGGTCAGCGTCATATAACGGACGCCGAGCCGGTAATAGTCGCGCAGAATGCCGAGATTGTGGTCGATGGCATGGCCGCCTTCGACACCCATCAGCGCCGCAAGTTTATGTTCGCGGTGCGCACGCTCAATGTCCGCCGGAGAAAACGCCATGGCCATCTGGTCCGGGTGCTTGGCCGCCTGTTGATACACTGCATCGATCAGTTCCAGCGCGCGTGCGACTTCGTGTCCTTTATATTGATCGGGATCGACCCAGATGGAGAAAAACTCCGCACCCAGATTGCCCTGGCGTGCGTCTGGCAAACTCCACTGCCCATTGCCGCGCGGAGCATCCAGGTCGTAGTGCTCATCGACCAGCCGCTGCGGCGTGTCAGCGTGGGTGTCGATTACCAGCGCGGAAGCATGCACCGCTGCGGCGCTCGCGGGTTTTGCATGATCTTTTGAGGTTTGTGCATTGGTATTCATAGGTGTGTTTATCGCTATGCATACCAGACACAGCAGACCACGCAGATATTTCATCCTGCCACGGCTCCTTTAGGGATGAGGATGCGCGAAGTGTAACAGAGTGCAGGGAAAGAACGCACATGCCCTGTGCAGCTTTCAGGTCGTGGCGTGCTTGCCGGAGAATGGAAAGATAGTGTCTGTTGGAATGTAAAAACTACCTTCTCTGCGCATGTTTTTCAAGACCGCAAATTTCCCAAAATGGAATGGTTATCTCGAAAGTTAACCCCTCATCTTTGCCATGCAGCATTGAATTCAGAGTAGTTTACGAAACACGAGAATATTGTAGTCGCATCTGGCAACACGGCTGCTTCTTTTGGCATCGCGCGTGCAAGCATATGGGCACAACCAATTTTTTACCAGTTAAGCTTTGCTTCTAAAAATGGAGAATAAATGCGTACCACGCTGCTCCCCACATGCGCGGCATTGCTTTTGTGCGTTTTGAGTTTTGGCTGTGGTGGAGGAGTTCCTCTCACCTCTGCGACCGGAACCACGACCAATGTAAACAATCCTGGAAACACTACAAACAATACCGTTCCTCCCACTCCGACTGCGTCCGTATCTCTCATGCTTAGCGATTCTGCGGCCTGCAAGGCCCCGAACGGTCCCATGGCGCACGTCTACCTGTCCATCGCAGACATCAAGGCCAGCATCAGTGCGACCGCTCCAGCGAATGACCCGAGCTTCGTGGACATTACCCCGGGATTGTCAGGACAGCCGCGCCAGGTCGATCTAATGGGAAAGGCCGACAGCAAGTGTTTCCTGGCATCGTCAATAGGTACAGCGCTGCAACTCGCTCTTGGAAATTATCAGCAGATCCGCATCATTTTAGCGCCGGATACAGCGGCCTCCTCGGTATCCCAAAATGCCTGTGGCGCTTCTTATGCCAACTGCATTGTGCTCAGCGATAACAGCCTGCATGATTTGCAGGTTGGCGCGGCGGCAACCAACGGAGTAGAAATCCCCGCAAATCAGATTGCCAATGGCGGCCTGACCATCAATGCGGGGGAACAGCCTGCAATCGACTTCAATTTCGATATCTGTTCCTCCATTGTTCTTACGTCGGACGGTGGTTACGAATTCAAACCTGTGGTGCATGTCGGTCTAGTTTCCTCCTCTGGAGGAAATATCACTGGGACAATCGTCAGTTCGGCCACCGGAGTGGCATTGAATGGCGGTACTGTTGTGGTGGCGTTGGAACAGAAGGACACCAGCGGCATCGATCGCGTGCTGATGCGTACGGTTGCCAGTACCGATGGTTCCTTTGTTCTGTGCCCCGTACCGCAAGGCACGTATGACATCGTGGCCGTCGGTGTGGACGGAGCGAATGTCGCCTATTCGGCGGGCGTGGAGACGGGAATCCAGTCTGGACAGATTGCGGGAGAAATTCCTCTCGTGCCTGGCTCCAGTCAGGGGACGTTGCAGGGACTGATGAGCACGCAGAATGCAGCTCTTCCGCCTGCCGCCACAGTGGGCGCCATGCAGGCAGACGCTCTGCAGAAGATCGGCGGCAACGGGGTGACGATTACAGTGCCGCTGTTGCCGACGCAGAGTCCTTACAATGAGGCGATGTTGACGGCCAGCGCGCAAAACTGCCCCGCAGGCACGGACTGCGCTTCTTACTCCATGCTGCTGCCGACAACGACCCCCAACGTTCTGGCCTGTTCGTCGCAAACAACCTCGTTCAGCCAGCAGGGAACACCGCCAGACTACATTGCGGAATCCTTCGCGCAGAACGCAGGCTCCGGTTCGCAGGATTGCACATCGTCGAACCTGCGCGCTACAACTACTCCGAGCGGAGGTAATTTGGCGCTCAATCCAGGATCGAACACAGCAGCAGCGAACATGACATATACACAATGTAAGTAGTAATAGCAGCCCTCCCCCACAAAGGCCCGGAGCGATCCGGGCCTTTGTTTTTTAAGTGATGACATAGACGGGCTTACACCTGTTTTTTTCGAGAAAAAGTTACAGATTCTGTGCAACAGTTACATGGAAAGCCTTGGTAAGGCTTTCCCAATGTAAGATTACTTCTGTACCCATTTTCATTTATATTCTTTTAGGGGTTTAGGTCTAAGTTGTTGCAAATACGCAACAAAATCCTAAGACGTATTCTCATCTGTTCCTTGCTTGACCACAGCAAAATTTGGCATGGAAGTTGCAAGTATGCTCGCACAGCGGGTTGCGCTCGATTGACCCGGTGATACGACCAATAATTTTTCTGGAGGTAATATGCGTTTATTTCTTACCCTATTTTCTGGGATTGCTGTGTCGGGTCTGATTATCATCGGGTGCAGTTCCGGTACATCTACCAGCACCACTCCGAAGGCAACCACCGTCAATGTGAGTCTTAGCGATCCGGCGGCGTGTCAGGCGCCGAACGGTCAGTTTTCCCACGTTTATGTAACAATCACGGACGTCAAGGCCAGCACCAATGCGAACGCTGCAAGCGGTGATCCTAGTTTCGACGATCTCACTCCCAATCTTTCCTCCTCACCCTCCTCATCTATGCAGGTAGATCTTTTAGGACAGGCCAACCCCCAGTGCTTCCTTGCCATGCTGGGTTCCACGACGGAGCTCCAGGCGGGCAGCTATCAGCAGATTCGCATTATTCTCGCGCCCGACTCCCAAGCCCCTTCGATTGCAAACAATCACTGCGGCAGCTATGCCAACTGCGTTGTGACCTCCGATGGCGTCACGCACGATCTCGCCCTGTCGAGCGAGTCTAAAACGGGGCTTAAAATTCCTTCCGGCCAGATCGCGAATGGTGGTTTTAACGTAGGCTCCGGCCAGACGGAAGATCTCGACATCAACTTCAATACTTGTTCTTCGATTGTGGACGAAGGCAATGGAACCTTCCGGTTGAAGCCGGTCCTGCATGCGGGAGAAGTGAGCACAACCGCGACCTCCATCAACGGGACTGTCATCAGTTCGGCGACGAACAAGCCGTTGGTCGGTGCTGTTGTCGCTGCAGAGCTAAAGGACACGAGCGGAACCGACCGCATTATGATGCGCACGATGACGGACTCCAACGGTGGATTTGTCTTCTGCCCACTACCTGCCGGGACCTATGACATCGTTGCCGTTGGTCCAGTGACAGGAGCAACGTCCTCGCTGCCAGCCGCCTCCTATTCCGCTGGCGTGGTTCTTAGCGTGCAGCCTGGAGAAACGACAGGACCCATTCCATTGGTTCCGAATACACAGGAGTCATCGCTGTACGGTCAGGTGACTTCGCAGAACAGCTCGAATGCTGGCACAGTTGTCGATTTACAACTTGCTGCGCTCCAGCAGGTCCCTGGAAATGGCCCGACAATCACAGTGCCACAGCTTCCGATGACACCGGGGATCAACGGCGTCGCTTCCACCTTTAGCACGGACGGGGTGTATGCGACGGCCCCAAGCAGCACAAGCAACGTTTGTCCGACAGGTACGGATTGCGTCAGTTATACGCTTTACGTCCCATCTGTATGGCCCAACGTTGCCACCTATGCGGCGAACGGGGCAACCTTCAGCCAACAGCAATCCACATCGACGACCCCAGTCGATTACACGATGGATGCATTGGCAGAGATTCCAAGCTCCGGAGGTAAGTCGGACTGCACACCACAAAGTGAATTGAAGACGAGCACGGCGGTAGGCGGCGGGCCACTGACAGCAACATCCGGAAATGCTTCCACACTGGCATTTGTTGGATGTCAGTAGGCGTTGAGTCAAAGGGGGGCCAGCAGATCGGCCCTCCTTTTCATCGAAATTCTGTAGTTGTGCAACCTCTTCCCGCCATACAACCATCCCTCTAAACAGAGGGAAAACAATATGGCAGAAATTCTCGATCTCAACAAGAATGTACCGGCAACAGCGCCCCATGTGGATGGAAAGACAAAGGAGGAGGAGGCTGTGCATCGGCATGCGGAGCACGAAGCCATGGATGCGGCCAAGCGGGCAGGTGAACGCATGAAGAAAAATGAAGCCGGAAACGACATCATCAGCAAATAAACCATCAGGTGTGCAAAAAGAAAGAGGCCCCGCTCTGGGGCCTTTTTCAATTCCTTCCGCTGCGTTTCCTGACGCACATCGATTTCAATCCTCCAGACGGGAGTTTCTTGACTCTGCTGCGGTTGCGAACCAATAATGAGTGTTGACCCTTCCACAGTCTCAACAGCAGTCATCGTCCGTTTCCATGTAGTTGGTTCCGACGGTCAATTTTGTAATTTTTCACTCGGCTGTGCCTGCATGCCTCGAAGCAGCGCATGACCGATCGAGTCTGAATGCAATAAGAAGAGGATTTCAACATGATTCACTTCGACAAGGCTGGGAATAATCGATGAGCGCAACTGCGGCGCTTCCGCGTCAAAACCGGGCGGTAACTTTCTGGCAGTCCACCAATGGCAAAAAGGTTGTCATGGCGGTCACTGGCGCCATGATGTTTCTCTTTGTGATCGGCCATCTGCTGGGCAATCTACAGGTCTTTGAAGGCCCGGAAAAGATCAATGCCTACGCCCACTTTCTGCACACTATTGGGGAAGTGCTCTGGCTCGTGCGCATCACACTGATTGTCGCGATCGTTCTGCACATCACCGCGACCGTACAACTGGCGCTGCGCAGCAAACAGGCGCGGCCCGTCGGCTACTCGCGCAAAGAGGCCATCAACTCCTCCTATGCATCGCGCACCATGTACTGGAGCGGCCCCATCGTTCTGGCCTTCATCATTTTTCACCTGCTCCAGTTCACCGCCGGCTACATCCATCCAGAGGCGCAGTTCATTGAAGGCGATGTCTACCACAATCTGGTGTCGGGCTTTCAGGTCTGGTGGGTCTCGGCCTGGTACATTTTCGCGATCACATTGTTGGGCTTTCACCTGCGTCACGGCCTTTGGAGCATGTTCCAGTCCGTTGGTCTTGCCCATCCGCGTCACACGCTGGCCTTGAAGAATGCGGCGTTCTTGATTGCCACTCTTATCGTTCTGGGATACATTTCCATCCCGATTAGCATTTTGCTGGGGATCGTAAAATAATGACACTCGACGCAAAAATTCCTTCCGGCCCCATCGAGTTGGCGTGGGACAAGGCCCGCTTCGATATGAAGCTGGTGAATCCCGCCAACAAACGCAAGCATTCCCTCATCGTCGTTGGATCCGGCCTGGCGGGTGGGGCAGCAGCGGCCTCGCTCGGTGAGCTTGGCTATAACGTAAAATGTTTTTGCTTTCAGGACTCACCACGCCGCGCCCACTCTATCGCCGCGCAGGGCGGCATCAACGCGGCAAAAAATTATCCGAACGACGGCGAGAGCATTTACCGCCTGTTTTACGACACCGTTAAGGGCGGAGACTTCCGTGCGCGCGAGGCCAACGTCTACCGGCTGGCGCAGATCAGCGTTCATATCATCGACCAGTGCGTGGCCCAGGGCGTTCCCTTTGCCCGCGAGTACGGCGGCACGCTGACCAACCGCTCCTTCGGCGGCGCGCAGGTCTCGCGCACTTTTTACGCGCGCGGCCAGACGGGGCAGCAGCTTCTTCTCGGTGCGTATCAGGCGCTCGAACGTCAGGTCCGCGCCGGGACCGTCACGATGATCCCGCGCACAGAGATGCTCGACCTCATCGTGATCGACGGACAGGCGCGCGGCATCGTCGCCCGCAATCTGGTCACGGGCGAACTCAGCGTGCACATTGCCGATGCGGTCATCCTCGCCACCGGCGGTTATGGCAACGTCTATTATCTGTCCACTAACGCCAAAGGTTCCAACGTGACGGCAAGCTGGCGCGCCTACAAGCGCGGAGCGCTCTTCGCCAATCCGTGCTTCACGCAAATCCATCCCACCTGCATCCCAGTCTCGGGCGATTATCAGTCGAAGCTCACGCTGATGAGCGAGTCGCTGCGCAACGACGGACGCATCTGGGTCCCCAAGATGAAAGGCGACCAGCGCTCACCCGACCAAATCCCAGAAGACGAGCGCGATTATTATCTCGAACGGCGCTATCCGAGCTTCGGCAATCTTGTTCCGCGCGATGTCGCCTCGCGCAACGCCAAGGCCGTTTGCGATGAAGGCCGCGGCGTCGGCAAGTCCGGTCTCGGCGTGTACCTCGATTTTTTCGACGCCATCGCCCGCGTGGGCGAGAAGACGATTCGCGAGCGCTACGGAAATCTTTTCGACATGTACCAGCGCATCACGGACGAAGACCCCTACAAGGTCCCCATGCGCATCTACCCCGCCATTCACTACACCATGGGCGGCCTGTGGGTGGACTATCAGTTGCAGAGCACCATACCCGGTCTGTTCGTGCTGGGCGAAGCCAATTTTTCCGATCATGGGGCCAATCGCTTAGGCGCGAGCGCATTGATGCAGGGCCTTTCGGACGGCTACTTCGTCATCCCCTACACAGTCGGAAATTACCTCGCGACCAATAAATTCAAGAAAGTCGACGCCTCGCACAGCGAAGTGCAAAGCGTTGTTGCCGCCGTCCAACAGACGACCGACAAACTGCTCTCTATTCGCGGCAAGCGCACCGTCGATTCCTTCCATCGCGAATTGGGCAAAATCGTTTGGGACTACTGCGGCATGGCGCGCACGGCGCAGGGTCTGGAGACCGCCATCGGAAAAATTCGCGCGCTGCGCGAGGAGTTCTGGCAGAACGTGACCGTCCCGGGCAGCGGCGACGACTTGAACCAGAGCCTCGAAAAAGCGGGCCGCGTGGCAGACTTCTTTGAACTTGCCGAGTTGATGTGCATCGACGCCCGCGAGCGTAACGAGTCCTGCGGCGGCCACTTCCGCGAGGAATATCAGACGCCAGACGGCGAGGCCCAGCGCGACGATGAGCGCTACTCCTACGTGGCCGCCTGGGGCTATCGCGGCCCCGGAAATACTCCGGAATTGACCAAGGAACCGCTGGAATTCAACTATGTCCATCCGAGTCAGAGGAGTTACAAATAATGAAGCTCACCTTGAAAATCTGGCGGCAGAAGACGCACAAAGACAAGGGCGCGTTCGTCAGCTATACCGTCGATCATGTCGATCCTGAGATGTCGATGCTCGAATGTCTGGATGTCCTAAACGAGACCCTGACCGAGCGCGGCGAAGAGCCGGTCGCCTTTGAGCACGACTGCCGCGAAGGCATCTGCGGCTCCTGCGGCTTCATGATCAACGGTGTGGCCCATGGTCCCGAGCGCGCAACGACGGTTTGCCAGTTGACCATGCGGCATTTTAATGACGGCCAGGAACTGGTCCTCGAACCGTGGCGCGCCAAGGCATTTCCCGCCATTAAGGACCTCGTTGTCGATCGCCGCTCCTTCGATCGCATCATTGAGTCCGGCGGATATATTTCTGTCTCCACCGGTCAGGCCCCGGATGGCAATACCATCCTCGTCGGCAAAGAAACAGCGGACCAGGCGATGGACGCCGCCGCCTGCATCGGCTGCGGGGCCTGCGTGGCCGCGTGCCCCAACGCAGCTGCGGCGCTTTTTACTGGGGCCAAAATCGCGCACCTCAGCATTCTTCCGCAAGGCAAACCGGAACGCGACCGACGCGCGCTGCACATGGTTGCGCAGATGAACGCCGAATTATTTGGCAACTGCACCAACATTGGCGAATGCACCGGCGTATGTCCCAAGGAAATTCCGCTTGAAGTGATCGCCACCATGAACCGCGATTACTTGCGCGCCAGTTGGAAGAAGCGGGAAGATTTGGAAGCTACCATTCCACCCGCAACCGAGTGGAGCGCAAACCGAACCTGAAGATTGGTCAGGCTGCGCGGCCAAAACTTCTCAGGGCAGAAGCTGCCGCAGTAATTCCCGCAGCGCGCGACCGCGATGGCTGATCTTGAGTTTTTGTTGCAGGTCGATCTCCGCCATCGTCCGGTCAAGTTCATCGATATAAAACAGCGGGTCGTAGCCAAATCCACCCGTGCCGCGCGGCGCGTCGAGAATGGTTCCTTCCACAGCGCCATGGCCGACTGCGACGCATTCGCCATCGTGTGCAGCCGCCAGTACGCAGCGATAGCGTGCGGTGCGCCGGTCTTTCGCAACACCAAGTAAATTTTTCAGCAGAAAAAGATTATTGCGCTCGTCCTGCGTCTGGCTGCTGGATAGCTTTGGATCGAAGCCGCTGTCCTCCGCATAACGCGCGGAACGCACACCGGGCGCACTGCAAAGCGCGTCCACTTCCAGCCCGGAATCATCGGCCAGCACCATGCATCCCGGAGCGTGATGGCTATACGCCATCGCTTTTCTGCGGGCATTTTCTTCAAACGTGGAAGCATCCTCCGGTGGAGGAGCAATGTTTTCTAAATCCGGCAGCGGAAGAAACTCCACGCCATCGGCATACTCTTGCGCGGCCACGGAAAAATCCCGCAGCTTGCCCGGATTGCTGGTTGCGACATAAAGCATGAGCGGCATCTGTGGGGTGCGGGCAGAGCAGATGGATTTGCTCTGCCTGCTGCGATCTGTAAAAAAACTACTTGCCTGCTTTGACAGAAGAAACATCCACCGTCATTCCGGAGACCTTTCCGGTGACAATAGCACTTTCGCCTGCCAGCTTATCCAATTCCGCAGAGTGGCCTTTGAGCGTATACACTTTGCTGCCCACCACCAGCGCGTATGGCGACCCATTCTTGACGCATTCGCGCGTGCATTTCGCTGCGCCGCCATCCATCATGTGTTTGGCGCCGCACATCTGGTCGCTGACGACGCCTTTCAGCGTGGCGCTTTGCGCCAGTGCAAGACTGCTCGTCATCAGGCCGAAGGCGGCGAGTGTGCTCAAAATATTTTTAATTTTCATGGAAGGTCCCTTTCATTTTTTGCAATCCGCGCATGCAGGCGCGCGTGGAAAGTATACCCGATTTCCACCTGTACTCAGGGCGGAAATGGCTGCAACGGGCAGTCTTCGCAGCGCGGGGTTGTGCCGCAATGGCGCTTGCCAACTTCAACGATTAGTGCGTGAAGTTCATTTCCGTGGCGCGCCGTTTCTTCCGGCATCGCGCTCGCGATGGCAAGGTCGCCCAGCGATTGCAGCTCCGCATAGCGTGCGTTCGCAGGGACCATCTCATGGCGCGTGGCCACGCGTCGGAAGTATTCATCGACGACAAACACTGGATGACCCAGCGCATAGAGCAGAATGGCGTCGGCTGTTTCCGGTCCTACGCCGGGCAGAGCTAACAGTTGCAAACGTAGTACGGCGGTGGACTGCTCGGCCATCTTTTCGAGCGAGCCGTTATAGTGCTCATCCAGGAATCGCACAAATGTTTTGATGGAAGCTGCCTTGCGCACCACGAAACCGGAAGGCCGGATAATCTCTCGCAGCTTTTCTTCTGGAATCGAACGAATGTCTTCGACGTTGAGCAGCCCGGCGGCGTGCAAGTTGGCGATAGAACGCTCCACGCTGCGCCATGCCGTAGCCTGCGTTAGAAACGCGCCAAGGACCACTTCAAACGGTGTGTCGGCGGGCCACCATTGGCGCGTCCCATAGGTTTTGAGCAGCGCGGCATGCATTGCGCGCAGACTTTCACCGGACTTTTTTGCGCCGTTCGATGTGCCTGGAGTTTTTGTTCTAGCGCGGGCCATGGGTGCAGGTCATCCAACGACAGCGAGTTCCTCTTCCAGCATCTGCTTTTCATGGAGCTGCGTGTAATACCCGTTCCGCGCGACCAGTTCCTCATGCGTCCCCAGCTCGACAATGCTGCCATTTACCAGCACTGCGATCTGGTCGGCGTGGCGCACAGTGGAAACACGGTGAGAAATGAAAATCGTTGTGCGCCCACGCATCGCCTCCGCCAGTTCGTGCAGAATGCGCTCTTCGGTGTAGGTGTCCACACTGGACAGGGCGTCGTCCAGAATCAGAATGCGCGGATCGCGCACCAGCGCGCGCGCGATGGCGGCGCGCTGCTTCTGGCCGCCGGACAATGTAATCCCGCGCTCGCCCACCAGCGTGCCGAAGCCCTTGGGGAATTCAAGAATTTCGTCGCGAATATGGGCGGTGCGCGCAGCTTCCAGGACCGCTTCTTCCGTTGCCTCAGGCGCTCCAAAGGCCACATTCTCACGGATCGTTTCGCTGAAGAGAAACGTCTCCTGCGGCACAAATCCGACGGCATGCCGCAGCGTCGCCAATGGATAATCCATGATCGAACGGTCATCGATCGAAAGCATGCCGCGCTCTACTTCAAAGAGCCGCGGAACCAGATTGACCAGCGTCGTCTTACCCGACCCAGTCGGCCCGACAATGGCGAGGCTGCTGCCTTCTGGAATGCGCAAATTGATGTTTCGCAGCACTGGCGCTGCGTTGTTGGCGTAGGTAAAACTTAGATTGCGAAATTCAATTTCGCCGCGAATCTCCGTTACTGCCGGGCCGCCCACAGGCAGCGTGGCGTCGGAGATGGATGGTTCCGCGATAAGAATTTCATGAATGCGCCGCACCGAAGCCGTGCCGCGCTGTACCAGGTTGACGACCCAGCCTAATGCAATCACCGGCCAGGTCAACATCATCATGTATGTAGTGAACGCGACAAACGCGCCGACAGAAATCCTGTGCGAGACGACTTCGTGGCCGCCCACCAGCAGCACTACAACCAGCGAAAGTCCAAGCAGAAATTCCAGCGTCGGCCACAGCATTCCCATCAGTCGCACCAGACGCAGCGCGCGGCGAATGTACTCTGTATTGGCCCGCTCAAAGGCGCGAATCTCCGGTTCTTCCTGCGCAAAGGCGCGCACCAGGCGCGCCCCGGAAACATTTTCCTGCACCTGCGCGGAAATCTCCGAATACATGGCCTGAATGCGCTCGAACCTGTCGTGGATTCTGCGGCCAGAATACTGTACCAGAATGCTGGCCGCAGGCAGCGGCACAAACGCCAGTAGCGTGAGCCACGGGCTGATGCGGACCATAAAGATCAGCGCGCCAACCGTGAACAGCAGAGTGTTCAGGCTATACATGATCGCCGGACCCAGCAGCATGCGGACGGCATTCAGATCATTGGTTGCGCGCGCCATGATGTCGCCGGTGCGATGCTCTTGAAAATAGGAAGAAGACTGGCGCTCCAGCACCCGGAACAGATCGTTGCGTATGTCGTACTCGATATCGCGTGAGATGCCGATGAGCACCCAGCGCGTGAGAAAAAGAAAAATTCCCTTCGACAGCGCGACGATCACCAGCAGGCCAGCGTAAAACAAGATGCCCCGGTAGCTCAGGTGTCGCGTCATGTCGTCGATGGCGCGCCGGATCACCTGGGGAAACATCACCCAGATGGCGTTGCTGCAGACTGCGAACAGAACCCCGACCATCAATCCGCGCCGATAGCGCCGCATGTACGGGAACAGGGGCTGTACATTTTCGAGCATAGTCGAGCAACGCCTCTCAGCTTCCATTGTAGTCAACGCGGCTCAGCGAGTGGTGGCCGTAAGAAAGGTTTACGTTGGCGTACGCAAAAGCAGGTAGCCGCCAACCAGCCCAAACAGGACGTCGGGCGACCAGGCCGCCAAAACAGCGGGCAGCGTATTCACATTGCCCATCGCCTCCAGCAGTCCCGCAGCCACCCAATACGCAATGGCCACGCCGATGGCGATTGCAACTCCGGTCAGCGAGCCTCGCCGCCCCATCGAGATTGCGAAAGGAACCGCCAGGATTGCCATGACCAATGTGACCAGCGGATACGCGATCTTCTTGTTGAGTTGCACGCGCAGCGGCAGTGTGTCAAAACCGCTCTGGCTCAAGTCGTGGATATAGTGGGCCAGCTCGGTAAATGTCATTTCCGACGATTGCAGATCTTCTTTCTTGAAGTATCCCGGTGGCTCGACGATTTCGGGAAAAATCTGCGTGTTGAACGTTGCGTAGGAAGAAATTGTGCCGCCCTGAAATGTCCGCTCCCAACCCTTCTGAAAAATCCATTGGCGCTGCTGCGGGTCCCAGGAAACGTCGGAAGCGAAGATGCGCCGCGCCAGCGTAAAGCTGTCGGGCTGGAACTCCAGCACTGTCAGATTGGCGAAGCGGTTATTCGCGGAGTCGAAGAATTCATAATAAAAAATGCGTGCCGGTTCGCCCGGCTTTTGTTCACCAAATACCCATTCGCGGTCTGGCCGCAAAAAGGTGCGCGGCGGTTTGCCTTTGATCTCGCTGCGCAGCGATTCCTGTTTACGGTTTGCAGTTGGCAGGTAGAACTGGTCGAAGGTGAACATTGCCACGGACAGCACGGTCGCCACCATGAAGATCGGCAACACCACGCGGTACAGGCTTACGCCGGTCGCCTTCATCGCGGTCAGCTCGCTCGAACGATTCATCACGCCGAGCGTCACCAGCACTGCGATCAACACGCTCAGCGGCGTAATGCTGTAGATCATGCTCGGCGTCAAGTTCAGCAGATAATTCCCAACCAGCGCCAGTGAGGCATGGTTGTGGACGATATCGCTCAGCAGCTCAAAGAGAGAAAAGATCAAAGAAAGCAACACGAAGCTGATTTCCACCAGAAAAAAACTGCCGAGAAACGAACGCAGCACATAATCGTCCAGGATCAGCGGAAAGCCTTCATATAATGTGCGCCGTGGAATCGCCGCGAACATGGCCTCCATGGCAGGATCATTTTTGCGTCCCATTTTTGTGCGGAGCGAATCTGAGACCCGTATCGTGGGGAAGCGCACCGTGCCGCGCGCCATCTGGCGGAGCAACAGCAGTCCCGCCACAGCGAACAGCACATTCGCGGCCCACACTCCGGCGATGACCGGAATTTTTCCCTGCTTGGCCAGCGCCATGCCCGTGGAGGACAAAAAATAATAGATGAAGACCAGAAAAATGGTCAGCACAAAGCCCATGCTCTTACCGCCGCGCCGCGAGGACAGGCCCAATGGAACGCCTACCAGCATCAGCACCAGGCAGGCCGCCGGATAGGCGAAACGTTTCTGCATTTCAATTTGATACCAGCGTCCGCCCAATCCCTGCGAACGCCGCTCCAGCTCATGGTCCGACATGGCGAGAATGGGCACATCGCTATGCCCGATGTGGGCCGTGTCTTGGCTGCTATTGATCTGTACGGGCAGGTCCGTCTGTGTGAACGTGGAGATGTTGTAAGAGCCGGAATTACCGCCAGAGCTGTTTTGCGGCATCTCATGCTGCTCGCCGTTGCGCAGCCGCATGCGCAGATCATGGTGTCTGCCGCCCACCACCGTCGCCTGTTCGGCCAGCGTGATTTTTGGCGACTTGGGATCGCTCAAATCGGCAAGGAAAACATGCGACCACACTGAGGCATGCCGGCCATTGCGCACGTCCTGCACGTAAAGGACGGCATTGCGAAAGTCCTCGTAGAAGACGCGCGGTTGCACCTGAAATGTGGCCTGCGAATCGCGCAGAGAGTTTTCCACGCGCAGCATGGCGGCGGTGGCCCTGGGCGCAAGATACAGAGAATTGAACAGGCCCAGCAGCCATGCCGCCACGCCGACGATGGCCACAATGCGGACAAATTGATACACGCCGAAGCCGCAGGCGCGCATCGCCGTCACTTCACTGTCCGCAGCCAGACGGCTCAGCCCCAGCAGAATGCCGACCAGCACCGCCATGGGAATGGTGACGGTAAAGGAATTCGGCAGCGTGAAGGCAATCAGTTTCAGCACGCTTATTGGAGAGGCGCCGTCCTGCACCACCAGTTCCAGAATCTGCACCAGGTTGGGCATGAACAGGACAAACGTGAACAGGACCATCCCCAGCAGGGAGTGAGAGAGGACTTCACCGAGAATGTAGCGTGTGAGGATGCGCACGGAGCTTGGCCTTGGTGCTATTTCTGGCGTCGATATTCAGTGTATCGCCAGAAGAGGCTGCGCATGATGGATGGAAGCCGGTTGGCGGTGGATGGGATGCGCGGAGCCGGTTATCGGCTTCGCAGTGCATATCCAAACGCAGTGTCGTTTGAAACGGTGCTGTGAGTTTATATGCCCAGATTGCTTTTCGCTCAAATTGTGCGCTTATGAAACCGTCCGTCTTTCATGATGATGGGAAGATGTTTCCCATCCTGGGCCAGCAGCGAGATGTCCTCGAGAGGATTGCCATTCACGACCAGAATATCTGCTGCAGCGCCTTCGCGGATGCAGCCGAGCCTGCCTGACTGGCCCAGGATCTCCGCATTCACGCTCGTGGCCGAACGCAGGATATCGATAGCGGGCAGCGCCTGAGCGCGAAGGGTGAACTCCGTGCATTGCCGAACGTGCAGATGGCCGAGCAGGTCTGTTCCGAAGCCCATTTTTACTCCGGCGCGCTTCATGATTTCCAAACTACCCAGCGCACGGTCAGCTATCCTGCGCAGCTTGTCCATACTCACGGGAGGGAAGCCAAGCTTTTCGCCCTCTTCGCTCAGACCCGACATGATTGCCATGGTTGGTACGGTAAACGCGTGCTTTTCGGCCACGAATTCCGCCGTCTCGCGGTCGATCAGTGTGGCATGCTCGATCGAGCGCACGCCCAGGGCCGCCGATCGCCGAACGGCTTCGGCCGGGTGGCAGTGAGCTGCGACATAGGAACCAGCACGGTCCGCTTCATCGACAGCGGCCTGGATTTCCTCGTCGGAATATTGGCAGCGTTCCAGTGGGTCGGTCGGAGACGCCACGCCGCCAGAGGCCATGATCTTGATATGCGAGGCCCCCCGCCGAAGCTCTTCACGCACTGCGCGACGGACTGCGTCCACGCCATCGGCGATGACAGCGATCGCGTCGGCGTGACAGGCGCATCCGCAGTGACAGGCAAGTTCGAGCGCGTGATCGCCAGGTCGCAAATCGCCATGGCCGCCCGTTTGCGAGAGCACGCGTCCGCCATAGTAGAGCCTTGGGGCCATGCCAAGGAGTCCCTCCTTGAGAGCACATGCCAGTCCCACATCGCCGCCGCCTACATCGCGTAGCGTCGTGAACCCGCGATCCAGACTTGCATGCAAAAAATGGGCCGCGAAATGGGCCAGATACGAGAAGGGCGATTGAGCAATGCGGCTAAGGTTGAGGCTTGCAGCGTAGACGTGAACATGCGCGTCGATCAATCCCGGCATAAGGACGCGGCCCGAGCAGTCGATCGCCTCAATTTCTTTGTCCGCCTTGGGAGAATGCTCGGAAATTCTGGCGATGACGCCGTCCACCACCAATACATCGGAAGCGTCCCGTAGATTTTGATGTTCGCCGTCGAAAACACGGACATTGCGGAACACTGTCCCATGACTCATCGCATTCCCACCCTTCACTGCTTACAGTTTCAATCACTGCACATTTGCGAATGTTCATCATAACGCAGCCAACGATTGATCCGGCCCAAGCATTGCATTCCGGTCCTCTATCCTTCGCGTCTTTTCTTTTTGCGAAGGGTGGGATGAGATTTTCTACACCCGCGAAGCCAGTGAAAAGTATGACTCCCCCACCCTTGCTGCGCAAGGACGGGGCCCTCGGCAATTTATCACTTTTCCACCTCAGCCTCCGGCACAAAGCGGTAGCCGACGCCACGCACGGTTTGCAGATGGACAGGATGCGCCGGATCATCTTCGAGATACCGCCGCAATCGGACGATAAAGTTGTCGATGGCGCGGGTGTCTGTGTCCTCATGCAGATGCCAGACCTGGTCGAGAATCTCACTGCGTGAAATGGCGCGGCCCGGATTGCGCACCAGATGGCGCAGCAGTTCGGTCTCCATCAGCGTCAGGCGCGTGTGCTTGTCGGCGGCACGCAGCTCCAGCAGGGAAAAATCGATGGTCTTGCCGGCGAAGGTATAGACATCGGCAGGCGTGGTGGCTTGTTCACCAGACTGCTCGGTCAAAGATGGCGGCCGCAGCCACTGCGTGCGGCGCAGCAGGGCCTTCAGTCGCGCCAACAGGATGGAAAGTTCAAACGGCTTCTGCAAATAATCGTCGGTCCCGGCGGTAAAGCCTTCCAGCACATCTTCCGGGCGTCCGCGCGCGGTCAGCATCAGCACCGGCGTGTAGTTTTGCGCCGCGCGCATGGCGCGCGCGACAGCAAAACCATCGATGCCGGGCAGCATCACGTCCAGCAGGACGGCATCGAACGGCTCCCGCTTCTTCAGCAGCCAGTCGAGCGCGGCCTCGCCGTCCCCGGCAACGATCACCTCATGGCCCTCCGCCTGCAAGTTGAATAACAGTCCCTGCGCGAGATGCGTTTCATCTTCGACAACGAGGATGCGGCCCGCGGTTTTATCGCTGCTCGTTCCGTTTCCGTCTATCTCCATAGTCTTGTCCGCATTGGCTTCCTCGATTTCCTTACGGTTGCAGCAGGCGCGGCAGTTGCAGCGTGATTGTTGTGCCACGGCCTTCGCCTTCGCTCGTCGCGCTGGCGTCTCCGCCATGCTGCCGGGCGATGGTGCGCACCAGAAACAATCCCAGCCCTGTGCCTTTGGCGCGCAACACGGCCATGCTGGGCACACGATAAAAGCGTTTGAAAATACGCTTCAAGTGGTTGCTCGAAATACCGATTCCATTGTCCGCCACGCGCAGTACCACCCAAGCGTCGTGCTCCACGCTCAGATGGACGTGGATCTGCGGCCCTCTCGGTGAATACTTCACGGCATTGTCGAGTACGTTGGTCACGGCAATGCGCAAATCCTCCGGGTTGCCCAGGACGACGGCGGACATATTGCCCGTATCATCGAACAGCGTAAGCGCCTCCAGCGCCAGGTGATTGCGCAGCCGGACGACGGTCACGCATTCTTCCACTATGGCCTTCATATCCACGCGGATATTCACGTCGTCGGAACTGCGCTGGCCGACCTCTCCAGCCTTCAGCACCTGCTCCACTGTGGCCAGCAATCGCTCGCTGTCGTCCAGCATGATGCGGTAAAACTCCTGCCGTTTTTCCTCGCTCAGGTCGCGGCGTTGCAGCGTTTCCAGGTATAGCCGGATGGAGGCGATCGGTGTCTTGAGTTCGTGCGTCACCGCGTTGAGGAAGCTGTCATGCCGCTCGTTGCGGCGAATTTCGCGCACCAGAAAGATGGTGTTCAGCACAACGCCCGCAATCAAAATGCAAAAGAAGAAGATGCCCAGAATCAGCGGAACGATCTCTCGCCAGTTCAGGATGACCCAGCCGACATCCAGCGCGATCGCCAGCGCCACCAGGCATGCACCCAGAGTGATGAAGAAGGCGATGGTTCCGCGTCGGCGTGTGAATTGCATAGTTGGGCAGGCTTCGGAGCAACGAAAAAGCCTGACGGCAGTATAGCCGTCAGGCTTTCAGGGCAGGAGAGGGACCTTGTGGTCCAGCTTGCTGATGTTACGCACCAGCCGGTTTAGGGTCGTTCGGATCGAATTTTGCGATCTTTACCTGGCGGGCCAGCCCCAGCTTCTTGAGCAGCCAGATACCGTAGTAATTGGGATCGAATTCATACCACGCCAGTCCGTGTCTTGCGGAGACGGGATGCGCGTGATGGTTGTTATGCCATCCTTCGCCGCCGGTCAGCAACGCCACCCACCAGCTATTGCGCGAATCGTCGCGGGTCTGGAAGCGCCGCGAACCCCATTTGTGAGTTGCGGAATTTACCAGCCACGTCGCATGCAGGCCGATTGTTACGCGCAGGAAAATTCCCCAGAAGACCCATGGCCATCCACCGACTGCCAGCAAAATAAAGCCAAGCGTTGTCAGCGGAACCCAGTGATATTTGCTGAGCAGAACATAAAAGCGATCTTTGGCAAGGTCTGGAGCATAGCGGGCCAGCATGGCGGTTTCCGTATGCAGCGCTTTGCCCTTCAAAATCCAGCCCGCGTGCGCCCACCAGGTCCCTTCGGTCGGGGTGTGCGGGTCGCCGACTTGGTCGCTGTGCTGGTGATGCACGCGGTGCGTGGCCACCCAGAACATCGGGCCGCCTTCCAGCGCCGTCGTGGCGCAAACGGCCGAGGCATATTCCAGCCATTTGGGGACCTTGTAGCCGCGATGCGTCAGCAGCCTGTGATAGCACATCCCGATGCCGACATTGATCGACAAAACATATGTGACGACGAAAACCACCAGCGCGCTCCAGCTAAAAAAGAAAAAGGCCGCGATGGCCCCAATATGGAAGAGAGCCAGAAATACAGCCGTGGTCCAGGTAATGCCGTGGTCCTGCGTTGCACGGCCTAGTACAGGCAGCACCGACTTTGCGGGTGCAGCGGCGACTGGCATCGCCAGGGGAACAGCCACGGGTGTACCGATAAAGGACGCCTCGGCAGTTTCAATGGGGGTGTCGAGAGTGCCGGTCTCGACGTTTGCGTAGGATGTTGGGGTCACAAAATACCTCAGGAGGAGTTGAAAACCGGTCTTCCTATCTTTGAGGCTACTAGCCTCTGTGACGGGCAAATGTAAGAGTTTTGTAATTGCCTCGATCTGGATATGTTTGTGGTTATCACGGTAAAAATCCGTTGAATCCATAGTCCGGAATGCAGATTGGTGAGCGTCTTTTGATATCGTGGAGGGGCCGTGACAATGACGATTCGAAGCACCCGTTCTTCCGCCGGTCTCCTATCGGCCTGCTTTTTGTTTTCCGTCTGCATCTTTGCGCAAAACCCTACGCCTGCGCAGCGGACGATCCCGCTGCCGACCAGCAAAGCGCTGACGGAGCCTGTGCCGGGCGCGCCGCAAAAGACCAACAGCCTGCCCATGGCGATGGCTGTTTCCCCCGATGGCCGTTATGTCGCCATTGTGAATGCCGGTTATGGGACATCGGAGTCGAAGGGCGATCAGTCCATCGCGGTCCTGGATACAAAATCCGGCAAGCTGTTGGATTTCCCCAGCGCGCATACTCCAAACCGTGCGCAGCAGACGCTCTACTCCGGGCTGGCTTTCAGCAGCGATGGCAGCCACCTTTACGTCAGCATCGCTTCGCTGACTGATCCTTTGCCGGACGGCAAGAATACCGTCGGCAATGGCATCATCGTCTACGGCTTTGAAGCAGGCAAAGTGACGGAACGGCGCATTCTGCCTATTCCATTGCAAAAGCTGGCGGAAGGGAAGCAGCAGAATGATATGGGCCGCAAGCCGTTGCCTTTCGGCATGGCGAACCCATTTCCCTCTGGATTGGCGGTCGTCCATGCACCCGGTGGCGACCAACTTCTCATCGCGGACAATCTCTCCGATGACGCGCTGCTGGTGAATGCCGCGGACGGAAAAATCCTGTATCGCTTCGATCTTTCCACCAGTAACACGATTCCCGCCTCCTATCCCATAGCCACGCTCGCCACGCGGGACGGGAAGCGAGGATTTGTCGCGCTATGGAATGCGTCCGAGATTGCCGAACTGGATCTGGCGCACGGGCGCGTGTTGCAGATGCTGCCTCTGTTGCCGCCGCGCGATCCCATCGATCCCAGCTCGCATCCCACGGCGATGGTGCTGAATGCAAACGAATCGATTCTCTACGTTGCACTGGCGAATCGGGATTCTGTCGCAGCGGTTGCTGTCGGCAAAGGCCACGCATCCATGCGCACGCGGGGATTCTTCGACACACGCCTTCCCGGCCAGACCTATTTTGGCGCGGTGCCGGATGCGCTCGCGCTTTCTCCCGACGGCAATCGTCTTTACGTTGCCGACGCCAGCCTGGACGCTATTGCCGTCTTCGATCCGCACGCCCTCACACCCAGGACGCGAGTGCCGCTCCGTGCCCATGGATTTGTTCCCACTGAATGGTATCCGACAGCGCTGGCCGCGACCGCCAACCATCTATATGTAGCCACGGGTAAAGGGCAGGGAACTGGCCCGAATAATTTTTGGTCGCCGGGATTGCGTCCGTCGATGGACGCAAAGGCCAACCAGCCGCCGCATACTTATATCGCCGCGCTACTCTATGGTTCTCTTGCGGCCATGGACCGCGCCCAGTTGGACGCGCAACTGTGGCGACTGAGCAATGCAGTGATGGAAAGCAATCGCATGCGCGCCGCGCAACAGCAGATCGCCTTTCATAGCGGTGCGAATCCCATCCACCACATTATTTACATCATCAAAGAAAATCGTTCCTATGATCAGATTTTCGGCGACCTGAAGGCTGGCAATCGTGACCCCAGCTTGACCATGTATGGCGAAGCGATCACGCCCAACGAGCACAAACTGGCTGAGCAATTTGGCATACTCGACAACTTTTACGACTCCGGCGAAGTCTCCGGCGACGGCCACGTCTGGTCCACCGCCGCCATCACCAGCGACTATACCGAGAAGACCTGGCAGCAGAGTTATCGCGGCGGTCAGCGAAACTACGATTACGAAGGCATCGTCGCGAAAGGTTCACCGTTGCTGGAAAAAATCTCCGACATCGATGAACCGGCCAGCGGATACCTGTGGACCAACCTCGCCCGGCACGACAAAACTTATTACCACTTTGGCGAATTCATCTCTTCCAAATTTTGCGATGACACCGCCAAGCCGACCCAGGAGAGCACGCCGCGCGAAGGAACGCCCGAACCCAGTCCAATGACCTGCACGCGCAGTTCCATTCGCAAGGGCGAGTCCATCCCGGAAAATTACGGTGGCGGCGTCAGCCAGTATCCGTGGAAGATTCCCCTGCTCGCCCGCAATACAGCCACCAAGCCGGAGTTGGTGGGCCATTTCGATCCGCAGTATCAGGACTTCAACCTCAGCGTTCCCGACCAGTTTCGTGTGGCGGAATTTCTGGTGCACTTTCATCAGTGGGTCGCCGACCGCGCACAAGGCAAGGACACCATGCCTGCGTTCGTCATGCTGCGTCTGCCTGACGATCACACCGCCGGGACGCGCCCCGGAATGCCGCGCCCGGAGGCTTCCATCGCCGACAACGATCTGGCCGTGGGCCGCGCCGTCGATGCGGTTTCCCACAGTGCCTTCTGGAGCGATACAGCCTTCTTCATTCTTGAGGATGACGCGCAGGACGGCGCCGATCATGTGGATGCGCATCGCAGCCTGATGCTGGTTGTCAGCAAATATGCGCCGCTGCGCAGGCCCGACGACACGCCATTCGTCGACAGTAATTTTTATACGACCGTCAGCGCAGTACGCACGCTGGAAAGCCTGCTTGGCCTGCCGCCGATGAATAACAACGATGCCTTTGCGCCTCTGATGGCCCCGGAATTTTCTGGAGCGGGAACCCAGCCAGCATTCACCGCGGATTACGTCAATCGCGACAATGGCCGCATCTATGAAGCGAACACTGCAAAAAGTTATGGGGCCAAACAGTCCGCGAAGATGAACTTCACCCACGCCGATATGGCGGACACGCAGAAGCTGAACATCATTTTGTGGCGCGACGAAATGGGAAATCGCCCTGTTCCACCGCAGCTATTGCAGCCGCATCCACACCATGCCGACCCCGACGGCGATTAGCGTGAATCCCTATCTTGGCTGCAATCAAGTCATTGGTTCATATTCCAGATGTCGATGTGCCACTTCCATAGGCCAGCTTCTTCTTTCCAGTGGACGACATACTTGACCGTCAGCATCTGACCTTGATCCAGCGTCAGAGTAGCTTGGCCCACCTCAATGACGCTGTCTCCAGCGGCTTGAGCGTCCACCGTAGTCAGCTTCGCATCCTTCAGACCCAAACCAGCGATCGCCTGCTGCCAAAAGGCTTTAATCTGAGCCCGGCCTTGAATTAAATTCGCTCCTGGTGGAAGAATCCGAGCGTCAACTGTATAAATGTTGTCGAGCGCATCGATCTCTCCGTTCTTTACCACGGAGGAGCTGAATAGCGCATTGGTTCGCTGCATACCTGTTCTTACAGATTCGGGAATACCCATGGATCACCTTCCTGACAATTACAAGCGCCGGACGCGCCGTGTCTCGGTAATCCTACACCCACTGTCATTCGGATGTGTATGAAGCATTGCCTGCGCTACTTCCTGTAGCCCTACTCCGCAAAGTCCACCCGAACCGGATCGGGAATGACCCCGCGCTCATGCCCCATGGCCAGCAGTCGCCGGATGGCATCCTTGCCGTCTTCGCCGTAATCGAGCGTGCGCTCGTTTACATACATTCCTACGAAGCGGTTCGCAGAAGGCGTGTCCAGATCGCGCGCGTATTGCATCGCGTGCGCCAGCGCTTCCTCTCGATGGTGCAACGCGTAACCGACGCTGTCGCGCAGCGCCTGGTTCATCATGCGATGTACCGGCGCGCCAAGGTCGCGGCGGATAGCATTGCCTCCCAAGGGTAGCGGCAGGCCAGTCTGTTCGCGCCACCACGTTCCCATGTCCATCACACAGGTCAACCCGTCCCGTGCATACGTCAACTGGCCTTCGTGGATGATCAGTCCCGCGTCGTACTTTCCGGCGAGCACCTGTGGAATGATCTGGTCGAAGGGAACAATCTCCGTCGCAACGCCGGGCAGCGCCATCTGCAAAACAAGATTGGCCGTGGTCAGCTTGCCTGGGATGGCGATCTTCAAGCGACGAACTTCCTCCAGCGTGTAACCGCGCTTGGCGACGATCATCGGGCCATAACCTTCGCCGACGCTGCCACCGCAGGGCATCAGCGCATACTTGTCCTGTACGTATGGATATGCGTGGAAAGAAATCGCTGTCACGTCGTAAAAGGCTTCGCGCATCGCCTTCTGGTTCAGCGTTTCAATGTCGGTCAAAGTGTGAGTAAAGCGGTAGCCTGGGACCGTGACTTTATCGGTCGCCAGTCCATAAAACATAAAAGCGTCGTCCGAGTCTGGACTGTGCGCAATGCTGATTTCCCGTACTGCCGCTGCTGCTTCGATTGCCATGATTGCTCCCTGTATAAGAGTAAAGCAAGGAGCAACACTGAATGCACCACATGCCAACATGCTTCGAGAGGCCCAGGTTCGGTCGATATTTAAGCCACATGACGTCGTGAAGACGTCTGCACCCGCGCGCGGGAACGGCTTCGCTGCGTTTGTATCAGTGCAACTGCGGACATGCCGATGAGGAAGCCTTTCAAGAGTAATGTGTAACCGGAATCTACGCTGTTGCGTGAGGAAATCGCGCGGCTGTTCGCAGGCTCTCGCGTACCGGATTTCTTGCTTACAGGCTGTTCTGCTACCGTCGGCGCAACACGCTGCTCGACCGCTGGCTGCGCGGAAAGCGGGTTTGTTGGAAGCTCTTCCACAACCGTCTCCTTTAATGCGGGGGCTGGCATAGGTTCCGGCGTAGGTTCCGGGATAGGTCCGATCACGGCATGGACTAACGAAAAATCGGGCAGCTCCATGTCCTCGTCATTCTCGTCTTTCCTCGCATACGTGTCTGCGCTGCCACGTCTCTCGTTAATTCCAGAAAGAGATAGGTCCCCACTTTGCAATGGAGAAGCCCGCAGTATTCGGCGCGCCACCGAGAACAGCGCCAAGCACAGGGTGAAAATGGTGCCGATGGCCAGTACATATAAAATCTGCATCGCAATTCCTCAGACCGCTTCAAAAATAAAAAACTGGAGTGCAGCCATCATAGCAAGTTTGTTCCATTTTAGGATGAAACATGTGCAAAGAGTAGTTGGAATGGCAATAGTTCTGGCGGTGTGGGTGTTCTGCTGTGTATTATTGCACTGCATTGCGGCTGGCTGCGAGCAGCCACGCCAAATACGGGTCACTCCCGTCGGTCACATGCAGGACGACAAATTCAGGAAGCTGGTAGGGATGTAATTTCTCCACTTCTTCCTTTAGCGCCGCGATGCGTTCCACAGTCGTTTTGATAATCAGTAGAATCTCATCGGCGGTTTCCACATTGCCCTGCCAGCGGTAAACGGAGCGCACCCATTCCACCAGATTGACACAGGCCGCCAGACGCAGCTCTACCAGATGCGTGGCGAGTTGGTGGGCCTGCTCCGCGTCGTCTAGTGTGGTCAGTACAATCCGCGCATCGGTCATAGGGCCATTATCCGCGAAATCGACAGACGCTGGCATCTCAGTTGGCGCCGGGCGATGATTCTATCTCCAACTGCATCCAACATTCAGTATTCTGGTTCTTCAGGAAAGTTCTTGCGTACATTTTTTACAGGGAACAATTATGTCGACGCAAATTCATTTTGGGACCTCCGGCTGGCGCGCGATTGTCGCGGACGAATTCACCATCCCCAACATCCGCCGCGCTGTGGTGGGCATTGCCCGCTATGTGTCGAAGCAGCCGGGCAGTCACCGCATTCTAGTTGGCCGCGATCCACGCTTCATGGGTGAAATCTTTGTCGAAGAGGCCGCGCGCTTGCTGGCCGAGCATGGCATTGTTCCTGAAGTCATCGCCGAACCCGCGCCAACGCCGGCGATCTCCTACGCCGTGCGTCAGCGCAAAACCAGCGGAGCGATCAACTTCACCGCCTCGCATAACCCGCCGGAGTATAACGGCATCAAATTTTCCACTCCCGACGGCGCGCCCGCGCTGCCTGAGGTGACCAAGCAAATCGAAGCAGAAATCGCCGCCCTCGGCGACGCCGAGCAGCACGCTGGCAGCAGTGACAAGAAATTCTCCGCCGTCGATGTGAAGCCGGACTATTTGAAGCGGCTGGCCGAGTTGATTGACCTGAAGGCCATCGCGAAAGCGCAACTGCGGATCGTCGTCGATCCTTTCTGGGGCGCCGGTCGGGGCTACGCACAACAGGTCCTCGCCGAACATGGCGTCTCTGCCGTCAGCGTGCATGACTATCGCGATGTGCTCTTCGGCGGCCACGCGCCGGAGCCGGATGGCCCCCTGTTGGACGACTGCAAAGCGAAGATGCGCGAGGTCAACGCACACCTCGGCATTGCGTCCGATGGCGACGCCGACCGCTTCGGTATTGTCGATCGCGACGGAACATTTATCCAGCCGAATTACATCATCGCCTTGTTGTTCGACTATCTGGTCGAGTCGCGCGGCTGGCGCAACGGTGTCGCGAAGAGCGTGGCCACCACCAACTGCATCAACGCGCTCGCCGATCACTATAAGGTTCAGCTCTACGAAACCCCCGTCGGCTTCAAATATATCGGCGAGCTGATCAATCAGGACAAGATCGCCATTGGCGGGGAAGAGAGTGCAGGGCTGACCATTCGCGGCCACGTTCCCGAGAAGGACGGCATCCTGGCCGGGCTGCTGGTTGCCGAAATGGTGGCCGTGCGCGGCAAGTCGCTGGGTGAGCAATTGCAGGCGCTGTTTGCCAAAGTGGGTTCCTTCTACCCAGTTCGTGAGAATTTCCACTTGACTCCACAGGCCAAAGACAAATTCACTGAGAAGTTAAAGACGAATCCGAAAGAACTCGCAGGACGCAAAGTCTCCGCCATTGTCCGCACCGACGGATTGAAACTCATCTTCGACGACGGAGCGTGGGTCTGCTATCGCCTGTCCGGTACGGAACCTGTCGTGCGCGCCTACACGGAAGCGCGGTCTGAGGCAGATTCGGCCAAGCTGACGAAAGCAGCAGAGCATTGGGTCATGGAATAGCATCAAATATTTTGATAACAAGAATGAGAAACACATTGGCAGGTATGCGGAAATGAATGCTGGAGCGCAGAAAGATTTGCAACGACCGTTAATCCCCAGCCGTCCGCGCACCAGCTTGCTCGAAGATCCAGTCAACAGCCGCGCATCGCGTCTATATGCAAACGCATTGGGCATGCGGCGTAAAGCTGCGACTGTCGTTCTGGTCGCGCTGTCTTTGTGGGTGGGGGCCTATGCCATCTTCGGTCACGATGGCCTCGTTGCCTATCAGCAGAAGAGGCATCAGGCGCAACTACTTCACCAGCAGATTTTGAGCCTGCAGAAGGAAAACGAGCGCATGACGCTCCACGACCAGCGCCTCCAGAACGACCGCGACACGATTGAGTATGAAGCCCGCGAACAGATGCATTACACCCGTCCCGGAGAAGTCATTTACACGCTGCCCAAGGCCCCCGGAACTGCACAACATAAATAGAAGCGTTTTCACGGCTGCTCTATACAAACATAGGTGTGTCATCCCGAGTCGAGGAACCTGCGTTTCAGTACTTCACAACGAGTCGCAAGTGTGAGTAACCCTTCAAAACTCCAAATGCAGACGCACGCTTTGTACGTCCACCGGTCCGCGGTCTTGATTGTAACCGGGATGCTCGATGAAAAAGTTGCTGACCGCGTAATACAACCCCCGCCAGGCGTGCACGTTGTAGTAGCTCTCCACAATGTCCTCCCGCGCGTAGTTCAATCGGCCATCGCCAAGCAAAAATCCTAGGCCTCCGAACTTTAAATAGTTCTGATGGTCTTTCTTGATGGCGTTCGTGTTGAACGCAACGCCAATCTTATCCAGCTTGCGATGCCACGCGGTCCCGGCGTAGTCTCCGCCAACCAAAAATGTCTGGTCGTCCTCGGTGTAGGCGAACGACTCGTGCTGTCCTTCATTCCATCCAAAACGTCCGCCGAGGCGAAGATTGTCGGTCACGTTCTGCTCCACATTGACGCCGACGCCATATTTCAGCACTCCAAAATGCTCGACGGAAACGATCTCCGGCGTAGGCGTCAGGCCCTCCAGATAATGGTCCACCGCCTCGCGATAGTTGCCCATGTGCGCATTGTTGCCATAGGCGAGCAGCCGAATACTTCCCGCCCGGCCCGGCAACAAACTCTTGCGAATTTCCAACTCCATGTTCTGTCCGTGTGCGCGCCGCAGGGCCCAGTCCAGCGTAATACCATTGGCCACGGTTGGCATCAGGGCCAGCACGTAACGCAGCGCCCAGTTGCGGTCCTGATATTCAATCGCCGTGCCGTAGGTATAGCCACGCGTGTCTGCGGCGTAGTCCCACGCACCATTGTTGTCCACGGTCCAGTCCATAAACTGCTGATGGCTGTCGCTCAAAACGGCGTTCACGTCCAGCATGTCGGGCAATGTAAATTTGCCCACGCGAAGATCGAGCCGCCGCACTGGGACGCGAGTGGCCAACGCCAGAGGCCCGCGATCTTGAGGCACTGTTTCATCCGTGAAGCCTATGGTCTGGTGTACTTCCACACGCGCAGTGTAGGGAATTATACTCAGATTTGGATTTCGTACTACGTCGAGATTGGTGAATCCAGCCAGCCCCAGTGCCTGGCTGAGTCCGCGGCCGCCAGCATTTTCTTCGTCGTAAATTACCTCTGTTTCATAGCGTGGCTTTGGGTTGAGCTGATACGCCAGATATAACGTGCCGACTTCGGAGGCCTTGTATTCAAACGGCGCGGTGAAGCTATTCAGTCCTTGATACGGGGAGTGGAAGTTTCCATGCATCTGATAAATGCCATTGGCTTGTCCGCTGGCCCAGTATCGGGTGTCGTCTGGATGACTAAAAAAAGTGAGCGGATTGTTGTCCTGCGGTTGGATTTTTTGCGCAAGGGCCTGTTCCTCGTTCACTCCACGCGATTGCGGCTTGAGCAACCAGTCATTGGCCGCAGCTTCTTCACGCGCCATATTCGCACTACAGTTTTTGTCGGCGGTAATCACGCCGGATACGAGCGTATATTGCCGCAGAATTGGTTGCTGGATGCTGGGTGCAAACTGCGTCGATGGCTGCAACGGAGTCAGCAGCATACACGCAGCGATTTGTAGACAACAACTCAGCACAAAAATCTCCAGAGGCGCACGAAATAGTCAGAGTTTATTTGACGCTTGTGGAGTAGGTAATCCCAGCGTGAAAACGCCCAATCTATCATACCCCGGTTGGGTATCAAAATACAAACATGCCCCACTCTCATTGTGCGGAAACAATGTGAACGCATGAAGAATTTTTTTGCGGCAATGAAACGTTCTACTTGCTCTCGGTTGATGGTGTACCGTTCGCCGACGGCTCCAGATACCACGGAACGTTGGCCACAATGATGCGCTGCGTGCCACGCAGATAGAGCAGCGTCTTTAGCGCAGCCGCGCGTTGGTTATGCAGTACGTAAAAATACCATCGGTTTTCGACCAACTCCGGCAGCAAAACTATCAATTGGCGGTCGGGGTTCTCCTGTTCCGTTTGAAGTATCTGGTCCAGTATTGGTCCGATGATCCGTCGTGTTGGAGATTCAATCTGGATCAGCTTTGCTTCGGGAAGTCCCGCCTGTTGCAGAGGCGTCGCGACATTTTTTTGCCATAGCGCGTTCAAATCCTGCTCACCTTCTTCCGTCTTCACATGGATGCAATACACCTCTTTGGAAAGCGAGAGGGCAAAGCGAAGCGCCTTGGCTGTGACGCGGTTCCATCCAGGAATCGGCAGCACAACGATCGGCTCGCTCAGCTTGCTGGTGTCCAGCGCACCCTTGGCCGCAACCTGGCGTCCCACCCAGCGATAGTGATGATGCACCCCCAGCATCATCAGGATAATGAGCGGAATCAAAAGTGCGGTCATCCACGCGCCAGAGGTAAATTTCGTAACCAGCACCACGCATACCGTGATACCGGTGGCGATGGCCCCTACTCCGTTCAGCGCCAGGCTGAACTGCCAGCCTTTACCGCGCGTGCGTCGCCAATGCTGCACCATGCCCGCCTGAGAAAGCGTAAAGGCGAGAAAGGCACCGATGGCGAACAACGGGATGAGCCTGTCGGTCACACCACGGAAAATAATCAGCAGTAACGCTACGAAAAAGGCCAGCACATACACGCCGCCCGAATAAACCAGCCGCCGTCCACGCAGCGTAAATGCGAACGGCAAATAGCGGTCGCGCGCAATGTTATGGCACAGTCGGGGGAAATCCGCGAAGCCCGTATTGGCGGAAAGCGCCAGTACCAGCAGAATGGACGCAATGCTGACGTAGTAAAAAACTCCGCGTCCGCTGATAGCAGCGATCAATTGCGACAGCACGCTCTGATAACCAGAACCGGAAGGATCGGTCGCCGCAATATGATATGCGGGGACCAGAAACGCAATTCCCAGCAGCAGAATTCCGAGCAATGCGATGATGATCGTCAGCGTAAGCTGCGCGGATTTTTCGTGCGGTTCCTTGAATGCGCCCACGCCATTGCTGACGGCTTCCACGCCAGTCATCGCCGTACAGCCGCTGGAAAATGCCTTCAGCAACAGCCATAAACTCAGGACTTCCGTCGCATGCCCAAGCTGCGGCGGCGCAACCACCGCGTGAGGATGACCGCCTGAGGCAATCACTTTCACCACGCCCCAGCCAATCACTCCCAGCATGCAGACGATGAATAGGTAGGTCGGCGCCATGAACGCTGCGCCCGCAGCGCGTGCTCCGCGAAGATTCATCAGCGTCAGTATGACGAGTATGCCTAGACAAAGGGACAGCGTATGCGGCTGGAGTTTCGGAAGCGCCGACACCAGCGCGCCAACGCCAGCGGAGATACCTACCGCGACTTCCAGAATGTAGTCCACCATCAGCGCGGAGCCGGCCAGCAGCCCCGGCACAGCGCCCAGATTTTCGCTCGCCACCGTGTACGAGCCTCCGCCGTTGGGGTAGGCAGCAATCGTTTGTCGATATGAGAAGTAGAGAATCGTCAACAGCGCCAGAATGGCCACCGTGATCGGCATCACGTAATGCACGCCAGCCATGCCCAGCGGAATCAGCAGCGTCAGCGCGGCTTCCGGCCCGTACGCCGCAGAACTGAGCGCATCGAGGCCGAAGATGGGAATGCCCCGAGACGCACCTATCTTTTCCGCGCGGTCTTCGTATGTGGCCAGCGGACGGCCAAAAAGTAGATCAATGATTTTCATGAATAGGTAGTTTCATTATGGCGCGGCAAGCTCAAAAATGATGCACGATATCTTCCTCTTGAGATGGCTTGTTGCTTTCCCGCTCCAGCGACCGGCTCACCAGGTCTCGCGAGCCGAGGCCCACGGCCAGCGCCAACGCCAGCACGATGCCGCCGAACAGAATGCCGAAACCAAGGTCCACAATCCCCCGTGCAATTTCCAGATGGTCCAGCACCATGGCGGCGGTGAACACCAGCACCAGCCATTTCACGCCCAAGCTCAGCAGGCGCGCGTGTTGCAGGTTCATGTTGACGCCGTTGATGAGGACGCTTCTGGAAAGAAATCTCGCAACGATGATGCCGACCAGCAGTACCACCACGGCTGCAACGATCTTGGAAAGATAGCCCACCATGTACGCCGACAGACCCGAGGCGGAGGAAGCATCGAACGCCGCGATCCCAACAAAGAGGCCGACAATAAAGGTCGCCCAGAACACAATGCGCGTCACCAGAAAGGTGGGACTGTTCGACGGCGACCAATTGGAGACGCTCGTGATGCCCCATTTTTCCACCCGTGTATCGAACTGGATTGCGATCAGAAGCCTCCGCAGGACGAGCGCCAAAAGCCATCCGATGCCCGTAAAGATCAGCAACGCCAGTACCAGCGCCAGCACTCCGGGTAGTAGCGTTGCGACCTTGAAGATGACCCGCTCGATCGATGCTTGCAGTGCCTGCTTGACCTGTTCCCACATTGCGCGCTCCTTGGTATTCTTCGACGTTCTACAACATGGTGCGACCCGTTAAGGATGGAACCTATCCGGCCAGCGCCAACGCGACAGTAGATAAGGTTTCTCCGCTTCATAAGCGATGGCCAGTTGCTCCACTCGTTCTTCCGCCACCGCCATACCGGCCCGGTTCAACTCCACCGCGTAGGATGCGGCCCACCCGAGATAGAGAGGCGTGAGCGCACCGAACAGATGCGTGCGATGAATGTTGCGCAGCCGGTGGGCCAGCGCAAAGTCATATACGATGCGCGCCCACAGCGCGTCCGGCATTTGAAATTCATTCGGCGCCAACCGCGAGAGCTTCATCAGTTCCAGCAGTGTGACTGGAGGCAGGATGAGCGACCATATCTCCCGCAGGTTGCGCATGCCCAACTGGAATGCGTCCACCATGCGGCTCACATCGACCGCATCCACAGCATCGGCGGACGTCTCCGCGTTTCCGAAGGTTGGGACATCGTGCGAACCGCGTACCCGCTGCCAGAAAGCGGCGTTGTCTTCCATGTCGGTAAACAACGGCCCCGCCAACTGCGCCAGAGCGCCGCTCAGTTCAATGCCTTCGTGGCTCTGCGGACGCTTTGCTCCCAGATATACCTGGCAGATTTTCAGGTTTTGATTTGCTGCAATGCTGGCCAGCCATAGCAGTCTGGCCTGTTGCCGCGCGGAGTCTCCTGCCGCGTTGGAGGGAATTTTTTGCAGCAGCTTGGCCGAAACCTGAAACTCGCTTCCCAGCGGATTGCGCACTCGTTGCCCATACAACACTCGCGTCAGTGGATACAGAATGCTTTTGTTCAGCAGGTCGTCGAACGGCTGCATTGTGTAGAGAGGCATCACCAGGTCGAAGCGTCCTTCCATGCCGGGGCCAAGCAGCAGCGTAAGTTTTTCTGGGGTAATAGATTTATCCTTGAATGTCGCGTCCGTTCCCAGCACGGTGCAGGCGCGCGCGCTCAGCGTGTTCGCGAGCGAGAAAATCGCTCGACTGATATTGGCGCTCGTCAGCCATGGGGTCGCGACGGGATCGGACGCCGCCAGCGGATAGTTCACATAGCGCAGCGGATGCGCCTGCGGCGAGACACCCGCCAGGTCGCTCGGAAGTTCAGTCGGACGCTCCGCCAACTGGTCCTGCGCGGTCCCACACGGCAGTGCCAGGACGACTTCGCAGGGCGCAATAAGAAGCCGGCAAGCATCGGCAAGTTTTTTCAGCGTGGAGGAAAAAATTTCGCTGCCCAGCGCCGTCGGAATGGCGACCAGAAGATCGGTCGTGCTGGTTCCGGCGTCGTCCCGTTTCGACTCTTCCAGTATTTCCGCTTCAGCCATCGTGTGCCTTCGTCTTGTTCAGGCAGAGAAGTTTTCCATCCATAGAACTATTGCAACAGGGAAGCGATTCCCATCAGCGGTATCTTCACCCAGTCGGGCCGACTGTTCAATTCATACAGCAATTCGTAAAAGGCCTTGTCCAGCAAATGGAGATTCAGCAGGTTTTGAAATTCCTTCGCATCCGAAGGGACCAGTCCACTGCCGGAGATCGTCGCGCAATAGGCATGCAGAAACTCCGCGCACGCCGACTCGTCCCACAGGCGCGCCCACGGTTCCAAT
Source organism: Acidobacteriaceae bacterium (assembly GCA_027306695.1). Classification (GTDB taxonomy): domain Bacteria; phylum Acidobacteriota; class Terriglobia; order Terriglobales; family Acidobacteriaceae; genus JAKAAZ01. The sequence continues at coordinate 57,775 of DAHUZH010000003.1, forward strand.
CGGGCCTGGTCCTCCGACCGGCGCGAGGAGTATTTCATCAGCGCCACCCACGCCGCGTAATTGAACGAGCGCAACATTCCCGCAACGTCCTTCAACGGAGAATGTTTGGCCCGGCGAGCTGACAGCGGGCGCGCCGGTTCTCCCTCAAAATCCAGAATGACAAAGTCCGTCTTCACGCGCAGCACCTGGCCCAGATGATAGTCCCCATGGATGCGCGTACGCTGCCCCAGCGCATCGCCTGCACCCGCAGCGCTCCCATTGGCTGCGCCAAGCCCATCCAGCACGCGCGTCCGGCGGCTCAGCAAAAACGCCGCCATCTCCACCGTATCGTCCGCCAGCAGCAACATATTTTTCTTCAACAATTCGTATGCCTGCGTCCCTTGCACATTGATCGCCGCTTGCAGGCCTTCCACATACGCCGCAGTCATCGGCTCAGGAGAAAAAGCCTCGTTCGTTTTGGAAGACGCCAGCGCCAAGTGCATCGCCGCCGTTCTTTGTCCCAGCACGGCGGCGGCATCCAGCGCGACCCCGGCATGGTCCAGCGCGAAGGTCGAAGCGCGCGCCTCGCAGGCGTGCGTCGCAGCTTTCGCGTGCGACCGCAATTCCTCTGCGGGGATCGTCTCCTTCACGTAGTTTTCGTAATAGCGTTCCAGTTCTTCCAGCACCCACGTCCATCCATCGCCCTGGTTGGCGACCAGCCCTTGCAGCATGCCCAGCGTGGCTGGCTGCTCATCCTCACGTACATATTCAATGGAGCCGCCGAACTGCGGAATGTTTGCAAAATGCGCTTCCTCGGTCAGGAACCGGCCAATCTCGCAGTCGGGATTCAACCCCGGTTCTGAATGGCGGAAGAGCTTCATAATCAATCGTTCACCGAATAAAATTGAAGTATTGCTTTGCTCCACTAAACTGCGGCGTGGCGACAGCAACTTGTCGGCTGGTCCTTTCGTTTTTGCCAGCATTCGGGTCAGCGCACTGCTGCCCGCGCCCTGCATCGTTCCGTGTTGCGTGGGGAACTCCTTCGACGTGGCGATCAGATCCAGCAATCCTTGGCACGCTACTGCGTCGAAGGTCGCGTCGTATAAAACGCCTTCTCCATTCGGAGAAAGCAGCGTCGACAGAATCGAAGCCGGAGAGTTTCCTCGAAGAGTCTGCGCCGCGCTGCCAAAGGCAATCGCAAGCGGCAAAAGATATCGGTCGGCTTTGCCGGTGTCGTATTCCACCTGCACCAGGCAGACCATCGCGCCGATGCAGTCCAGCTTGCCCCAGTCTGCCATGTGTGTGCTAAGGATCGGCGTGGATTTATTGCCGAACCAGCGCTGCCTTGGAATATAAGCCGGAAGAATCGTCTCCTCCAACTTGCGCCGGTTCGCACCCTCGAACAAACTCTTCCAGTCCGACGCATCCGCTAGCAGCAACGTTGCACCATCCGATGGCGCGGCAGCGTCTTCGGGAGCCGGATGCAGCTCCAGCCACAAAAATCCATACGGCGCGAGGGTAACGGAATACGGCTGCTTGCTGATCGTCGGAAACTCGACATAGCCCAGCATCTCCACCGGGACCATGCCGTTGTAGTCGCCCAAATCAAGTTGCGCTGGCTGCGCGAACCGCGAAAGATTGGCGACGCACAACACAATCTCATCGCCATCTTCGCGGACATACGCCAGTACTTTGCGGTTCGATGGATTGAGAAACTTCAGCGCGCCGCGCCCGAAGACGCGAAACAGCTTGCGCAGCGCAATCAGGTTGCGCATCCAGTTCAGCAGAGAAGACGAATCGCTCTGCTGCGCCTCCACATTGATCGCTTCGTAGCCCCAAATGGGGTCCATCACCACCGGGCTGTAGAGCTTCGCCGGGACCGCGCGCGAAAATCCGGCATTGCGGTCGCCCGTCCATTGCATCGGCGTGCGTACGCCGTTGCGGTCGCCCAGATAGATGTTGTCGCCCATGCCGATCTCATCGCCGTAGTAGAGGATCGGCGTTCCCGGAAATGAAAACAAAATACTGTTCAACAGCTCAATGCGGCGGCGGTTGTTATCGAGCAGCGGCGCCAGCCTCCGCCGAATCCCAATGTTGATGCGCATGCGCGGGTCCGCGCTATACGCGAGATACATGTAATCCCGCTCCTCCTCGCTCACCATCTCCAGCGTCAGTTCATCGTGGTTGCGTAGAAACAGTCCCCACTGGCAGTTGTTGGGAATCGCAGGCGTCTGCGCCATGATGTCCGTAATCGGCAGCCGGTCTTCCTGGCGCAGCGCCATATACATGCGCGGCATCAGTGGAAAGTGGAACGCCATATGGCACTCATTGCCATCACCGAAGTAGGGGCGCACATCGGCGGGCCATTGATTGGCTTCGGCCAGAATCACGCGGCCTTCATAATGCGCGTCGATCTCCGCGCGAATCTTCTTCATCACGGCGTGTGTTTCCGGCAAGTTCTCGCAGCTTGTGCCTTCGCGCTCCACTAAATAAGGAATAGCGTCGATGCGCAGCGCGTCCACGCCCATGTCCAGCCAGAAGCGCATAATGCGCAGCACCTCTTCCAGCACCAGCGGATTGTCGTAGTTCAGGTCGGGCTGGTGCGAGAAAAATCGGTGCCAGTAATAGGCCTTCGCCACCGGGTCCCAGGTCCAATTGGACTTTTCCGTGTCGGTAAAAATGATGCGCGCGCCTTTGTATTTTTCATCCGTGTTGCTCCACACGTAGTAGTCGCGCTCGGGCGATCCGGGCGGCGCGAGCCGCGCCTGCTGAAACCATGCATGCTGGTCGGATGTGTGGTTCACCACCAGCTCAATCATTACCTGCAGGCCGCGATCATGCGCCGCCTGCAGAAAGGTCTGGAAGTCCTCCAGCGTGCCGTAGCTGGGATGCACCGTCAGGTAGTCGGAAATATCGTAGCCGTCGTCGCGCAAAGGAGACGAAAAAAAAGGAAGCAGCCAGATGCAGGTAATGCCCAACTCCTGCAAATAATCGAGCTTGCCCAGCAGACCCTGAAAGTCTCCCACGCCGTCGTTGTTGGCATCGGCAAACGCTTTGACGTGGAGTTCGTATAGGATCGCGTCCTTATACCAGAGAGGGTCCGACGCACTGCCCGCTTGCTTCAAATCGTTACTCCTAATGGCCTGATATGCGCACTTTGAAGTTGCTTTAGCATGTGAATCTTTTATTCATCACAAAAACTTGTCATCCCGACCGAAGTCCGCAGCAGCGGACAAAGTGGAGGGACCTGCGTTTCTTCTTTTCGCTCCCACTCGCCAGCTTGTTTCTGTAAACGTATGCATGATTCACATCCTCACGCCTGTCCACCCACGCGTACATGAAAAATGTGCGCCTGACCCGGTTGCAACTGAATAAAATTTCGCGTGCCTTTCCATGTATAGTGCGCGTCCGTCAGCAGATCGTGTACATCGAACTGCTGGTCGGCGCCCACGCCTAACTTCGTCAGATCCAGTTCCACCCATCCCGCTTGCGTGTTCTGAAAGTCCAGATTGACCGCCGTTAAAATGACATCCTTTCCACTCGCATCCGTTTTGCTGTAGCAAAGAAGTTGCGGCTGGTCGGTCTCGTGAAAATGCAGGCTGCGATTGTTCTGCAACGCAGGATGCGTCCTGCGAACCTCGTTCACGCGCGCAATCCGCGTCTGCACATTCTGCGACCCATCGATGTCCCAATGACGCAGTTGATATTTCTCGGAGTCGAGGTACTCTTCGCTGCCTGGTTTGACCGGCGTGTTTTCGCACAACTCAAAGGCCGGCCCATAAATGCCGCAATTCGCCGCCAGCGTCGCCGCCAGTATGTACCGGGCCATAAACGCTGGCCGACCTCCTTTCTGTAGCGCTTCGTGCAGAATGTCCGGCGTGTTCGGCCAGAAATTTGGCCGGAAAAATTCCACCACCTCGGTCTGCGTCAACTCCTCCAGATACTCGGTCAGATCTTCCTTCGTGTTCCGCCAGGTAAAGTAGGTGTAGGATTGCGTGAAGCCCAGCTTGCCCAGCCGGTACATCACCTTCGGCCGCGTGAACGCCTCGGCCAGAAAAATCACCTCAGGATGCGCGGCCTTGACTTCGGCAATTACCCATTTCCAGAATGGGAAGGACTTGGTGTGCGGATTGTCGACGCGAAAGATGAGCACGCCCTGCTCGATCCAATAGTCGATCACGCTTTTCAGTTCCGCCCAAAGCGCGCGCCAGTCCTCGGTCTCGAAGTCGAGCGGATAAATGTCCTGATATTTCTTCGGCGGATTTTCCGCATATTGGATCGTCCCATCCGGCCGCTTGCGGAAAAAACTCGGATGCTCGCGCACATACGGATGGTCCGGCGAACATTGAAACGCAATATCCAGCGCAATCTCCAGTCCATGCTCCTTCGCCTTCGCAATCAACGACTGAAAATCTTTCAGCGTGCCCAGCCGCGGATGAATGGCCTTATGCCCGCCCTCCTCCGAACCGATGGCCCATGGGCTTCCAACATCGTCCGGCTCCGCTTTCTCGCTATTATTTTTTCCTTTGCGGAACGAGTTGCCAATGGGGTGGATCGGCGGCAGGTACAACACGTCGAAGTTCATCGACGCAATGTAAGGCAGCCACGCCTCGCAATCTTTGAAGGTCCCATGTTGTCCCAGCGTCGCCGAACAGGAGCGCGGAAAAATTTCGTACCACGTCGAAAATCCCGCGCGTTCGCGGCCCACGTTCACCGCCAGCTCCTTCGCATAGCGCGTGCAAAAGGCGTGCTCGGCATATTTTTGCATCAAAGCTTCCAGCGCAGGATCGGGCGCCGCAGCCGACGCTGCTTCGAGATTCGATTCGTCATTCAGCTTGCCGGCAAACTCCGCCAGCTTCTTCGCATCGCCACCCTTGGCCCGCTTTGCTGCGGCAGAAACAAGCATTCCGCCCGACTTCACTTCAACATGCACATCCTGTTTCGCGGCAATGCGTTTCTGCATTGCATGCTGCCAGGTGGCAAACGGGTCGACCCAGCCCTCCAGCGTGTAGCGGTATTCGCCCAGTTCCGTAACAGGGAACTCTGCGTGCCAGCGATCGTTGCTCAGCGCTTCCATCGGTACGGTCTTCCAACTCCGCTCCTTCGGTCCGCGATACAGCAGTTGCGCGGCCACGACGTCATGACCGTCGGCAAAAATGTCCGCCTCCACCGTCACCGTTTCTCCAACCACACGCTGGATCGGATATTCCCCGCCATCGATTTCAGGACGTACGCCTTCGATGACCACCCGGCTTCTGCCTTCCAGTTTTGTCGCGATGTTGGCTGCCATCGGTTCCTTGCGGCCCACCTTGCCCTCAGTTTTCATCCAGAAATGTCACCTTGATTGAAAGTTTCGTTACCTAAGAGAGATGCAGTTTTCTTGGTTTTTGTTTTCGCAAGCAGCGTAACCATATATATCTACTGTATGCGCACCCTACGGTGTACTGCGCCCTGTAGCCGCTTCACCGGCTGCCCAATAGCTGGCCCTTGCCGCGACTAGCAGCTTGGGATAGTTTTTCAACGTCACTTGAATTGTATGCAGTCCCAGCGTCGGCGAAACCGGTTGGAAGCTGAGAAGGTAGCGATTGGGAAGGTCGTTCGCGAACGCGAACAGCCCGCTCTCCAGTTCCCGTTCATTGTCGAACTTCCTGTACTCGCCGCCAGTCAGCCGCGCCACTGTTCTTGGCGTATTCCGACTCAATCCATTCATGCCGAGCCGGGTGGCAAAAAGAATCAGAGGCATAAAGCTCGCGCAGCTGTCCTGGTTCCCTAAACGCCCACCAGCGGATTGCGTGGCATGTTGGGAGCAGCCCTTGGAAGTAGGAGAAGAAGGCGTATTGGTCCGCTCTGCTCCGACCGCTGCGTTCAAAGAAGAGAACGCGAAGCTATACGCTGGGTCCGTTCCGCTGGCGGGCTGGGGAGAGGGTTTGTCCGCCAAATTTGTTTGTACCTGTGGTTCGTGGACTGTCGTATTTGCATGGCTGGAAGAGGGCGAAGAGGGCGTGTTCGTCAACGCGGCCTTCACCTCAGTTTTCGTGGTGGAGAACGCCATGCTGTAGACCACCGTGTTCGTTTCGCTCACCACGCGCAACGCCTCGTCGAGTTTTGTCTGGCTTCCATGATCGACGGTTCCGCTGATCAGCAAAACAGCGCGGCGAAATTCCGGCGGCTGCTTCCGAACCATATTGATCGACACCGCGAGACCATCCAGAATGGCTGCTCCACCATCGCCCGGATGCGTGGCTTGCATGGCTTTGCCGACATCGGCCAGATTCGGCGTGAAATTCTGGAGCAGATGCGGCTTGCTATCGAAGGCGACCAGCGCAACCTGATGCGGAACATTTCCCACCATGGCTTCCAGCATGGTTTGCAGATGTTGCAGGCTAGGAAGCCGTTGGACGCCTGCGCCGCCCGTCTGCACAACAACCACCAGCGCTAACGGCTGCTGGCCCATATCGTTGTCTAAGCTCACTTTCTGCTCGACTCCATTGTCCGTGATTGTGAAGTCTTGAGACATGAGCGAGAAGACCCGATCGCCTGCTTTGGTCTTTACCAGGGTGGGGACCATAACGACATTCGATTGGGACCGCAAAACGATCTGCGAATTCGGAGCTGCCGGGGCCTTTGCACTCTGCGCCAACACACATGTGCCAGGCAATATCGCGAGGAAAACCGCTCGATACAGTTTTCTCATGAAATGATCGGAAATTTGCAAATGCCTGCGCTCAAAGTTGGTTCCCTAAAAAACGTTGTCATCCCGACGAGTGGTCGGACCTGCGTTTTGTCTTTTCGGGTCTCTTCGCACTTCCATTGAATTTCCGACTCTGGCGACCGGATATTCTTCGCGAAGTTTACCCGTGGGCCTTGCACTCCATCCAGACTGGAGGAACAATCTAGGTAGTTGGACGCACAGGCTCTCCATTCGATGCGTGCCTCTTCGCCCGCTCGTTTCCTAAAGCCCTCTGCGCTGATAGACTAAAGAGTCTTCCAACCAACACAAATCCAATCCTGAAGGATGGTCCAACGAAAGCATGGCAACTCACGAAACCAGCGAGAAAACATCCGCTGGGACCTCTAAAATTCAGCCTGCAAATGGCAAATTAGGCATCATGGTGGTCGGCCTGGGCGCGGTGGCAACCACCCTCATCGCTGGCGTGGAAGCCGTCCGCAAAGGGCTGGCCAAACCGATCGGCTCCGTCACCCAGATGGGCACGGTCCGCCTGGGAAAACGCACCGAGAGCCGCACCCCGCTGATGAAGGACTTCGTTCCGCTGGCCGATTTGAACGACGTCGTCTTCACCGGCTGGGACATTTTTCCCGGCAATATGTTTGAGGCCGCCAGCACCGCGAAGGTCCTCGACAAAGACCTGCTCCAGTCCATCCGTCCCTTTCTGGAATCGATCAAGCCTATGCCCGCGGTCTTCGATCAGTTCTATGTGAAACGCCTGCATGGGACCAACGTCAAGCAGGGCAAGAACAAGCGCGAACTTGCCGACCAGCTTCGCGCCGACATTCGCGAGTTCAAGAAAAAGACCGAGCGCCAGGTCATGATCTGGTGCGGTTCGACGGAAATCTTTCTGGAGCCGTCGGCGGTGCACCAATCGCTTGCCGCCTTTGAGAAAGGGCTGGAATCGAACGATCCCGGCATCGCGCCCTCGCAGATTTATGCCTACGCCGCGCTGTCGGAAGGCGTCCCCTTCGCCAACGGCGCTCCGAACCTGACGGTCGATCTGCCGGTCATGCAGGAGCTGTCGAAAAAGAACAACGCGCCCATCTGCGGCAAGGATTTCAAGACCGGTCAGACGCTCATCAAGACCGTCCTCGCTCCTGCCTTCAAGGCCCGCATGCTCGGCGTCAGCGGCTGGTACTCGACCAATATTCTTGGCAACCGCGATGGCGAGGTCCTCGACGATCCCGAGTCCTTCAAGACCAAGGAAGAGTCGAAGCTCGGCGTGCTCGACTACATCCTGCAGCCCGAACTTTACCCCGACCTGTACAAAGATATTTACCACAAAGTACGCATTAACTATTATCCGCCGCGTGGTGATAATAAAGAAGGTTGGGACAATATAGACATCTTCGGCTGGCTCGGCTATCCAATGCAGATCAAGGTCGATTTTCTCTGCCGCGACTCCATCCTCGCCGCGCCCATCGCGCTCGATATCGTGCTGCTGCTCGACCTCGCCAAGCGCACCGAGGAACTGCGCGGCATCGGCATTCAGGAGTGGCTCAGCTTCTTCTTCAAATCGCCGATGACGCCGGAAGGTCTGTACCCGGAGCACGACCTGTTCATCCAGTCGATGAAGCTGAAAAATACTCTCCGCCACATCCAGGGCGAAGAACTCATCACCCACCTCGGCCTGGAATACTACGACTGAGCCGGAAGCATCGGTAGAAAACAAAAAGGCCGCCGGAGCATTCCAGCGGCCTTTTTATTTTTCTCTCTATCTTTCAGGTTGTCATCCCGACCGCAGTGGAGGGACCTGGCGGTTGCAGCCGTCTCCGCTCTTTGTGCGTCTGGGTTGTTGTATCGACAGCATGGCGCATACTAGAAAAAGATAGATGGTTGAGCAGGAGTCATTCTGAACCCTTCGACTACGCTCAGGGCAGGCTCCGCGTAGCGAAGTGAAGAATCCAGAGAATCGTCGCCTTATGAGGACTGCTATTTCTTTCAGGAATCTTGGCGGATTTATGTTGGTTGCAGGCTCGCTGCTGGCCGCGTCCGCAGCCTTCGCGCAAACAACGAACACCCCTTCGCCCAATCCATCCGCCAATCCCAACCCAACCATGCCCGGTGTCAAACCGGGCAGCATCAATGACGTCAACGCGGTCGGGCATCGTAATGTTGGCGGCCGCGGATTCGGCAACTGGTACTCCACCAACACCGAGATGGGCTGGGGCAATCAGATTGCGCAGCAGGTCACGAAGTCGGCGAAGATCATCCACGATCCGGTCATCGACGAATACGTCAACCGGCTTGGCCAGAACATCGTCAAAAACTCCGACGCCAAAGTTCCGTTCACCATCAAGGTCATCGACACCGATGAGATCAACGCCTTTGCGCTGCCTGGCGGCTATTTTTTCGTCAACTCCGGCCTCATCCTCGCCGCCGACAATGAAGCTGAACTCGCCGGAGTGATGGCGCATGAGATCGCCCATGTCGCCGCGCACCACCAGGCGCGGGAAATGACCCGCATGCATTATGCCGATCTCGGCATGGTCCCGCTGGTCATGCTCACCGGCTACAGCATGGCGGGCTATGAAATTTACGAGGCCTCCGCCGTGGCCATCCCGCTCACCTTCCTGCAATTTCAGCGCGACTTTGAAGCACAGGCCGACTGGCTCGGCGTGCAATATCTCTACAAGGCCGGGTACGACCCGCAGCAGCTCATCGCATTTTTTGAGAAGCTGGAAGAATTGCAGAAGACCAAGCCCGGCCTGATCTCAAAGACGTTTTCCACCCATCCACAAACGCCCACCCGCGTTGCCCGTACCCAGCATGAAATCGCGACCATCCTGCCGCCGTGCCCGGACTATGTGGTCGATACCTCGGAGTTTCACGCCATTCAGGCGCGTCTCAAGCGCATGGAAAATCGCCGCCCGCTGAAAAATGGCGCCAACCCAAAGCAGCCCACCTTGCGCCGCGTCGGCGCCGGTCCCGTTTCCGATAGCTCGCAGAGCGACGACCGCCCCACGCTGCACCCGCAGGGCAACAGCGATTAGTTGCGGACTTATCACGCTTTGTCTATAGAATCCGGCGCAAAGGAACTGTCATCCTGAACGAAGTGAAGGACCTCGTATTTACTGAAAACCGCAAGATTCTTCGCCTGGATGGCGTCGCTATCACTCGCTGGAAATCCGCACTAAGAAAACTTCCGCACAATCGCCAGCACGCGACCCTGAATCGCCACTCGCGCCGCCGGAACATAGATCGGTTCCATCTCGCTGTTCGCCGGTTGCAGCCGGACCGTGCTGCCTTCCAGGTAATAGCGTTTCAGCGTCGTGTCCGAACCGTCCACCAGCGCTACGACAATCTCGCCCTGCCGCGCCGTCTGCACCTTTTCCACCAGCACGTAGTCGCCGTGCATAATATGGTCGTCGCGCATGGATTCGCCGCGGACCTCCAGCGCGAAGACCGGCTTGTTGTCCACCAGGTCGTTCAGCGATAGGCTCTCGTGCGCCTCCATCGCCTCCACCGGTCGGCCAGCGGCGATGCGCCCCATCATGGGGATGTCCTGCATCGTCGATTTCTTCCGCTCCGGCAGCACATCGATCGACCGGCTGCGATTGTGCGCGCGTTGCAGCAGGCCCTTCCGCTCCAGGTTGGAGATGTGTTTATGCACCGTGGCCAGCGAACTCAGCTCCAGCCCGTGCGCAATCTCTTCAAAGGATGGAGAGTAGCCGCACCGCTCCACAAAATTTCGGATAAAGTCGAGGACCTCTTTTTGCCGCCGCGTGATCGCCATAGTTCCCACAGTCTAGCGAATGAAAAGCGAAGTTGCAAGCAAAAATTTTGCGGCAAATTTTTGCTCAAATAGTGGCCTGGAAATTAGCCTCATCGAACCGATATGGCGAAGTACGATACGCTGCTCAAGCACTTTGAAGCATCGACATTGGAAATTATAAAAACTCACGGCTGCGTAAGAGGTTCCCTCCAATCCGCCTTTTTTAAGGGGCGAAACTTATGCCCTTCTGCTGAAAAATCTCCTTTTTTAGTCTTCCCATGCACTTCGCGGTATACGACATACTTATATGCCCAAGCTGCATGGTTATTCCTTGCACGTCTAAACCATATTTGCTCAATAGCGATACCATTTTGGGCTGCAATTTGAATTGCGTAGTGACTTATCCCATCTCCATCTACATGGGGTACAAGCATGTGAGGAATAAGCATTGATGTTGATGGGCCGAGCGTACCCATCTGAAATGGAGTTAGGAAGCCCGCATCAAACTGTTCGGTACACTTTTGATCTTCCTGGGGAGGCCACGGGCAGTCATGGAGAATGGCTGCAATTCGCACAGATACTCCGGTGAGTTGCTCATTTCCATCATGGTATAAACGAACAGAAAATCCTTCTCCTTCTAGGGAATTTTCGCTGGGCAAAACATAGCCAAAGTCATCTCCGCCAGTAATGTTCAAAAGATTCTTATCTGTATCCCTAAGTAAGGAATCCGTTTTTTTTAATTGATTTTTATTTTGGCCATGAATATCTCTAAACGACTGCAATGTTTCACCGAATTCGATATTCTGCTGCGTTAGCTCAATTCGTTGTTGCAGATCATTTTTGACCCTATCCCCATGAATAATTGTTGTCTCACAGGCAAACAGAGAGAACCCAATCAGCACCCATACGACCTGTTCTGCTTTGGTGAAACTATTAGCTCTGACGGTCATAATCACTGCTACGAGAGCTAGGGCTGCAATAGCGTCACCCGGAGCCAGCTCAAAATAGAACACCTTCCAAGTCATCCAGCAAACGCTGATAATAACAAGCTGTGTATACAGACCCCACCGTCCATAGCGAGGTATCTGAAACAAGAGAACTCGCTCAAAAGCGAAACGAACCTTCCTCGATATCTCGATTGACGCTTCCACGATTACACGAACGGGTTGTAGGAACTTCTCGTACTTCCACATGATTTAAACAAAGCGTACTCCGGTCGATTACCGTGCGTCACGGCGATAATTTTTCATTCTAATTTTGCAGCAATTTTCTCCCCCTCCCATCCCACCCAGCCGACCACCCTTCACCCCACCCCACCCAATCCCAAAATGGAACAGTACCGAACCCTCGTTCCGAAACGACTTGCCTCATGGTTCCTCTCTTGGTTCTTTCGTTG
>DAHUZH010000040.1:0-3069 GCA_027306695.1 Acidobacteriaceae bacterium
CAACGCGGCCTATGAGCTTCGCAGAAGGCTTCCGCGAGATGCCGAGATCACGGTGATCTCGCGGGATGCGGCGTTTACGTTCATGCCCTCGCTGCTGTGGGTCATCATGGGATGGCGCAATCCATCGCGGCTACAGGTTCCTCTGGATGGGCCGCTCCAACGTCGGCGGATACGTTTTGTGCAGGATGAAGTGAAGGAACTCGATCCTCTACGGGGAGAGGTCCGAACGTCTTCGGCGAGATTTCCCTACGACGCTCTCATCCTCTGTCCAGGAGCGGAACTGGATCATGCCGCCGTACCCGGCATCGATCCGAAGGCCGGTTACGTTCATTCCACTTTTACGGTCGATGAAGCTGCCCAGGCGCGGGATGCACTGACGAAGGTGCTGGCGTCGGATTCGGGACGGATCGTGATCGGCGCGGTGGCGGGAGCGAGTTGCATTGGTCCGGCTTACGAACTGGTGATGATGATCGACACGGTTCTGAGACGGGCAAGGAAGCGCCATCGCTTTTCGCTTGCCTTCGTGACACCCGAGCCCTTTCTGGGTCACTTCGGCGTAGGCGGCATTGGCGCATCTCCGCGAATGATTCAGGACGAATTCGCGGAACGGAACATTGACGCTACTACCGTAAACGCCAAAATCGTCGAGGCACGGCCGGGCAGTCTCACCTTGTCCGACAATGCGGAGCTACCGTTTGATTTCTCGCTGGTAATTCCAGCATTTATCGGCAGCCCATTCGTCCGCGCGGTCGAAGGTCTGGGCAACGCGAAGGGATTCATTCCCGTAACGCCGCACTTGTCCAGCGCAAAATTTGGAAACATCTACGCGGCCGGTGTCGCGGTTGCCATTGCTCCGCCTGGCGTGACACCGGTGCCGGTCGCAGTTCCGAAAACCGGGCACCTGAGCGAATCGATGGCCCGGATTGCTGCGCGCAATGTTGCGGCGGAGTTCGCCGGCGGCAAAAAGCTGGATGGCCTGACATTGCCAATGACCTGCATTGCGGATGCGGGCGACACGGCATTTTATTTGTCGGCAGATCCGTTCCTCCCTCCGCGCAACAAGATCGTTACAAAACGCGCAAAGTGGGCAAGGTACATGAAGATTGCCTTCGAGCGGTACTACCTGGCCAAGGTTCGGCATGATTTGCCGTCGGTTCACTTTGGATGGTAGGCCGGTTGTCACACGCGAGGAACAGCATGCAAATCTACCTTGACTTCAATGCGAGCACGCCGGTAGCGCCCGAGGTTGCCGCTGCAATGCGAACGGTGCTGGATCGTCCGTTTGGGAATCCGTCGAGCGATCACTGGGCAGGGAGGCCCGCGCGGGAGGCTGTTGAGAAGGCGCGTGGGCAAGTCGCCCGCCTTCTGGGTTGCGACGCCAGCGAGATTGTCTTCACCAGCGGTGGAAGCGAAGCGAACAATCACGCGCTAAAGGGAACCTTCTTCGCCCGGCCCACTGCGCGTTTCCACATCATTACGACGCAGGTCGAGCACCCTGCGGTCATCCATCCCTGCCGCTTCCTGGAACGGCTCGGCGCGAAGGTCACCTTTCTGCCGGTGGATGCCTTGGGTCGCGTCGATCCAGAAGATGTGCGGCGCGCGGTGACGCCGACCACGGTCCTGATTTCCGTAATGCACGCCAATAACGAAGTTGGCACCATCCAACCCATTGCGGAGATCAGCCATATCGCTCGCGAGCACGGAATCGTGTTCCATACCGATGCCGCCCAGTCCGTGGGAAAGATTCCAACAAAAGTAGGAGATCTCGGTGTCGATCTATTGTCCGTAGCGGGCCACAAACTCTATGGCCCGAAAGGCGTCGGAGCGCTCTATGTCCGCGCGGGTATGCAACTCGAGCCGCTCATCCACGGCGCGGGGCATGAAGCGGGCCGCCGCGCGGGTACGGAGAGCGTTCTGCTCGATGTAGGTCTTGGCGCGGCCTGCGAACTGGCCGAATCCTGGATCGGGAGGCAGTCAATCCAGGAACTGAGAGACCTGTTCTGGCATCGGTTGACCGAAGAGTTCGACGGCAGCGTAGTTCTCAATGGGCATCCGACGGACCGTTTGCCGAACACTCTGAACGTCAGTTTCCCCGGCAAGGTTGGGACGGAGATTCTGCATGCCTTGGATGGGGTGGCTGCCTCAACGGGATCGGCCTGCCACTCCGGATTGATCGAATTATCCCCCGTTCTGAAGGCAATGCGAGTTCCCGCGGAGACTGGCATGGGCGCGATTCGGTTCAGCCTGGGTCGCACGACGACCGAGGAGGAAATCGAAGTCGTTGTGCGGCAACTGAAAGAGATTCTTAGCGAATAACCTCAACCATGCGAAAGGAAATCTATGAATTATCTTCTGATTCTGAATGATCCACCGTACGGCACCGAACGCAGCTACAACGGCCTTCGGCTGGCGAATGAACTGGCCAAAGACGAGAAAAATACAGTCAGGGTATTCCTGATTGGAGATGCCGCGTCCTGTGGAGTTGCGGGGCAGACGACGCCCAACGGATATTACAACATCGAGCGAATGTTGAAAATCCTTGCATTGAAGCACTGCGGGATCGGTGTTTGCGGGAGTTGCATGGATGCGCGGGGCATCAAATCCGAAACGATCATGGAAGGTGCCCACAGGAGCACAATGAGCGAGTTGACCGGCTGGACACAGGAAGCCGATAAAGTCCTCGTCTTCTGAATCTCTTGGCATCGGCACGGCGATGGTTTACCCGACGTTGCCCGCTACCATTGGAGATGCGGCCCATCCAAGCTAGCGCGCTTCCGCGGTTGGGGTGTATCGGTTGTGACGCGACAGTGGTTATGCGAATGGAGCCATTCTGGCGGGCGTGCTTGCCGATGCCTGCGGAACCCGATGCGCCATTCCCACAGTGGGCGGACTAACGGTGTTTGCCAGTATTTTTGCTGCGCTTGTCATGCGGGAAACATTGGCGCAGCGAAAAGCTTCCGCAAATTCCAATCCAGAAGAAATGAGGTATTCGTCATGAAAAAGAATTCTTTCCAGTCCAGCTTAGTAATATGCGCGATAGCGCTGCTCGCTGGACTCTGTGCAACGGCA
>DAHUZH010000040.1:3079-28053 GCA_027306695.1 Acidobacteriaceae bacterium
TGCCCAGCCCGCAAACCCCGCATCGCAAGCTGCGTCAACGTCTTCAGCAGATACGGCGATCCCCGCAGCGGAGTTATTGCAGCCGAAGGAACTCGTGCAAATCCTGCGTTCTTCGAGTGGAGAGAAACCCTTGATCCTGCAGGTTGGCTCGCACGTCCTGTACGCGGAGGCGCATATTCCCGGATCGGAGTACGCCGGGGCGGCAGGACAGGAGGCTGGACTGCGGGCGCTTCGAGATCGAGTGAAGGAATTGAAGCACAATCGGTTTATCGTTATCTTCTGCGGATGTTGTCCGTGGAGTAAGTGCCCGAACATTCGGCCCGCCTATCGGCAGTTGCACGCTCTCGGCTTCACACGCGTCAAAGCGCTGTATCTTGCCGATAACTTTGGGACCAATTGGGTAGACAAGGGATACCCGGTCGCAAAAGGCCGATAGGGGCCAAGAATGCTGCGAAACATGTTTCCCCGAACAAACTCGAAACGCATGGCTCTCCTGCTACTGCTGATGGCGGCATTGTCAGCCGGAGGCAACTCTCTTGATGCACGAGGCACAACTTCTAAGCCGACTATCTACCGCAGTGCTCCCAACTTTTCTCGAATGGACCTGAACCATAAACAACTGAATCTTGCGGACTATCGCGGCAAAGTGGTCCTGCTCAATTTTTGGGCGACCTGGTGCGCACCCTGTCTTGTCGAGATGCCGCGCTTTGTTGCGTGGCAGCAGGAGTATGGCGGACGCGGGCTGCAGGTCATCGGCATTTCTATGGATGATGACGCACAACCCGTGCGCACCGCATATCGGAAGTACAATTTGAATTACCCGGTTGTGATGGGCGACGAGAAGATAGGCGAGATGTATGGCGGCATCTTCGGTCTTCCCGTCACCTTCCTGATAGACTCCAAGGGGAAAATCCGCTTCCAGTATCAAGGTGCTGCCGATCTCAGCAACATCCAGAATCAGATCAAGACTTTATTACCACAGAAGTAGGGGTGTTTCGATTGGCTTCGAGCGCAGAGGCTTTGCTGCGCGTAATTCACACAAGGCCATCCACCGGAGCGACAGGATCAGCGCTTCCCGATGCTATTGATTTCCTTCTGAAGAGCAAAGCTGTCCAAAGTTGCCAGGGGAAGGCTGAGAAATAAACTGATGCGTCGGTCGAGCGTAGCGAAAGCTTGACTGAAGGCATGCTCGATTTCCTCAGATGTACCCTTTACGGCAGCGGGATTATGTTTTTGGTGAGCTTCTGGATGGGCGAGCGTCTGGGGGCGAACTATGCTCAGTCCGTCACACTCTCCTTTACTGCCGCCGGTAATAACTTCGAGTTGGCAATTGCGGTGGCCGTCGCCATCTTTGGCCTGAACTCCGGGGAGGCTTTCGTGGGTGTCGTGGGTCCTCTCATCGAAGTCCCGGCTTTGATCGGTCTGGTCAATGTGGCGTTCTGGATGCGTAAACGATACTTCGATCCCAATGAGAAGAGCTTCCAAGTTCATACAGTTAGCGAAACCCATCCTTGATTTCGGAGTGACGGGCCAGGCGCGTTCCTGGCGGTCATGTCTTGGGTGCAATTCCGGCGAAAGGCTGATGTGTCGCCTTTTGTCTTTTTAAGCATCCTTCGGTCTCCGGCCATTATTTAACGATATTGTTATTTGCATCGCATTCCGATATCGAACTACGATGGTGCATGGCGTACCTGCTGGATGATCGCGACCTCTACGGAGGTCTGATCCGCATGCATATTCTGCATCATGCCAATGAAGAGACCATCTACGGTCAAGGCATGATCGAAGAACTCAGACGACATGGATATGCGATTGGTCCAGGCACTATGTACCCACTGCTGCATGGGTTGGAGAAAAAGGGTTATTTGCTTGCCAAACGCGAGCTTCATGGCAGCCGACATCGCAAGGTCTACCGGATTACTGGAACGGGTCGGAAGGTTTTGCTCGTTTCCCGTCAGCGAGTCCAGGAACTATTCGGGGAAATGTTTGAAGATTGCCATGAAACTTCAGGATTGACACCTCCGCTTCATACCAGGAAGCACTCAGAAAATAAGCGGAAAGCACGCAAAGCAGTTTCGTAGCGCGCAAATCTAGCAGCCGGAGGCAAGCATGAGAGTGGAGGACATGAAAGGCCGCACGGATCGTTACGAGAAGAGCATTCTGCTGATCCGCATATTGGTCGGATGGGTGTTCCTGTCGGAAGGAATACAGAAGTTCTTATTTCCCGCTTCGCTCGGCGTTGGACGGTTTGCGAAGATCGGCATACCTGCACCGCAGGTCATGGCCCCGTTTGTAGGAGCTGTTGAGATCGTATTCGGCACTTTGATTCTTATCGGGCTGTTCACACGATTGGCTACGCTCCCCTTGCTCATCAATATCGCAGTTGCGTTGTTTACAACCAAGCTGCCCTTTTTGGCAAAGCATGGGATATGGGGCGCGCTGCACGAGACACGGACAGATTTAAGTATGCTGCTGGGCCTGATTTTCCTTTTGATCGTCGGTGGAGGTTCGTTGGCCTTCGACGCGACATATCATTCCCGGCGTACAGCGAAGCCTATTTGAAGATGCCTAACTTTACTTCTGGAGATTCCTGATGGAAATGACTCTGCGCGCCTTCATCACTGCCATCCACGGGATGCTGTTTGGCATCTTCTTCCTGCTGGCGATTTACGGAGTTGTCGTGGAACTCTGCCGGTCGGTTTATGCAAAGCAGCCTTCTGATTTAACCGTCAGAGGCTACTCTTTGGAACGCCTGTATCTCATTTGCATGGTTGTGTTGGGTTGGGCTGCGGTCCTGTCGGGAACTTACATTGTCTATCCCTGGTATCGCGCCATTCCGCCAGCGGGTATTGCCAGCCTGATCCAATATTCGCAGGTTCTCCTGAAGTCCAGCCCAGCAACCGCCGGATGGCACAACCTCGGCATGGAATGGAAAGAGCATGTCGCATGGTTCGCTCCCATCGCTATGACGATGGTGGCCTATGTGCTGATCCGGTACAGGCGCTCCATGAGGGAGCATCCACAAGTTCGCACAGCCGTTCTGGTCTTTGCGCTGGTCGCTTTTGGAGCTGCCGGAGTCGCAGGATTCTTTGGTGCAATGCTCAATAAACACGCGCCGGTTCGAGGTGGCTCGACAGTCCAGATGATGGGAGAAAGCCGATGAATTCTTTGCAGCCACAAAGAGAAGATACCCTTCCGAACGGCCCCGCCGGAGCAGCCATCCTGTCGGCAGGCATTGGCTGCTGTGTGCTGGGCATCCTTGCCGTGCTTGCCGATGCCTCCAAACCAATCGCCGGAGTTCTGACCTGGTACAGGCCCACGGGACCGCTCTCCGGCGTAAGTTCGGCGGCTATTCTGATTTGGTTGGCAAGTTGGCTCTTCCTTGCGAGGCGATGGACAAAAGAGACCGTTAGCCTCGGGAAGATTCTTACTGCTGCATTTGTGCTCTTGGCGCTGGGAATTCTGTTGACCTTTCCACCATTTGCAGATTTGTTGCAAGGGAAATAGGCCCGCAATTGCTGAAGGATTCTCGAGTACCTTGTCATGTTGGGTGGATCGACATCCGCTGCAACAAATAATCCTGGGGTATCAGAGATAAACATCAAATTTCGGTCAAGGACAACGAATGCGTACTGCTTACACTGGCCCGAAGATAATTCTTTTCCTGTTATGTATGCTGACGGCCCCGAAGTTATGGGCGGGCCCCCCGTTCCAGACCGATGACCCGGAGCCAGTGGACTTTCGGTATTACGAGTTCTATCAGTTCGGCACGGTGTCGAGCACTCCAGTCGAAACCGATCCGAATGGACTCCAATTGGAATTCAACTGGGGCGCGGTGCCCAACGTCCAGATTCATGCAGTGGCGGGTCTCGGAGCCATTCGACCCGCCAACAATCCGATCTACCTTCCCGGAGGAGTTGGCCCCAGCGCCTACGGCGTGGTCGATACGGAACTGGGCGTCAAGTATCGCTTCATCAAGCAAACCAAGCATCGGCCTGAGATTGGGTCGTTCACGATGTTAGAGCTGCCCACCGGCAGTTACGCCAAAGGACTGGGCGTTGGAAGGGTCTGGTACAAGCTTCCCATCTGGGTGCAGAAGGACTGGGGGCAATGGACCAGCTACGGCGGCGCCGGGTATGAGATCGTCCATCAGACTCAATATCGCAACTTCTTCTATGCGGGATGGCTGGTGCAACGAAACATTGGCAAAAAGCTAACGCTGGGGACGGAACTTTTCTCCCATCAAAAAGAGGGCTTTGCCACGCCGCAGACACAATCCGCAACCCTGGTGGATATTGGCGGCTATTACTACATCAAGAACCCTGGATTGCAAGTGCTATTTGCTTATGGACATTCGGTCCTCGGACAAACGGAGAACTACGCCTATTTCGGGCTTTACCAGACGTGGGGATCGAAGGCGGGCCACGGGCTGAATGGATTTCTGGCTCATCACCTCTCGTCACTTTAAGAGAATGACTGTAGCTAATATCAAACCTGCATACTCATTTCATTCGTTACGGATGGTTTCTGGACGACTTCGACCGCGGAGGTTTTACTGGTCTCCGAGCCTAGTTGGAGAGCAAGTTTGGAAAGGTTGTCGGTAAACAGTGTGGCCTCGTGGCTGGCGCGGGATACAGACACATAGCCAAATCGGGCGTTAAGCAGGTCGGGATGGACGCCAGTCTCCGCATGGATGAGCACACGCTCTACGGTCAGACCCTGGGAGCTATGGCTGGTGACGGCATAGCCGTGATCAAAATGACGATGTTCATTGGGGTTGAATTCGATCTGGCGATTGTTGTCGAGCCGTGCAGCGACACGGCCATCGGGATGGATTGCTTCGATGACGGCAAGGTCGCGATTGGCGACGCCCAGTGATTTGTCAGGTAATGTGAACTGAATGCGATCGCCAACAGAAAAGTCACGTACCACTTCACGGTAGACGCTGACTCCGGTGAGACGGCGCGGATCGTAGGTAGCCAGTTCGCCAGACGCTTTTTCAACCACAAGCAAGTTTGCCGTTGAGTTGATCGCCGCTACCGTGCTGTATGAGCCCGCCTCGATACCGGTAGCTTTGCTGCCGCGTGCATAGCGAACCACATCGTTGACTTCGTACTGGTTGGCCCAGGCGCGTTCCGCGCCAGTCATGTCCTGGCGCCGGATGAGAACGCGAATGGAATGGTCTTCTGGGGCAACGGCTACACTGGCCTTCAATTCCTGCCGGACGGCAACATTCAACTCGCGGCGAGATGCGTTGTCCGGCGACACAATCAGGGTCTTCTCTGGCGATTCAACGTAACTTTTCGCTATGGAGCGAATACGTTCTTCCGCGTTCGGAATTTCCCTGATACGGCCCTGATGTTGCAGTGCGTCGAGCGCGGCGGAGACCTGGCCCGTTGCGAGCAATTCGACCGTGGACTTCAGGGTCGGGTCTTTCTGGCGAACGATTTCATCGAGCTTGGCGGTTCGCATTCCAGCCTCTTGCAATTGCTGGAATGGTCGGCCAGCTTCGACACCCTGATGCTGGCGGATATCGCCAATCAAGAGCACGCGATCATTCGGACCAATGCGCGCAAGGAACTCGCGCACTTGGTTGGTGCTGGCGAGGCTCGATTCATCGACAAAGTAGAAATGCTTTTGTTCCTGTATCTCCGGTTTTGTCGATCGGGCAAGAAAGCCTTGCAAGGTTCCAGCTTCGATGCCGGCTTCATTTAACTGTCGCGCCGCACGAGAGGTCGGCGCGAAGCCTGTGACTTCATAGCCCTGGGCCTCCGCTGCACCGCGAAGCACGGCAAGAGTTGTCGTCTTGCCCGCACCTGCAATTCCCTGAATTCCATGAACGCGGTCGGAAGAACTCAAAACATCTTCGACCACGCTCTTCTGGGCGCGATTCAGGTGCGGATTCTGGTCGGACACAAGGATGGCCTGCGAGCGGGTCATCACGGGCTGAAGTTGGTTCTGTCCCTCGCGCATCCGCCAGACGATCTCATGCTCAGCCTCGATCGTTTTCGCTGTGGTGAACTGACGGCCCGGCATGCTCTGAGATCTCTCAATAATCTGGAATTCCCCGGACGCAAGGCGGGCGCTGAGATTCGCACACACTTGCGGATAGGTCACGTCGCCCATGCCGCGACGGAGCGCATCGCGCATCAGCGCGCGTTCATCAATGACAGCTTCACGTTCAAAATTCTTGTCACGGGAGAAGGTCATTGCCTCCCGGACTCGCTGCTCTGAAGGGACGGAATGGGTCCGCTGCTGCAACCGTTCTCTCGCGGCACGGACGACAGCATCCGCCTGATGTCCATAATCGGCGGCCAGCTTGCGATGGGCAGCCATGACCTCACCGGGCGAGTGCATCTCTTTCCTGTCGCGGGTGGAATGCGCGGCAATTTCGGCGGCTTCTTTGCCAGTGCGGCCCGTGCGTTCGAGATACCCCCGAATCTGCTGGCTGCGCGGGCTGGATGCGTCGAGGTATTCCTGCGTGTAGCCTTTGATCTCCGGTGCGCCGCTTCTGCCGGGCGTGATTTCATAACCAAGCTGGCGAAGCCGGTACATCAACTCCGACTGGTAGACCGCCGTGGCAAACTGCTGCGATTGAAATAAACTCTGCGGCTGGATGGCGCGGGCTTGGCCTCCATCGCGCTCGGTCAAATTGAAGATGACGGCGTGGGTATGGAGCTGCGGCGCGACATAACCATCGACTGGACGCGCCGTATCATGCTCAAACTTAGCGGCGATAAATTTACCCGCGGTCTCCGGCGGATGGTTCCCGCCGATGCGGGCCTGCGTGTAGTGCTCCAGTTGTTCCAGGGCAACGCGAACGCTCTCCCGATGGGCTTCACGGACACGATCATCGCCGCCGACCAACGCGGTGAGGGAAACAGACTTCGGCGCGGAGAATGTCGCATCCCACCCGGCCCGATGCTCCATCGTCTTAATGGGTTTGCCATCGGCATCCTGGTATTCATAGGAAGCACGCTGGCGCACAAGTTGCTCGCCCGTCTGTGGGTGCTGGCCCTGGCTCAACCGCGCGAAATCTTCCGCGGAAACTTCTCCAGCCAAACCGAATTGCGAAGCGAGACGCCCCTGCCACTCGCCGGCAATCACCCCACGCTGCGACCAGTAGTTCTGTTCTTTCGCGGTGAATTCCTTCCGGTGATAGTTCTGTGCCTGGCCTGCGGAGAGCGGTTTGGAGATGGTCAGCATGGCTCAAATCCTCGGACCAAACGTGAAGGATTTCTGCGTTTCAGGCTCAGGTTCCGGTCTTTCCACGGCTTGCGGGCGTTTCCGTTCCTCGACAGGCATCGCCTGCAACACTCGAACGGGAGTGACCGGGTGGTCATCGACTTTCGCAACAGGTGTCTGTTCCTTGCGTGGCTGCCGGATAATATAGTCGTCCTCTAAGCGCTCGATGAACTTTGCCTTCGTTGGCGGAATTTCTAGCTTCGGAAAGGAAAACTGCGCGACATAATTCCCATGTTTCAGATACGCGTGCATCGGTTCCAGGCCGCTGATTTCCGAATCAAGAACGAGCGGTTCCGTCTGCCGGTCGAGCGCAAAGTTGCGCCCGCTGCGACTGCCGTCATAGTGCGTTTCCTTCATGCGTTCGATCTCTACCTTGCCGATGGCGCGACTGACCCATTCCGCCGCATCCGGCTCCCCGGTTTTGAGAAATATCTTGGTGGCTGGTTGCGAGAGCATGACTTCCGCCAGATGCCCGTACATCACCTCAAGCTGGGCCTTCCCCTGGAAGCCGAGAACGATTGGGTTGCGGGACTTACGGTTTTCCGTAATGGCGGTATGGAGTTGCGGCAGTTTCTGCAAGCTGGCCAGTTCATCCAGCACAAACCAGACTGGATGCTGTTCGGGTTTCGGCGCGCTGAGCAGCCGGAGAACCAGCATGTCGATCCAAAGACTATGAAGCGGACGAAGCGCTTCGCGCTCGGCGGGCTGCGATGTAATGAATATCCATCCCCGCCGCTTCTCCGACCATTCCCGCGCCGTCCATTCGGTCTTGGCTTCGGCTTTCCTAGGCAACAGGCGAAAGCTATCGGCAACAAGGCTCAGAGAGCCGAGTACGCCGGAGCGCTGCTGCGGAGCGGACGGCTCAATCAGGGACGCAAGCTCCGTGTCCTTGACGCGGCGGTCGATCTCCTCCGGGTGCGACATCCATTCAATCAACTGTTGCGGCGTCGGCAATTCCAATAGAAGATGCGCGAAGAGTTTCTGCGGACTTTCAATGAAGAACTCGCCCTTTTTATCGCTGGTTGGTTGGAAGAGCGAAGCCGCGATGGTGCGTGCTTCCGCACGCCGTACCAGTTCTTCTGACGGCCCCCAATACGGACAGCGACGGTCGAGCGGATTGAGCACGATATCGCCGCGCTTTTCATCGTAGAACCGCTCAATGAACTCGCAGGCCGGGTCATAGAGAATGGCGGAGTGGCCACGCGCCTGAATCTGTCGCAGCATCTGCATGATGATCGAGGTCTTCCCGCTGCCGGTGTCCCCGATGATCTCGAAGTGCTGGTCCTCGGCCAGGATCGGAATGCGAAGCATCTCCTTGCAGCCATCCGTCTTGATCCCGATGCCCGTTCCCTGAAATGCCTTGTTGAACTCCTTCGGCGTGACAAGGATCGGTCCTTTTAATCGTCGTCCATACTTCATCTCTTTGCGGCGGTGAATGTCTTTGGAAATGGAAAACGGAAGCTGGCCGAGGAGCGCCAGCAGCCCGAAAAGCAGTGGCCGCTCGAAGATATTCCCAAGGCCCGCGCCGTCATAAATCTGCTGCTTGAGGTAACTCCTGAGCGAGCTGTTTTGGTACATCGTGGGAACTCTGCGGTAGAGATAGACGATGCCATTTCGCTCCGCTGAAACCGACAACGCCAGCGGCAAGGGCTTCGCGCCGGGCTGTAGAGTCAAGCCGGAAACAACATCCTTTTCTGTTGCATACCAGGCGTGTCCTCTAGCGTCCGAGACCAGCAGCATCTGGTACTTGGTGGAGGCACGAAAGCTCGGAACCATAGATGCTTTGAGGTAGGTCGGAAGGTAATACCGTTCGAGGGGAGACAGGGCAAAGGTGAAGCGAAGATAGAGAAAAAATCCGGTAGCAATCAACGCAAGGAAGACCGCGCCATAGGTATAGATGGGCGTATGCGGTGGCCATACGATTGTCTCTTTTCTTCCCCAATGTGTCTCAGTCATGCGACTGCCCCCTCTTCTCGGCAACATGTTGCGCGATGACCTCGCGGGCAGCTTCGTGCTTGTTGGCCTTCACATGCCGCATGAGTTCTTGATATTGGTCGGGACTCATTTGCTCGCCGCATGCGATGGGCGAAAGGACATTCGTCAGGAAAAGTTGCAGGCCCACGATTTCCGTCAGCAACGTTTCCGTACTGACGGAATCGCTCGGCGATTTAGCCTCGCGTAAAACGACATCCCGCGCCCATTCGCTCGGTGTTTTTCCCGATGCGGATGCCGCAGCTTCAATCAACATTTCTTCCTCGCGGGTCAGCTTGGTGCTGAGGTTCTGAGACCGGCGGTCACGCCCCCGCAATTTCTCTGCGCACCGTTCCGGCATTGTGTGAATGGTTGGCATTGGCGGCCTCCAAAGCTCGAAAATTCCGGTATCTATCCAGATACCGGATTACGCGAACACCCCGTGTTTTCAGTGGTATCTGCCGAGATACAAAAGTATCTGGGCAGTTCCCTATGAGGGGTGGAGTGTCGAAATAAACCCGGTGCGCAGCACCGTCTGTACTCCACCACGGATTCCGATGGAGTTCATGCCTTCTGAACCCGCAACGATTCACTGGACTCCATGCCGGCAACAGGCTTCTTCGGAGCATGTTCAACCGCATCGGAAACGGCGGCTCTACGGACACGGAGAGTCGGCGTGACATGAGCTGCCTGCGCAGTCTTCAGGAACTCCTGAAAGTCTCTGTCCTTGGAGAAGACATAGTTGAGAGCTTTATCTACCACATCGTCTGCCGATGCGTGGATGAAAGCGGCATACTGATCGATCTGGATTGCAGTGGCTTCCTCCAGGCGGATGGAGGCGCTGACGTGGCGACTTGGGTTGACTTCGAGCAAGGGCATAGCGGGTTCCTTTCATGCGGGAATTGCGTTGCGATAAGGTTCGTAAATGGATTCGAGAAGAAAGCATTTGGCATCCCGGTCGTAGCCGTGAAGCGCCAGCACTTCGCGGATGATTCGACACCCGGGTTGCCGCTCGACATGGACGACGAAATGGACCGCCTCTCCGATCTCCGCTTCGGTGTCAGCAAAGGTCGTTTGCGCATGGTTCCGCATGACGAGATTGGCGAAGCGATGGAGGGCTTTCTCCGCTGAATTGGCGTGGATCGTAGCCAACGATCCGGCATGGCCGGTGTTGAAGGAATCGAGCAGCGTGCGCGCCTCGATTCCGCGCACTTCGCCCAGGATGATCCGGTCGGGCCGCCAGCGCAAGGCTGACTTCAAAAGGTCATCAAAGGTGATGTTGGCCTTGAACGTATCAGTCTGGCATTCGACGGCTAGAATGTTCGGCTTCTGGATGTGCAGCTCCGACGTATCTTCGATGACAACGATGCGCTCCGGTTCCGGGATCGCATTCGCTAGAATTCGTAAAAGCGTGGTTTTTCCCGTGCCCGTTCCTCCGCTGATAAGCAGCGTTTTCCCATTGCGAATCTGCTCTTCCAGAAAATCCGCAAGCGACCGCGTGAGCGTGCCGCGAGCGATGAGGTCATTGACCGTGTAATGGCGGCTGGTGAACTTCCGGATTGTGAGCGCGGGAGCGGGGCGCACAACCGGAGGAATGACCGCCGCCAGGCGACTTCCGTCCGGGAGCTGCGCGTGCAGGACGGGATTGTCTTCATCGAGCTTCTTGCCAAGCTGGTTCGCAATCACTTCAAGGCCGGTGCGAAGCCTGTCGGCGTCGAAGGAGATGGAGGCTTCGCGGCGAACGATGCCGTCGCGCTCGTACCACCATGAGGCATCGGGATTACCCATGATCTCGCTGATGCTATCGTCCAGCAACAACGGCTCAATGGGGCGAAGGAACGGAAGGATCAACTCGAAGCTCACTAGTGGGAACCTCATAAGGATGGAAGCCCAGCGTTGGCCGGGCTTCCGAGGATGAAATGAAAGGGCCTATGCGACCTCTTCCTCGGGGCTGAATTCGGATGGCTCCTGTTCTTCCGGGGCGGCCTTTTCAGCGCGGTCGAGCTTCAGGATCGAATCGACCCGAATCTCCCAGATGCGCTGCTTTGCGTTCGCCTTCTTGCTGACGTATTCCCGACTGCGCAACTCGCCTTCAACCTGGATGTGTGCGCCCTTGGTGAGCGTCGCGGCGAACTCCGAGAGCTTGCCGAAGACGACGCAACGGTGCCATTCAGTGTGCGAGACATACTTGCCGCTCTTCTTGTCCTTGTAGCTGGACTTGGTGGCCACGGAAAGCGTGGTGAAGCTGTGGTTGTTGGCGGTGCGAACTTCTGCATCACTGCCGAGGAAGCCGATGAGGTTGACTTTGTTCTGATACATGGTCGTGTCTCCGTTTGTTGAATTTCCCGATCTGGATCGGGTCACACTGGGCGAAGCCTGGCGAGGGGCCATGCTCCCAAGTGCCGAAGGTCTGCTTTCTGGGAGGGACCCGGAAGAAGTTTGCGCGGTGTTCGTACCGCGGTTTGCAAACTTGTTCCGGGAGGAACCGTGACCCCGTAGGGGCGCTGCAAGCGAAGCAGAAGACCGAGCTGCCGCAGGGCGCATGAAAAGCCCCGAAGCCGTGACCGAGACAAAGGCGGGATACAAAACGGCAGACACATGCCGGAGCACAGTTCCATCTGCGCCACCGTCGAAGAAGTTCGCCGTCATCGCAGCTCGATTCGGTGTGGCTATCCTGTTCGTCAAGCTGCCGATAGAAGAGCGCAGTCCGCCACCGTCGTTGCGTCCTCGAAGGTTCCTGTTATCCCACGTCGCCGTGCGCGGAAGCAGGTTGGATACAGCAGCCGGATTGGAAGCAAGAATGAACATCGCATCGCCTTTGGAAAATCGGTTCGTTCCTCTAGTTGAATGCCTGGTCGGCCCGGAAGCGCACGACGGTCAGCCCCAGCGGATTCACGGCTAGTTGGTTATTCTTCACGTTCTCGCGGAAAACATAGGTCACGCTGGCGGTCCATCGTTCCCGCTTGAGTTCGGTATGGTCCGCCGGATTCGTGTACACCTTCTCAAACTCAATGCGTGCCGAATACGGAGACTGCCGCAGGTCGTCAAGAACGATGTTCTTGACCTCCACATCGACATACGGGAGCGTGCTGTCGTTCCTGTACGTCTGGATGATCTTGTCCTTCTGTTCCTCGGCAATCACGGCCCGTTGCACATCGTCATTCAGGAAGTAGAGAGAATCGGTCTGGTCGCGCTCGATAGTGAAGCGATTGCGGCTGAAATACAATTCCGCCCAGCGAGTGAGGTAATACTTGTTCTCCGCTTCCTGCGGGCGGTACTGGAAATTGCGATAGTCGATCGCATCCGCCCGGCCCACATCGTTGATGCGGATGATTAAAGGGTGCAAATTAGCGAGTGCTTTTTGGCTTTTGAATACGAGCGCAGCCAGCGCGAGACAGACGGCCACCAACGCAAGGATCGTTACCTTCAGGTAGGTATTCATCACCAGCGGATCGCCGTACTGCTCCAGATATCGTTCAGCCGCGCGGGTAATTTCCGGAGTAGCTTTCGTTTCGACATTCATCGGTTTCTCCAACGGGTTCTTGTCCGCTCTAAATGCTTCGTAAAAGAGCAAATGTGAGCAGGCCCATACCGCCGTCGTGTCCGCCGTGGCCGCCCGAGAAGATGGTCGCGGTCATGACCGGAACTTTGAACAGGATGTAGATATTGACCATAACCAGCAGGATCAGCAGGGGCAGCGATTTCACCATGTTGCCAGGATCAGTAAAGTTGACGATGGTGGTGTAATACTGCGCCAACAGATGTCCCAGGATACTGAGCACGGCGGCGGCCAGCACCTTGTAAAAACAGAAGCCGATAAAGGCGCGCAGCCATCCCCAAAAAAGAAAATCGAGCTTGTCGAAGACGAGAAAGGGAATGAAAACGGGGCCAAGCAGACCGACCACTGCAAGTCCAACCGCGCCGTAGGCAATGATGGCGCTGACCGCCGCGCTAAATATCGCCAGCAGCACCTGAATGATGACGTAGACCAAGGAGTAATAGGGACTCATCAACACCTTGACAATGCCAGGGCCGCCGTTAGCAGACGCTTGGTCGAGCGTCTGTTGAATGCTCGTCACACTGTCGTTGCCGATGACCGTGACGAGGTTCTGTGCGCCGCCGTCGATGAAACCTCGGAGCGAGTAGCCGATGCCTGGAATGGCGCCGTCGTAGAACTTCACCATGACGTAGGCGAAGGTGATGAGCATGAAAAAGTTTAGGAACTTCCCCATGTTGAACCCCGGCCCACCTTGCGCGGATGCCAGCGCCTCCTGCACGCCGAACCAGACCATCATGATTGTGGCGAGTGCAATGCAGATGTGGAGGCCCAGTGCATCGACGGATGGCGATGCACTGGCGGTCAGCGCATCGCAGCCTTGCGTGATCCAGTGAATTGCGCCGTATCCCATAGACTTCCTCGCTCTTGATCGGTGGTTAGTACATCAGACCTTGTGCTTCGCCTTCATGGGCCGGAGCGATGTTCGTCTGGTAATACTGGCTGTAACCGGCGGCGTCCTGAAACCCCTGCTTCATCACATCCTGCTGCTGTTTCAACGTAATCATTTGTTGCAGTGCAATCCCCTGTTGGATCTGGTTGGATTCCTGCTGCTGTCGAAGTTGCAGCAGCATGGCCTGGTTTATGCGCTGCATGGTGGCCATATCGGTTTGCTGCGCTGGGTCCATCGAATGACTCGCGTTCTCAAGCGCGGAGATATCCTGCTCCCGCTGGATTTCGTTCGCGCGCATGGTGCCCAGCGTCTGTAGGTTACTTTCAACGACCGCATCGCTGAGGTCAGTAGTGGCCGCTTGCGCCGCGATCTGCTGCTGGCCCGTCGTACTGAGGGTGCTGTAGTCGGGATCGATCCCGGTACGGGGCACGCTCGAAAGCTGATAGGCGGCCTGGGCGTTGACCCCGGTGTTGGCGGCGTTAATCACCGCCTGCGAGTTTCCGTAGGTATTGGCTGTCCGGTCGAGCGTCTGCCAGTAGGTCGAGGGCGATAGATAGGGTTGGTAAAGGCCCGCGGGCGAACTGGCCATCTGTTTCGCAAAATTGTAGGCCGCGATCACGTTCTCGGTCGTTTGCATAGTAGTGGTGTAGAGCTGGCTGGCCTGCATAATCTGCTGGACGGCATGAACGGATTGGGTTGGGTCAAAGACGACTCCTCCGAACTGTGCCTGGGCTGCGGTGGCTCCGGCGAGAAGGATCGCCAGAGTTGCGATGCTATTGGGGATGCGTCTCATATCCGTTCTCCTCTTCGGTTAATACCCTGCGGCTTTGTCTAGTTGCTTCTGAATTTTGTCTACCTTCGCCCCCTCCACAGCGCATTGTTGTTGCTTCGCCTGCTGCTGGGCCGGGGTTGGAGGTGCAGCTTTTTTCCCCGTGAAATACTCGTTTGTCCCGCCGTAAGCGGGAGCAATGCAGTCTTTGTAGTATTGTGCGTAAGCTGTTTTATATTCGGCTTGTAGTTGGGCCGCCACCTGTTGTTTGCTCTTGCATCCAGCAAGGGCAATGGTTCCGAATACCAGTCCAACAGTAACAATCGCGCGAATGTGTTCCATAAATCCCTCCTCAAAACGTTTGTGGAATAGTGTGGTTGCCGTAAGCGGGCAGCAACATATCCTGCGTAAAATAAACTTTTACCCGGTGCCCTTCGCGGATGGTGATGGTCGGCGGTATCTGAAGGAATTGGTCGAGAACCGTGGTTGCCGATTCGGACACACTGCCAGCGGCTCCATTGGTGAACTCCTGCGAGCCGGAGCCAACGAAGCTGCTACCGCCCTGCGTGATCTCGGCGGCCCCGGCAATGACGCCAAGAGCAATCGATGTTCCAAAAATCTGCAAGTAGTGGTTATTTACGATGTCCTTCAGCCCTTCTTCACCAATCTGGTCAAGCCCGTGGAACTGGTCAAGATCCACCGAGTAGCCGTCGGGCATAATCATGCGATGAAAGACGACGGCAAGGCGGCGCTGCTGCCCGAAGCCGGTCGCCCCAATCTTCTTCGCCTCGCCCAGCACGATGGTCCCATCAGGAATCAACACACGCTGATGGTCATGTGAATACAGAGGATTGGAGACAAGCACCTTGACCGGGCCAACGGAATCGCCGTCGAGCCGGTTCATCAGAACCGTGTCGAGCGTTGTACCCTCATAGATCACATACGGCTGGCCTACGGCGGAATCCAGATTGATCTCGGGCGCACGCTTTTGCTGCGTCGGTAGCTCGCCTGCCGCTCGGGGAGCAATCAAGCTGCTTCCTACCTGACCTGCAAGCGCGGCGTATGGATTCTGCTGCGGAGCAAAGCCGGTTGGCGCGGTTCCCGCTTGCGTTGCCTGTTCCTGCTGCGGGGAAGAATCGGCAGGCCGGGTATAGACGAGGTTCGACGCGAACCGAGAGTTGTACTGAAGCTCCCGCTCCTTGGCGGCGAGCTGCTGCGCCTGCTGTTGCTCCGGGGTGATCTGTTGCTGACCGCCGTTCTGTTGTCCGGTTCCGGCTTGCGGGCAAGGTTGGCCTGGAACACAAGGGCGAGACTGGCCTGTAGGGTCATAGGCTGCGGCGGCCGCCTGCTGTGCGGCGGTCGCAGACGCAAGGGTGGGATCGTTGGCGGCAGCGAGGGCGGACTGCTGTTGTTCCTTCAACTGTTCGGCCTGAAGCTGGCTCTTCAAATCGGCAACATTGTTATCGGTATTATCTTGCACCGTCGGCTGCGGCGGCTGGTTCTTCCCGGCCTGCGTCGCAGGCTTCTTGCCTCCGGCGCTGAAGATCGCCGCGATGATAACCAGTACGCTGGCTCCAAGGTAAAGAAATATCTTCAGATTTTTTTGGAGCACGCCCTTCGGCTCCGCGAGCCCGCGATGCAGTTCGGGCAGATCGAAAACGTCAGGGTCTGCCGGTTTTGTTTTCTGCTCCGTCATCGCCGTCACCCTTTGCGCGAAAATTCCATGCGCTTCTTGCCGAGTTCTACATAGCCCGAATCCATGACCTTCGGGATAATGTAAGTCCCATCGCGGAGATCATAGTTGATAAGGTTGGGTTTGCCGTCCTTCATCTCATACACGCTGAATTTCTCTGGCGCATTGGTCTTGATATAGGTAAACCTGTCGTCGTGATAAATCGCCTGGATATTGAATGGGGCCTCGTTCGCCTTGTAGTCGTAGTCGAATTTCAGTTGCAGGGGATATGCACTTTTATACGCATCGACGGCCTGCTCGACATGGGACTGAAGCGCGGCAAGCTGCTGCTTCGACTGCTCCAACTGGTCGGCGGGAACATACTGGGCCGGGCCAGATGATGCGACGATGGAGGAACGGTCGGCGGGCACAATCAATACCTTCAGGTCGGGTACTTCCGATGTGCCGGAGACATCCTGAAGGGTGAAGCTGTAGATATTGCCTTTGTCGGTTATCAGATTCAGGTTGGAGCTGATGCCGGCCTTTGCGGGATGCACGAAGCAGAAGTTGCCGACAACATCCACCACCCAGAAATCCTTGTCGCCAGTCGCCGCTTCCATGATCTTCTCGGTCGGCGGTACTTCAATCAGCGTCGTGTACTTCAGCTTGGCGTGAATGGGCACGATGTCCTGGGAGTGGTACTGCACGCTGCGGGCCGATGCGTCCTGCGCAACGGCCACAGGAGAGGACAGGGCCAGAAGAGCACCAGTAGTAAAAACAAGTGTTCGGTTCATAAGGCAACTCCTTGAGTGTTGGCGGTAACGGCTTCGGCCACATACCGTGGCCGGAATGGGTGGTCTTCCGCAAGACGGTGCAAACCCTCCGCGATGCCGAAACGCTCAAAGTAATCTCGTTTTTGCAGGTTGTCGCGGGCATTGTTGGTCGCCATCCAGTGCGAAACGGAATCGACGTTCAATTGGACTTTCTTGGAAGACTGCGCTTTACGGATGAGCATCTGGCCGGGCGGAACCAGTCCGGCAATCAGATCCAGTTCGGTGTCGTTCAGATGAAATGCTTCGCGGTACACCTCGCGGTCCATCTCTGGGTTCGCCAGGAAGATTTTGGTGGGGCAGCTCTCGGAGACGATCTGCAACATGCCCGACTCCTGCAATTCCTTGATGGATTGGGTGGCAAGGATCATGGCGGCGTTGTGCTTGCGCCACGTTTTCTGCGCCTGGACGATGTAATTGCGAATGGTCTCGTTTTTGATAAACAGCCATGCCTCGTCCAGCAGAAACATCTTGAACGTGGCCAGCTTTTTCGGATCGGTGATTTCATTGCTGGCCCGGTGGAGCACATAAAATAACAGCGGCTCCAACACGTCGGGCGCTTCATTCCAGCCGTGGAAGTTGAAGGTCTGGAAGCGCGAGAACGAAAGCGTGTCCTCAGCGTTGTCGAACAGAAATCCATACTGACCCGCAACAGTCCAGCGGTGGAGGCGTTCCTTCAATTCGCCGATGATGTTGGCGAAGTTGGAGACGGTGCGCTGGTCCGGCTCCAGCATGTAGGTCCGCTCGATGGCATTCCACAGCTTGCGTTCTTCCTTGAAGTCGAGCCGATAACGCTGGGCGTTACCATGATCTTGGCCCTCAATCAGCACGCGAAAGAAGCTGAAGAGAAATTGCTGGTTCTCTTTGGTCGGTAATAGCGAGAACGGGTTGATGGTGAAGTCTCGCGCCTCTTGGCCCACATTCAGATAGCTGCCGCCAAAGATGGTCGTGAGCGACTGGAAGTTGCCTCCTATATCGAAGATGAAAGTCAGCGGCGCATATTTCTGGGCATTCTGCAGGACGAAGCAACAAAAGTACGATTTGCCCGAGCCGGTCATTCCGAGAATCAGCGTGTGGGCCACTTCTCCGTTATGCAGGTTCAAAAAATACGGCGTGCTGTTGTCGGTTTCGAGCACAGCAAGATACTCCGTACCGAGATGCGGGTTCGTTTTTTCACCCGGCAGGATCGTAAACAGAAAGCTAAGGTCGGCATAATTGGAGTTCAGCAGATACAGCTTGCGGAGATTCAGCGCGTAGTTTCCGGGCACACAGGCGAAGTAGGCGTTGAGCTGGTTGTACGTCTCGGCGAAGAGATTGCCGTCCGCGTTGGTGAAGATGCCGGTGAACTCGCCCACAAGCCGGTCCAGCTCGGACTTTGATCTGCCATACAGCACAATCGTCAGCGAAAAATCGCCGAGCGATTGCCCGTCTCCGAGGGCACGCAAGCAGTCGCCCAGATTGTCGATGTCGGCCTGCTTCGATTCATCGACCAGCACATCGCGGGGATTCGTCTTGGTCGCGTCATTGCCGATCTGCGAAACGAAGCCGGTCTTCGACACATTGAAGTGACGGCGACGCTTGTTCACTTCTTTGCGGGCCTTGTCTGCCGGAAGGGGAACCCATTCCGTGACCACGTAGAAGTTGGCCGAGATCTTCAGCAGGGCGTCCAACACCAAGGGCCGGGTCTCTGTAATGGCCTCTTTCATGGTCAGCACGCGGACAACATGATCGCCCACCCGCAGATGGTCGCGCTCCGCTTCGATGTTGGAATTGGCAACCTGATAGTCGAGGAACTGCGTGGACTGCGGCTTGCCCGCAACACGCCAGTCGTCATAGTTGAGCAGTCGGCGAAAGAAGCGGAGCTGCCCCGGCTGGTCTTGCACTTCAATCTCCACGAAATCGGCAAGTTGGCGAATGAATGCCTGGACGCGCTGTTCCAGCCGTCCAAGGTCATGTTCAATCTGCGAGCGCAGCAAGGTCTTCATGCTGCCGTTGGTAAATTGCGCCTTTATCTCACCAACGGCACCAGCGGGATCGCGGAAGAGCCGGGCCAGCGCCACGCCCAGGCCGGTCTTCGACCGCGCACCTTCGAGCAGTACGCAGTAAAAGATTTCGACCTGGTAGAGATGATCGCGTTTCGTGTCGAAAAACTGCCGCCGCTGGTCGATGGCTGCTTCCACGATGGGGTCGTCATATCTGCGGAACGGAATCTCCGGGCGGTTCGACTTGAAGAGATATTGATAGACGTGAAAGCCGGGGCCGAACGCTTTGAGCGCCGCTTCCAGCCGCTTCACGGCGTACTCTTGCTCCCCGGAATCGAGACTCTCGTAGTCCACGCCCCCAACGCGCAACACCGTGCCGAGGTCGCCGGACTTGGTAAGAAAGGAAGTCTTGTTCCAGAAGCCATAGAGGTTGATATGGTCATTGAGCGATGCCGCCTCATTCCACGGTTTGATGGCTTTGTCGATGCGGAACATCACACCACCTCCACGCGCGGGATGCTCTGCTTGGCGGCGTCGTAGCGCAGTTTGTACTTCTCCGATTTGGCGAGAATTCGCAAGAACGCGGGATCGCTGTTCGTCACCCAATGTCCAAAGGCATAGCCGCCAATGAAAACGGCAATACCCGCCAGGATCGAGCTGAATAGGTTGAACGCGCCGACTGCCCCAACGCAGACCAGATAAAAAAGCCCGCGCTCGACACCGAGATAGGTGAGGGGCTTATGCAGACTCTTGAAGACCCGGTTTGTCCGTTTTGATTGTGGCTTCACGTCTGTCATAAACCCCTCGTTGTGCTCGCTGCGATGGGTGGTTGAGAGTGGATGGGCGAAGTGTGTTTTACACACCCCAAAGCCAACTCAGGACATTCACAGCGAGAACGGCAATTCCAGTTCCAGCGGCGACACCGGCGAGTGCCTTCTTAGCGCCCGGTTCGCCATGTGCAAATCCGTAGCCGCCGATCACAATGGCAATCAGGCTGGCGACCCTGGCGACGGTTCCCGTGAAGAGCATTTCAAGTGCGGTGAAGCCAGTATCGAAGGGCGAGCCGCCGACTTGCGCATAGGCGGCCAGCGGAAAGAGCAATGGCAACGTGGCCATTACGATGGTTGGCCACCAGTTACAGTGGCGACGCTTGTGTGGGATTTTGAGGGAATGGGAAGATTGGAATGGAATCTGCATCGGAACCTCCAACGGCCCTTGATGGGTCGCGATATGCCGACAACTTAAGCTCACTTCGCATCCTGCGTCCAATAACCTTTTGGATTTGGGTGATAACTTTTTGGCTTGGCATTGACACCTTTCAAAGGTTGGAGTAACGCTCGGAGATTATTTTTCTCATCGCGACTGTGGCAACAATCTTTTCGATGAACAAATCCTGCCTGTACGCAGCCTCTCCAGCACAGTTCGGATCTGCGGAAAAGAGTGGAAATCACTGTGGGGACTTTTGTGGGTAGACTGCTTCAAAAAGGTGGGTAATTGTGGGTAGTGCCCACAATTTTTGTTCGAGCGAGAATCCCTGTAAGCCGCTCAAAGTGAACAACATAGAGTAATAATGAGCGAAGCTGAAATGGGCAAGAGACTAGCTGTTAACCGAAGGGTTGTAGGTTCGAGTCCTACCTGAGGAGCCAAATAAATCAATCACTTAAGCTGCCTCAGTAGCCTCAACTAAGGAACAATTCGGAACAATTGCTTCTGAACCTTGAGATTCCTGTTTTTTCTGCCCCTCGTTCAGCCCGAGAATCTCATTTGTTGTTGCATTCACCGCTGCTCGGACGGTCTCCGGGATCTCTTGGACATACACATTCCCCGTCGTCGTAATACTGGCGTGGCGCAGGTGTGCTTGCACGTCCTTCATGGAGCCATGCTTTTGCATGGTGGTTCCGAAGGTTCGGCGGAGCACCTGAAATGTGATCAAGCTGGGATCTATCTTTAATTTTTGAGCCAGTGGCTTCATGTAGTCTTGCAGGAAGTTTCGAGGACGCATCGGAATCTGCTGTTTGTGTTTATTACGGCGAATGGCCGCGAACATCAAATCCTTTGAACCCGTGTGCAGGCACTGCGTTCTCCAGACCGCAATCCATGGTTGGATTACATCCGGCACTGTGACAAGCGCCCGGCTGTCTTCCGTCTTCGTGTCCTCATAAATTTTGCCTTCCCATGCCGTATTCTTCACCAGAATCGAACCGCCCAGGTAAGCTCCCCAAGTCAAACCGAAGACTTCGCTGGCGCGCATGGCACAGAACGACGCGATTCCCATCAGCGCAAGGTGCTTGGCGCTGGAGATCTTCGAGAAAAAGAGCCTCGCTTGCGCTGCCTCCAAAACTTCCTTCTTGGGCTTGCGTGTGATCGGCGTTTTTACCTTCCGCATCGGATTGCGGCTGATGTATCCATCTTCGATGGCGTCCTCGAAAATCGCTTTCGTGGTGACCTTGGAATGGAGCACGACAGCACGCGAATATTTCCGTGCCAGCTTCTCAAGAAAAAGCGAGCAGTCGTGCCGCTCAATTTCTCCGAGGGTGCGATCTCCGAATTCTGGCAGGATGTACAGACGCAGCTCAGCCATCGTACTGTGAGTTGTGGCGGGACGCCAGCTACTGCGATGGTTAACCAGATAGCGGTTCTCTACATACCAGCGAAAGCTGACACGGGGATCAAGCGGAGCTTTCTTTCTCTCATTGGTCTCCCGTTCGATGATGGCGCGCAGCCGCTCTTGTGCTTGAAACTTGGTCAGTTCCGACTTTCTGCCCAGAGTGACGCTCTTCTGCGTAAACCGTTCCTGACCGGAATTGGTGTCACGAAAGTAAACACGATACCGTCCGGTCCATTGTTTGACACGGCTTCCAACCGCAAAGACTGTGCCATGTTGACCTCGATGTGCCATATTGACTCCTGTTTATGGATTGGGGTGCATGAGACAACCCTCGTCATACATTACCTCTGGTTCCGCGAGGGAGGTGAGTCATTTGTGTCGCCACGAAAGCCGCGACATCGGCCTCACGGAAACGCAGGAGTGGGCCGAGTTTGACAGCACGTATTCTGGGGATTCGCCGAGTTGCATGATCACGCACCCAGCGTTCGGAAACGCCCAGGCGATCAGCAACCTCTTGTGGCGTATATAAACGCTCTTCCAAAGTAAATCGGTCTGAGAAGGGTGCCGAATCATGAGAGTTTTGCAAGGAACGACTGTCAACAGGCGAAGAATCGCGCATGGAGGCTCCTTCGGACGAATGCGCTCCGTCCTTGTGCCCAGAGTAGGCGGCGGCCACGCATTTTCCGTGGAAAATTTTTCCGCGAGATTTCCTAAAAGGAAATCCGCACAGTTTCTGATGCAGCCGTTCGATAGACGCAATAGTCCGTCATGCTCACGGAATGTAGTGTTCATGGGGTTCTGCGCATTGTGGGCTGGTATTGGCCCGATCATGCCCTTCCGGGTCTTTTGTGCTCTCAGGCACTGCTGCGGGTCTCAAACCGGCGCCCTGGCGGCGCGGCAGGTCTCTGCTTTTCCGGTTCCCCCCAAAACAAATTTGCCGCACAGAACGACGGACAAATTTCTTTCGGTTGCCCTCCCAAAAAGCGACCTTTGGCCTGGGGAGCCGGGACCCTTGCATGGCTTCGCCCGGTGTGCCCTGAGAGCTTAAAGACACGGGCAGAAAATGGAGATCAATCATGACCACCGCCACCACAACCCGCACCCCAGAGGACCACGCAACCAATCGCATCCTGCACGGCGAGTGCATCGAAGTGATGCGCCGTATGCCTGAAGAAAGCGTCGATTTCATCCTCACCGATCCGCCGTACCTGGTGAACTACCGCGACCGCACTGGCCGCACTCTCCAGAACGATTGCGACGCCGACTGGCTCAAACCCGCGATGCGGGAAGCGTATCGCGTCCTCAAGCAGAATCGCTTGATGGTGTGCTTTTACGGCTGGCCGCGCGCCGATCATTTCCTAGATGCCTGGCGCAGTGGGGGATTCCGCCCGGTGGGGCACTTCGTCTTTCGCAAGAGCTACACTTCGAGCGCGAAGTTCATGAAGTGCCAGCATGAGCAGGCGTATCTGCTGGCCAAGGGCAGACCGCCGCTGCCGAAGAACCCGCTGCCGGACGTGCAGCGGCTGATCTATACCGGCAACACGCTCCATCCCACGCAGAAGGCTGTGGTATCGCTCGTACCGTTGGTTCGCGCCTTCACGCTGCCGGACGAGTTGGTGCTCGACCCATTCTGTGGCTCGGCATCGAGCTGCGCGGCGGCGCTGCTGACGGGTCGCAAGTACCTCGGTGTAGAGATGGACGAGAATTACTACGCAGCGGCCAGAGAGCGCATGATGCGCGTTCACGGGAGGATCGCCGCACGGCGGTTCTCCTGCGGCATTCCCACATCTGCTTGATTCTGGCCGCGCTCCGGCCCGCGTCAAGACATGCCGGAGTTCCATCCCGCATGATCGCGTCTTGACCCGCACCGGCGCGTGGCTGCTTTGCTGATCATCGTGGGAATGCCATGCTCTGCGCTTTCCGCGTCAGTGCGGAATACAAAAGCATCAATTATGTTCCCACGGACATCCGCTTATCATGTTGAGTGATATGGCGATTCATCACTGATTGAAATCTCAGCGCTTTATGGCGGAAGACTTCCCGCTGACCGCTTCTGGCACAAATTGTTCAGCGTGCGTCCGGACCAGTTCTCGCAGCATTTGTATCAGCACCAGCGCAAGCAGCGCAATTGCGCACCATCCAAACCAGTCCCCGAGCGAGAGGAATAGCGTGTGACTGTGTCCAGCCGACACGGTCGCAAGCAGCGTCGTGAATGGAGCAGTGCTCGAAGATATCTCTGCAACGATTCGTCCGCGATTGTCTGCAACGGTCAGCAACCCGTTGCGTGCGGCCCTGACCAGGCTAAACCCGTTTTCAACCGCACGCATCACGGCGATGTGCCCATGCCAGAAACCATCCACGCGAAAGTCCCACGCCGGCGCCAGCATCAGGCCGACGCCCGCCTGCCCGTAAGCGCGTGCTGGATTCGTGAAGTCCAGATCTTTGCAAATGGCTACCGCCCACGTTTGCCCGGAGGCTTTACCGGGAGCTGCGAAAAGCGTCCTCGATATTCCTGGCGTGAAATGGTTAAAAGGCGGTAGCAGATGCTCTTTGTCGTAACTGCGAATGGCGACTCCGGGCCCGTAGATACGCGCCTCATTATGTCTTCCTGCCGCTCCGATGTGAGCCATTCCAACAACGAGCACGGCACCTGTCTCGTCGGCGATGGATTGAAACCTGGCATCGGCCTGCGCGACGTCGGAATCGAGGACGACGCCCATGTTCTCCGGCATGACAACCACCTGCGCTCCGCGTGCAATGAGATGGCGGGACTGTTCGGCATAGTTCGCAAAGAGGTCTTGAGTCGGAGTGCCGGGGTCGTTGACTGGTGCGCCACCATTCGCATCTGAGGCGACGAGGCCCACCTTTACGGTAGGTCCGCGCTGCGGCGTGGCCAGGCGCACTGCGCCAAAGATCAACAGCGCAGAGAGCACTCCGAAAGTGGCCCCGAGAATACCCAGCGCATGTTTTCGCCCCGTTCTCCAACGATCGATGCTCAGGGCCAGACCGGCGGGAAATAGCATCAACACGAATCCCATACCCCATGGCCCAACCAAGGAGGCCGCTTGAAGAAACGGCAGAAAGTTTAGCTGTGAATATGCGATGCACGCCGCGGATCCGTGCGGCCACAGAAGGTTGCGCACGAATTCGAAGGTGACCCAAGCTGCCGGTAACGCGAGCCATGCGCCCCAGAGCGATCCCCGTCGCGCCAACGTACGCATCAGCAGCACACTCCCCGCAAAGACCACCGCGCTTATGCCGAAGTTCACAAACCAAGCCGACGGCGGCGCTCTCAGGATGCGGAAGTAGGTCCACAAATTCAGGCAGCCGACCAGCCACGCTCCTGCTGCCAACAACCATGCCTGCCACGCCGGTCGGCACAGCGCAAACAGCAGTATCGGCAAAGGCGCGAACCACATCAATGGCCAGCGCGGCGTGAGTCCATTGCC
>DAHUZH010000041.1 GCA_027306695.1 Acidobacteriaceae bacterium
GGCCAGGTCGAGATGGTTCGTCGGCTCGTCGAGCAGCAATACATCCGGCTGTTGGACCAGCGCCTCCGCAATCGCAAGCCGCTTGCGCCAACCGCCGGAGAGCGCGGCGGCGGGAACATTGAAGTCTTCAAATCCCGCGCGTCCCAGTGTTTCCGCCAGCCGGGCCTCGCGCGCGGCTTCCGGCGCGCCGATGCGCACCAGCGCTTGATAGAGCACGGAACGGATCGTATCGTCGGCGGAAAATTCGGAGTTCTGCGCGATGTATCCCACGCGCGCCAGCTTGCGCCGCGAGACTTCGCCGGTGTCCGGTTCGATGCGTCCGGCAAGGATTTCCAGCAGCGTCGATTTGCCGGAGCCATTCGGCCCGACCACGCCGATCTGGTCGCCTTCCGACACCGTAAACGCGATGTTGTCGAACAGCGGCGTGGCCCCGTAAGCCTTACGGAGAGATTGTCCATTGAGAATGGGAGGCAAGCGGGCGGTACGTCCTTAATCTGCGAAATTCGATCTGCAAAATTGTGATCGAAGGAATGCTTATGCGGTCTATTACTAAAGGATAGCAGTTCGAGCCTGCGCAAGCCTTGGCACTAGCCGCGAAGCGAAGGCGGCATCAGCGCACCCACACCAGATAAATCGCCAGTCCAACTCCGGCTGCGGCCAGAAGGAGGGCCACTGCAACTGCGGTTTTCGAGGGCTTGCCGGCGACCCAGGTTCCAGTGGCCAGGGCTTTCACCTGGTGAATATGCGTCAGCGCAGCGCTGACATTCACGATGACGCCGACGATGACCAGCGCCGTTCCCAGCCAGAGCGAGGGACCGGTGGTGTGGCTGGAGGCCATGCTGGACATTTGCGACGGCTGCAATTGCCGCATGCTCAGCTCGCGCAGAAACAATCCGAAGCGGGCCACCACAAAGCCGAAGCCCATCAGCGCCAGGCCGGTGCGAATCCAGGCGAGAAAGGTCCGCTCCGCGGCGAAATAGACGCGCGGGTCGCGCTCTGCGGGGGCTTCGTTGTCAGCCATCATGGGGTCCAATTACGAATCTAAAAACGCCACCGATTTGATGCCCGCCAGTTCAAACCGTTTGCGGCAGCGGACATTCTGGCAGGCCACCTGGTCCTCGCGCAGCACCATGTAGGACTGCGCCTTGGCGAAGCGCGCGCGGTCGCGTTCATCGGCGCGCGGAGGCAGGCTGTTCTTCTTGCGGCGCACCAGCCAGTTCAGTTGGTACTCCCCGGCCTGGCGGCAGTGCGGACAGGTAAGCGTGTGCGGGCGCTGCTCTGGCTTTTCATTGTAAAAATCGCGTTCTTCCATGGCGTGCCCTCCTGTTTGCCTCTATCAGTATGGCACTTGCGCCGCTTCGACCGCGAATGGGCTGGAAAATTCAGAAATAGCTATTGACCCGGCCCGATTGGAATAAACCAAATTTCCCCCACATCTAGCCGCAAAAGGCGCGGCGAGGATGGGGTACCCGAATGCAATGCTTAAGGGCCGGATCAATAATTGGAATTCTGCGGTTGAACTGGAGGCGAACGTCGCCAGCTTGCATGCAGGAGAGACACAAAATAAAGACTGGCTTGCCGCGCATTGGCCTTTTATGGAAAGCATCTGAAATAGAGTGACGCAGTATCCGTGTGCAAGCCGCCTACGCCATGTGTATGCTGATGCCAACGAAATCCAACTCCTTCTGACCGGGAGTGATTATCAGAATGTGTGTAAATAGCCTGGCGTTGTTTGCGCTTACACTGGCATCTCTCACTCGTCCAGCACCTGCCCAGGATTCAAAAGGCCTACCTTCAAAGAAAGCTTTACGAAGCATAAAACTGGCGAATGACTTCAATCGAAATATTTTTTACAGAAACAAGCTGGAATTTTCCTATGAAGTGGGATGGCTTCCCTGGAATATTCCCCTGATATTCGACATTTTCGTAGGCAGTCCCTATACGACATGGCCGCTGAAGTACACTCTGGTTCCTAACATTGCTTCCAACCGGTGGCAGGTGGACGGCATCCATGGGCCGTCGATCCTACGGGGCAGTACAGACTTTACATTCAGCGGTTCCTTCACTGCGATTCCGCGAGGGGCGGAGACGCGGTACGCGGCCTTCGACTTTGGTATACGGCGCAACTTTATCCAACCGGACTGGAGGTTGTGCCCTACTATGAAATGCATGGCGGCGTTGAGGACATTAATGCGAAAGGGCCAGACGGAGTGCTCTATGCGCAAGGGCAGGACCTGACGTTCACCTTGATGGTGGGCAGCGGAGTGCGGTATGACTTCAATCCCCGGTTCAGTGTGAATGCCGGAGCGACGTACATGCATGTATCCAATGCCTATCTGTCGGAACCGAAGTATGAGGATTTTGGAATCAATGTCTGGGGGCCGATATTTGGGTTCAATATGCGTCTGGGCAAAGAAAAACGAGATTCTGCGCGGTAGAGATTTTTTTACGGCATGGATTGGGCGGCATCGCTGGAAAACTGACCTTGCTTCACGATGAATCAAACTCAGAAGTTTTTTAAACGAACCAGGGCTGCTGCCTGCGCCACAGTCAGATTATGGGCAATTACTTTGAAATCGTACTGCGAAGAATCCACATCGCGTGAGATGTTCTTCAACAGCAGGATGGTTCCATCGAAATGTACGTGTACTTTTGTCGTTTTCCAAAGGCCGGGAGAGACCTCTGCGCGCGCCAGAGAAAAGTGGGTCTTGTCACTCACCTCGCCGAGGAGGCCGAAGACAAACTCCACTCTATGATCGAGGTGCACATCCAGCCTGCTCAGACGCATGTCCGTCATGTGGATGAGCAATACACCGGACATCGCGTGCACCACGCGGTCCTGATAACTTTTCTCCTGGAACGACGGATTCGGCTGAAAAGCGATGCGGGTGTAGTCACCCTCAGCACTTACGATCTTGAAGAGAAAGATTTGTGGGATCTCTTTCAGTAAATCCGGCATTCGCGACTCATCCTCTTTACGCCGTCGATTTTCACGACGGAATTCCCTCGGATGATTTGCCAGATAGTCGATACGTTTATCTTCGGCCCTTTCCTGACTCATGGATAATGGCTTGCCATCCTCAGAGATAAGACGCTGCATCGGTCCATCCGAGGTTTCGACTACCAGTTCAGTCCAAAGGTGGCCCTTCGTGCTGTTCGATCTTTCTTCCTTTCTATATTCAAAGTGCTGGCGGCCCTTCCATGCAGCCGTTTCAGCCTGCACCATTTCATTTACTATCTGTATCGCGGAGGAGGGCTGTCGTACTTGAGCAGGCAGGCTGGCATGTGCAACAAACAATTCCAGCAGAAGAACTAATACAACGGCAGTGCAACAGTCGAGAGATTTGATAGCGCATCGAACGAAGGCCGAAATCATCGTGCATCCAGGCGGGCAGATGGCTGATTTTTCCAAAAGGTTCTTCACCGATTGCAACGTACGCTGAGGCGTCTTCGTTGACCGGCTACAAACGAGTGCGGCCATATAGACGGATACTGCGTTCGCGTTTACATCTGACGCCAGGTCATGTCTACGCGCACCGGTATTTCGTTCTTGATCGGCACTGTCAGAAACGATGGCCGGTCAATTTTGAAATCGGAACATGTCGCCGGAATTGTTCCCGTGATCCGCACTTCGTTGCCTTGAGTCACGCGCTGGAATGGAACGTGTTTATAGTGCGCCGTCTGGCCGGCAAACTGGACATCCAGGTCGGCATAGATCGTTGGGGACGTGGTGGCTGCCTCAGGAAACTGGGTGCGTACGATGACCATGGGAAATTGCCCGCCACGGGTCGTTTGAATCATGTGAAGATCGCGGTTGCTGTCGCCGGAGTCGAACGACTTCACCGGCGCCGCGATCAAAAAATTGCATTGACCGGCATGGCAGACGCCTTTGCCTTTTGCCGCATGGCTGACGCCATCGACCTCATGCATTGGATGAGACATGTGATAGGACAATGTGGATTGTTCCAGGACCCATTGAGTATCGACTTGCGCAAACATGGGAAGCGAAAAAAGCAAACAGGCAATCAGCAGTTTTTTGTTCATCATTTCTCCCAAAATTTCCAATGAATCGGCCATGACACGGCCACAATTGCGGCCCCGTACGCAATGGCCGTCACATAGGCGACCGGGGCGTGCGCCGAAGCGATTCCATGGACCTTTTCTCCAGCGTTCTCCTGCTTGTACGCCATAATTCCCAGGATTGGTGTGGCGATCATGCCCGGACCATGGATCCATTCCAAGTCCCTATGCAGGCGTATGGCCCCTTTGGGTTTGACTCCTGGAATTTTCGGCGCGAACATGGCGTAATAGGCCGTCGTAAAATACAGGCCCGTGGTCAGGCCGCCTAAAGCGATATGAACATCCA
This sequence comes from Acidobacteriaceae bacterium, assembly GCA_027306695.1. GTDB lineage: Bacteria > Acidobacteriota > Terriglobia > Terriglobales > Acidobacteriaceae > JAKAAZ01. The sequence goes on from DAHUZH010000041.1 coordinate 4,367, forward strand.
GGTTCGCGTCGGTTGGCTCCGTAATGACCTGGCCGTTTTTCCCTTTTGCCTTGGCCTGCGGCCCGCTAATTAGGGTCGCAGCCATCGGAATCGCTGTGATCAAGCCGAGCGTTTGATGGACCTTGAGCATGTGCGTCCGTTTGTCCAGGAGCGCCTGTTGCTGCGCGCTGCCCTGGGTCTGGGTCGTAGAAAAGCCTAAATCTCCCAACGACGGAGCATTGCCTGGCTTCGTCTGGTCTTGCTGAGTTTGTGGGGTGCCGGCATTTTCCCCTGCCGGATTCGGAGAGGTCGTCTGCGCTTGCGCATTGTTCTGGCTCGGAGCAGGAGGCAGGCCAAGGTCCTCAAGCGATGGCACGGACTCGGTGCTGGAAGAGGCCATGGCTGTGTTATCCGGGACCGCCACTGCCGGCTCGGGAGCGACTTGAGCAAACGACCAAAAGGGCGCCACGAGCAGACAAGAACAAGCTAGCGCGATGCCCCTTGAACGAATCGTTTTCACGATATAATCCCCTCCACTCAACCGGAGTTCTGATTTTGTTTCAACTTGAAGTACTATTTGCGTTGATGGGTTGAGATTCCGAATATCGGATTGGTACGCTTGGCCTGTGTTCCCAGAATCACGATATGGGTGCAGCTTTTGCTACCGCGTGCATACACCATTAATAGAAGGCTAGCATATTCAGGTTGCTGGGCTTGCTCCCTGAAGATTAAAAAGTATTCCATATGCCGTGGCTTAAAGCGGATTCAAGATTGCTGTACCCCTACAAAGATATTTGTCATTTCGAGCGAGTCCGCTGCGGCGGACAAGTCGAGAAACCTGCGGTTTATTTTTCGGGCCAGGAGGGAAACGAAGGTCCCTCCACTGCGGTCGCTGCAGCGACCTTCCGTCGGGATGACAACACTGTGGGTATAGCAATCATGGAACCGCTATAGCTACGGATTGGAGACAGCGCGAGGTGGCTTCACTTTCAATTCCGAGTTACACTCGGCGCAAGATTGCTTTGGAGGACATTTATGCCACTCGACCCAAGTATGGTGACTACGGCGCTGGAACTGCCCGGTTACAGGATTACGCGCAACTGCGGCGTGGTGCGCGGCATTGTGGTGCGCTCGCGCTCCATCTTCGGCACCATCGGCGCAGGACTGCAAACACTGGCTGGCGGCAACATCACGCTGTATTCCAACTTGTGCGAGAAGACCCGCGAGGACGCCTTCCAGTTGATGATGGAGCATGCCGCGCAGCATGGGGCGAACGCCATCGTTTGCGCCCGCTACGACGCCAACGATGTTCAACAGGGAGTGACGGAAGTGCTGGCGTACGGCACGGCCGTCGTGGTGGAGAAGGTTTAGCAGAGCGAACGCTGCGGGAATTGCTGCGCGACAAAGGCCCTACTCTGCGCGGTTGATTCTTCGGCCCGCCAGGAAGGCATTCACGACGCCAAATATCCAAAGTGCGCCAGCCAAGATGGCGAAGGGGACCATGCCCAGGCCAAAGGTGAACGCGCCGAGGAAGCCACCTATCGCCCAAACCGCGCACATCAGCACGAACAGTACGATCCCAAACAGAACCTGCCCATTGTAGACCTGGCCCAGACCGCAGAGGAGTGCGGAGAGCAATGCGGCGAGTACCGGACTTTTGCGGTCGGCTGTTGTCATAAACGTCTCCCTAAAAATCACCTTTACGATGGCATCTCAAGATCTGTGGGCCAGTCCGAATGGCGCGCATCACTTGGCAGGGGGCAATTCCTTCGTCGACAGATACCACGCCTCAACTTTCAACCCTTTGTCGTCACCTTTGGCGCGCTTGCGGGCGGCTTCGAGCGTCGCTGGAGCAGGCACGATGACGGGCTGGCCCGGCACCCAGTCTGCGGGTGTCGATACGCTGTTCAAATCCGCCATTTGCAGGCCGTCGAAGATACGCAGCAACTCATCGACACTGCGTCCGAGCTGCATGGGGTAGTAAAGGATCGCGCGTATCTTTCGTTTGGGATCGATGGCAAACACGGCGCGCACGGTCGCTGTATCGGAGACCGCTTCATGCACCATGCCGTAGAGCCGCGCCACCTTCTGGTCGAGGTCCGCGATGAGAGGGAAGTTGATCTCTACTCCGGTGCGCTGCTCCAGGTCGTTCGCCCAGGCGATATGCGAAAACAGGCTGTCGATGGAAAGCCCCATCAACTGCACGTTGCGTTTTTCAAATTCCTTGGCGCGCCGCGCGAACGCGATAAATTCCGTGCTGCATACAGGAGTGAAATCGGAAGGGTGCGAGAACAGCATGACCCACTTGCCTTGACTGGTGATATCGCTGAGGCGGAGAACGCCCTGCGTTGTCTTGGCTTCAAAGTCTGGAGCGTCCTCCATAATGCGAGGCATGCGGTTTTCTGTCTCAGGAATAGTCATGACGTCCGATCTCCTTGTTTTCAATCTGATTAAAGTTTATGAGATGGATAAACATTGCAGAAATAAGAAACTGCAATTTCTCATTCGATAGGATGTAGCTGCTTCGCTGGAAGATGAAAAATTCTACGCTGATAAAAAATCCTGGATGGTCCTGGATGAATTACAGACAAAACTGGCCGCACTGTTTCGGGTGCACTGGGACGGTTTTTCCTCGTGAGATTCACATGCTTTCAACAAGCGCCAGGGGCACGAGTGCATGCATTTACAACAGCAACGCGCAAACGGTGGAATGCTGGCCCAAAACGAAAAAAAATTCACCGAATATTCGCCGTTTACAGATGGATGCAGGCTCCGTACTCTGGGCGAGCATTCCTGATATCAGGAATGCACCTCTTTCGCCTTTTTTGATTTGAAAAAACCTGAGTTTGGAACGGAAGACCTAGCGCATACGCGACAGGTCCGCCGTAAATGAGCAACCCAGCTTGCAGTTTTCAGGCGGCCTCATTTTCGGTCGGACACACTGGCGCGGTAGGCAACGGTGCGTTGCGTCTCCGTTCCCCCGCAGCCCGGCTGACTGGCAGCCGGAACGGTCTTGTGCGCCAACACGGGCCTGTGGATCGCTTTCTTGCGAACACGGCCCTGGCACGCATACCATGTTCTGTTTTCTTTTTACAGCCGGGCTGTGGCTGAACCACCCGTACTTCCTTTTATGGGAAGGCGCGGTGTGTCGTGCGTGTCCTGTATGGAGAACTATGCGTCCAAAAAAGGTCATTCTTTGCATCGATGACAACGATCAAGCCTTGTCCGTCCGCAAATTTGTTTTGGAAACCCGTGGCTACCGCGTATTGACGGCCAACAACGCAGAGCAGGCGGTGGAACTGTATGACCATGGCAATGTCGATCTGGTGATTACCGATCTGGTGATGCCGCATTGCAATGGGAACGATTTGATCGTGCGGCTGAAGGAAATTGCGCCCTGGGTCCCGGCTGTGCTGGTAAGCGGCAGCATGAAGCAGTTCGATCCCACCAGCCGCGCGGACGCCTTCCTGCCCAAAGGGGCCTGCTCTCCGCAGGAACTGCTGGAGCGGGTCCGGGTGCTGCTGGTGAGAAAACGCGGGCCCAAGAAGACGCTGGCCGCGCAGCCTGCACTGCACGCCGCCACAGCCGTGACGCAAGGCGTTGCGTAAAGGATTCCAGTCGCGCGCAGCCTGCGAAGCCCTTGCCAAACGATACAATGAAGCAGCATGCAGCCCGTCATTGTCGCCGAGCATCTCGGCAAGGTCTATCGCGCAGGGAAAGTGGAAGTTCCGGCCCTTCGCGCCGTGTCTTTTACGGTCGCCCCCGGAGAGTTTGTCAGCATCGTTGGCCCTTCTGGCAGCGGCAAGTCGACCCTGTTCTACAACATCGGCGGCCTGACCCGGCCATCTTCCGGGCGTCTGCTGATCGACGGCGTGGATTTCGCCACCCTCAACGATGCCGAGCGGACCCGGTTGCGCAAACAGAAGATCGGTTTCGTCTTCCAGAAATTCAACCTGCTGCCCACTTTGAGCGCCATGGACAATATTCTGCTTGCGCATGAGATTGCATGCGGCAATTGCAAGCTGGACCAGTTTTACTTCGACCATCTGACAGAGCTGCTGGGAATCCGCGGACGGCTGCATCATCGGCCTTCGGAGATGTCCGGCGGTGAGCAGCAGCGTGTGGCGATTGCGCGCGCCCTCATCGCGCGTCCGGCGATTGTGCTGGCCGACGAGCCGACGGGCAATCTCGATTCCAAAAACTCCGACGCCGTGCTGGCCGTTCTGCGACGGTCGAACCAGGAACTGAAGCAGACCGTGATGATGATTACGCACAATCCGGAAGCGGCGGCCATCGGCGACCGCATCCTGCACATGCGCGACGGGGAAATGCTGGACGCCGAAGAGATATTGCGGGTCCCAGCGGACGATGGCCGCATGCAATCGCGTTGACCCCACAGGCAGCATATCGATATACTGCAATGCAGTAAGGGCGGGAGTAGCTCAGTGGTAGAGCGCGACCTTGCCAAGGTCGAAGTCGCGGGTTCGACCCCCGTCTCCCGCTCCAGCGGATTGCGCTGCCATCCAATCCTAGCCGTCAGCAGCCGCTTCTTCACGTTGCAAGCTATTCAGGCGCGGTACCCAAGTGGTAAGGGAGAGGTCTGCAAAACCTTTATGCGTCGGTTCGATCCCGACCCGCGCCTCCAAATCTTTCAATCTGTTTAAAAAGTCGCCGCCCAGGTTCATCGTCCCTTACGGATTTGCTGTCATCGTGGAGCGGTGACCGGTAGTGGTTGTCCAGTAATCGATCCACCTCTCGCGGATCCCGTTGGTGTGTTCGATCAGCTCAGGGCTTGGTTCCTTGCCATGTTCCACCACAACCACCATGCCTGTGTTGAAGTCCTTCTGCGAATGGTCCACATCGGGCACGCGAGGCCCTTCCACGGCAATTACATCCTGAATCGTTACCTTCGTCCGATCGGCTTTGAAGATCGGGTGGCCGTTCGCATCGCGCCCGACCGGCACTAGATTTCTAAGGATAAAGAAATCCGGCACTTCCGCCGGCGAGATCAGCCCCATCAGGTAAAGATCGAGATAAGAGTAGCCCGTAGCGGGGACGTAGTAATTATCGTCGAGCTGCGTGTACGTCCCATCGAAGTTATCCTGCCAGACGCCGCCACCCATGGCGGACGCTTCCGTGGGCCGTTGATAAGGGAACGGGACGCGCGCCTGCAACCCTCTCGCCCAGTGCGTAGGCCCAAGGTCGATAGTTTCGCCATTCACCTTGGCTGAAACGAAGGCGGACCAGCGATGACCCATCTCATGGCCGATCTGCGACATCGCGTAGTCATACGGAGGTATCTTGCCGTTTGAAGTCCGCTCGGCGAGCTGGTGGGTATAGGCTGTGATGTCATGCGTGTCCGCGTCTTTAAGACCTTCTGGCGGGTACTTCTGCATTTGGTTGGCGCCCACGTACACCGGCTGTATAAACTGCCACTGGAACCTTCCCTGGGTACAGTAATCCGCCAGATTTTCCTGATTCGCGCCGATTCCAGTGACCGCGCCGCCTGCGGGACCGCCGCCCAGCGGCCCGTCGCTGGAAGTGCCTGCTTCCGGGTTGTCGATACGGAAGTCGGAGTAGTACGCCAGCATGTCGAACTTGTCGCCCAGGGCTTTGATCACCGTGCAGGTCAGGTCTACCGCTCTCGGCGGCATCATGTAATGGAACGCTTCATACGCCACCGGGAACGGCCCATCCTGCTTTTTCACAGAAGAGAAATCCACCGCGGGACTATCCAGCCCGGTCAGTTTCACCAAGTGCGGCGGAATCCGGTCGGAGGTCACGGGTGGAGTTCCGGGAGTTTGAACGGCAGCGTATAGAAATATGCGATCGCCTGCGTGGTATCCCTCCGGCAAAGTTCCTTGTATGGAGATGGTATTTCCGTCGATCTTCACTTCGCGCGAAACACCCGTTCCGAATGCGAGATAGCGCGGTTGCCAAGTATGTCCGCCGTAGCTGCGCCCTCTAAAGCCCCGAATCGTCCAGATAATGTCGGCCTGTGTGTCCTGCGAACAGTCGCCAACTGGCTTCTCTTTAGTCAGGCAAACTCGATAGCTGATGCCCGCCATTTTTGGATTGCTCGGCGGCAGCACCGGTCCGCGTGTCTCAATGGCGGTCTTCAGGAAGAGGCCATCCACCGCCGTCAATTTAATGCTTTTGATATCGAGGTTTGGGGCCACGGCTGCATTCTCTTTGGCCGAGATAGTTGCGATGTTCTTTTCCGCGCCCCCAGTGACCATCGGATAAATGCCAACGATGGCGTCCCGCGCAGCCACTTGGTCGTACGATAGCTCGATCGTCCCGTCCTTTCGCAGTACCGCCTGGAAGCGATTCACCGTCGGCGTCCACGTCCAGTCCTGGATGCCGCCCGCTGGCTCGGTCAGGCTCCACGTAATGACTACGCGGTCGTCCAGTTCTTTCAGATATCGAGTGCCCGACATGCGCGGCTTGAAGAACACACTGATCGCCGGTACAGTGTTGATGAGCGCAGGACCGGCCTGCCGCAACTCGGCGAACCGATCGACGGAGAGACCGCCGCCCCGGTTGATTCCAGCGCCGCGGCGGCCACTGCTGGCCGCCGGTCCACCGAACGTCACTGATCCTGTTACTCCGACCGAAAGCGAATTCCAACTCTTGCCGGAGAACGGAAAAGAGAAGTTTTTCAGAGTCGCCTGGCTGCCGGTCATCGCGGGGCCAAACTCTGGGTCCCATTGCAAGGGAAGGTTTTCAACGCGATACCCGGACCCATCCGGCGTGAATCGCAAAGTGCGATGGGCCAGATTGAACAGATTGGCCTTTCCGAGCACACCTTCATCCAGCGTCAGGACGATCAGCTTTCCCTGCGTCGTAATGGAGCCAATGGAATGCCCCGGCCCCCGGAGATATTGCGCCCGCCCAAGAGCGGGGCACAACGTCATCAGGGCGATGAGTCCAGCGTGGACGGAAAACTTTCTGCTGCCGCAGCGTATGGTATTCATCTCAGTTTCCCGATGCGTCCTTGGTGGTGGTCAACGACACGCGGTTCCAGTCTGGCGGCTCGACTCCGAGCAGATTGTGCACGAAGTAGTCGTCCCGATAGTGCTCGCTGTTCAATATGCCAACACCGTGGTTCTGCCCGGGAATGTAGAGCATGTCGAAGTGCTTATGCGCCTTTACAAGGGCGTTTACCACTTGCATCGACGAAGAGGGGTCAACGTTGCTGTCGAGCTCGCCGATAATAATCAGGGCCTTTCCCTGCAAACGGTAAGCGTTGTCCACGTTCGAGGAGGCCGCGTACTGCGGCCCGATCGGCCAGCTCATCCACTGCTCGTTCCACCACAACTTGTCCATGCGATTGTCATGGCAGCCGCTGTTCGTGACCACCACTTTGTAAAATTCCGGATGGAACAACACGCCGCCGAGAGAGCTTTGTCCGCCCGCCGAAGTCCCAAAGATGCCCACGCGGGAGATGTCATAGTACGGATACTTCGCCGCTGCGGCTTTATGCCACAGGATTCGATCCGGGAACCCAGCATCGGCAAGGTTTTTGTAGGCCACGTCATGGAACGCCTTCGATCGGTTGCTGGTCCCCATTCCATCGATGTGGACCACGATGAACCCAAGCTCGGCAAGGGACTGGTCTGGCGAGACAGCCGTGAAAGTCTTGGGAACGAAGGAGCCTTGTGGACCGGCGTAGATGTTCTCGATCACGGGATATTTTTTTGAAGGATCGAAGTTCGTCGGACGAATGATGATTCCCCAGATATCTGTCTTGCCATCGCGCCCTTTGGCCACGAATACTTCCGGGAACCTGAAGCCTGCGGCCAGCAGAGCGGAGGCGTCTCCTTTATCCAGGTCCAGAATTACTTTTCGGTCCGAGGTGCGGCGCAACTGCGCAACCGGAGGAAGATCCACGCGCTGCCAGGTGTCCGTGTAGTATTTTCTGTCGTGCGAGAACGTGACCGTGTGCGTGCCATTGGCGTCGGTCAGCCGGGTAAGGCCCGTGCCATCGAAGTTGATGCGGTAATACTGCGTGAAATAAGGGTCCTGTCCTGGAATCGAGCCGCCAGCTTCAAACCAGATCTGCCGCTTCGCATCGTCGACATAATCGACATTGCGCACAAGCCAGTTACCTTTGGTGATCTGGTTTTTGACCTTGCCGGTCGCGCCGTCATAAAGATAAAGATGTTCCCAGCCGTCGCGCTCGGAGGCCCAGATAATTTCCTTGCCATCGTTCACGTCGTGGCGATATTTTCTTCCGGCGGAAAGACCTGGGCCGAGATTGCTGTAGTAAAAGAAGGTCTTGGCGGTTTCCGCAATCAGCGGGCGCGTTTTGCCGGTCTGACCATTCACTTCAATCACGGTGTATGCATGGTGGCCGCGCGCATTGTATTCAAAGGTGAAGCCACGGCCGTCCTTCCACCATACCGGCAGGCTGATGGAATAAGGGTTCGGAAACAAGGTGCGGTCGATCTGGATGCCATTTTTTGTCGCCAAATCGAAGAGGACCGGATACGCGATGTCCAAGGTGTCGCCTGGTTTCTGGTAGTGGACGATGGCATATTTCGGCTGGATCTGGTCTCTGGGCGAAGACTCGATGTAGGTAAGCTGGCGATCATAGCCAGGGCGCGTGTGATAGGCCACCAGCTTCTTCGAGTCAGGCGACCAGGCGATGGTCCGCAGCGAGTAATAGTTATTTTCAGAGCCATCGAAGCTCAGCGGAAACGCCGGATGGTCGCCCACCGGTTTCACGAAGACGTTGAAATTCTCAATGAACGCTTCCCACTTGCCATCGAAAGAGGCGCATACCTCCGGCGGCACAGGCGGAAGCTGTGCCGGAAACAGGGAGCCGACGCCCAGTCGCGCGGCAGGTGCTTGCACCTTTACAGGCTGCGGGTGGGCCTCCGGCGCGCAAGGGCGCTGGCGGCCATGGTTATAACTGCCTTCGTCGCCGTCTTGGGAAGCGGGCGGCTGGTACTCCAGGCCATCTACGGGATCGCCGCCTGGACCTTCGGGGCTGACCTCTGGATCGAGCAATGCATCATCTTCAGGGCTGGCGCCGCGACCACCACGACCATCCGCTTGAGGAATCGCGCCTTCCTTCGTGCAGGTATAGTCCGTCAATTCACACTTATAGAGCGAACCGCCGGTGCCAAACTGGATCGCCTTTTCGTTATCGAGAAAAGTCAGTGGCGCGGTCATTACCGGAGCGCCTGGAATCGGACGCCGTCTAAATGGCCCACGCTGCATCGGCGCGAAGGGAAGTTTCAAGGCCGTGTAGGGATGACCGGTCGCTTTCGAGATGGCGGCCGCAAGTTTGGTCTGGTCGAAAGCGGGCTTCTTCGCTCCGGCATCTGCATCCACAAGGAAAAATTCAGTCCCGCCTTTCACCGTCCGCGGATACCAGAAATGATCGGAATCGCCGATCCAGGCCATTTGCCCGGGAGTATTCACGACCAGGCCGCGCGCTTTACTTTGCAGGTCATGCCCTCGCTGGTAGTCCGCCAGCGTTCCCTGGGCCAGCAGGCCAGGCGCAAAAGCCACAGTGTAGATGGCTACAGCCGCAAAATAATAAAGGACGGATGTTCGGATTTTTAAGGTCATCTTAGCTCCAGGTAATCGATGTGACGGGCACGTCTCCGTTGGGATACCTATTTGTATCCAAAAAATATGGCTGCGTCACGATCAAAATCACAGCCCCAAGGAATTACGGGACTTACCGTAAATAATTATTACGAGATTGTCTACAATTTCGATTACCATGTTGTCCACAATGTAATGTGTGGGGAGGGCCAAACGTTCTTAGTGGCCTCCATTCCGAGCCAAGGAGCCGTATCTGTGTCCATTCCATCGTATGGAAACCTGCCGCTGGGCCGTCGCAGCCTCATCGTTCTGGCTACAACATGCCTGCTGTTTTCAGCCAGCCTACCGATGCGGGGTCAAAAGGGACCCTCCACCAATCCCGCTCCCTTCGGCGATTTGCAATGGCGCGCCGTTGGTCCGGCGGTGATGGGCGGCAGACTGGATGCTGTCGCCGGAGTCCCAGGGCAGCCGAACATTATTTATCTGGGACATTCTTCCGGCGGACTTTTCAAGTCCACCGATGGCGGCGCGAAGTTTGTGCCGGTATTCGATAAAGAAGCGACGCTTTCCATCGGAGCGATCGCAGTTTCTCCAAAAGATCCGAATGTGATTTACACGGGCACGGGCGAAGGTTTCCCCAGATATCCAGCGTCGATTGGAGATGGCGTCTACAAGTCTGTGGACGGCGCCAAAACGTGGCAAAATGTGGGTCTCCATAACAGCGAGCGCATCGCGCGTATTGCCATCGATCCCAACGATCCAGACATTGTGCTGGTTGCCGCGATGGGGCATGAGTGGGGGCCGAACGAAGAGCGTGGAATTTTTCGTTCGACCGATGCGGGAGCTACATGGAAGCGTGTCCTGTTCGTGAACAGCACAACCGGCGCGAGCGACGTCCAGTTCAATCCAAAGAATCCAAACATCGTCTACGCTGGCATGTTCGATTACCTGCGCCAGCCCTGGTCGATCCGGCAGGGCGGCCCGGGAAGCGGGCTGTATCGGTCCTCGGACGCAGGGAAGACCTGGACGCGATTGAACGATGCAAGCCTTCACAATGGCCTGCCCACAGGACTTGTAGATCGCGTGGGCGTGGCGATCAGTCCCAGCAATCCGAAGGTCGTCTATTCCTTTCTGCCGAACAAGGACGGTCTCCTCTATCGCAGCGCGGACGACGGCGCGCATTGGACCATGGTCAATGCCAGCCGCAACATCGACAGTCGCCATTTCTATTTTTCTCAGGTGCGCGTCGATCCCGCGGATGAAAACCGTGTGTATGTCCTATCGGGGGAATTTCTTGTCTCCGAGGATGGCGGCAAGAAATTTCGCGTCATCCATGCGGGAGGAGACAATCACGATCTGTGGATCGACCCAACCAACGCGGACCGTCTGCTGGAAGGCAGCGACATGGGTTTCTACATGTCCAACGATCACGGCGCGACGTGGGACTATCTGAATACGGTCCCATTTGGGCAGGCGTATCGCGTGGGTTTCGACATGGACGAGCCTTACCATGTGATGGCTGGATTTCAAGATCATGAGGTGTGGTGGGGGCCGAATGAAAAATGGTCGGACTCCGGCGTGACCAATGGGGACTGGCGTCATCTTGTAGTTTGGGGCGATGGAAACTACGCATTTGCCGATCCGCGCGATGCCAATACCGTCTATCTCGACACTCATTTTGGCGATATTACCCGCGTGAATTTGAAGACCGGCGAAGCGCGATTTATCACTCCCTATCCTGTCTCCGAAGCCGGGACTGGAGTCGGCGATTTCAAATATCGCTTTAGCTGGGACGCGCCGGTCTATCTATCGCCGCACAATCCAGACGTCATCTATTTCGGCGCGCAGGTGCTGTTCAAGACCTCCGATGGAGGAAACACATGGTCGATCGTCAGTCCAGATTTGTCGACCGACAATCCAGCCGAGATGAAGAGCAGCGGAGGCCCTGTCAGCCCGGACAACAGCAACGCGGAGGCCCATTGCACGATTTTTGCGATCTCTGAAGACGCCGTAAATCCCAACGTACTATGGGTCGGCACCGACGATGGCAATCTCCAGATCACGCGCGATGGCGGCCATCGCTGGACGAATGTAGTGGGTAACGTCCCCGGCCTTCCACCCAATTCCTGGGTGTCTTCGATCCACGCATCTCACACGGTCGCGGGCCGGGCGTATGTATCGTTCGATCGGCATCAGCTCGACGATTTTGCATCGTATGTCTACGTCACAGACGATTATGGAAAAACATGGAGAAAGATTTCCGACGGCATCTCCAGCTACGTTCATGTGATTTTTGAAGACCCGCGCCAGCCGAATTTGCTTTATGCCGGTACGCAGTTGGGAATCTTCGCCTCGTTCAATCGCGGAAAGACCTGGTCGGACCTGCGGCTTGGGCTTCCGCATCTGCCGGTCTACGACATCACCGTCCATCCGCGCGACAACGACCTGATCGTCGCCACGCATGCGCGCGGAATTTATATTCTCGATGACGTCACCGCCCTCCAGCATTTGGCCGAAGCGCAAAACAGCCCGGCGAAGCTGTTTTCGCCCATGCCCGCCGTCCGGTTTATTCCAACACCCTCGGTCCGTAGAGGAGTGCGTCCGTTCGTCGCGAAGAACAAGCCGTACGGCGCGGTGCTGTCGTACTATCTATCGCCATCCGCAGCGCAGCCGAATGAGAAAGTCGAGTTGGACATTTCCGATGCTGCGGGAAAGCATGCGAGAACTCTGCAAGGTACGGACCGCCCCGGAATCAATCGCGTGGTCTGGGACCTGCGCGAAGACATTCTTGGAGCAACCAAGCCTGCTCCAGCAACTCCGGGCCATTCCGCCGGTCCAAGGCGTCCGATGCGCGGAGCGAAAGTCCTGCCGGGAATTTATTCCGTCGATCTGGCGGCCGGCGAGCACCGCACGTCCGCGAAGTTGACGGTAAAGATGGACCCTCGGCGAACGTACAATCGCGAGGACCTGGTCGCAGAGCTACAAGCCGAGCGGCGTCTGCTTGCAATGGAGCAGCAGGCTGGCCATGCACTCCGGGAGGTCCGTTCCCTGGACACGCAATTGACTTCTCTGCAAGGCAGGCTCGCCAATACTCCACTGGGCGGAGAAGCCAGCGCTTTGCAGACGCAACTGCAAAATATCTCGCTGCAATTGCAAAACACGAAACCGGGCCGTCCGCCAGCAGTGCTCCAGCAACTGATGTTTCTGAACCATCTGTTCGATCTCTATGATGGCGCCCCCACGAAAGCGCAGACAGAATGGATTGGCAGGAATGGAGAGCAGCTTGCGGTTGTGATGGCGGCTCTCGATCACACCGTAAAAACCAGCCTGCCGCAGTTCAACGACAGGCTCAAGGCTGCCGACATCCCTGCGCTGACGCTTGCCAAGCAGTGATCGAGCGTGTAGTGCGATAGCGAGAGATAAGCGTAATTCCCTGTGGCTAATTCAGCACAGGTAGCAAGGAACTGCGTCCAGCGAGGAACAGGACGCCCATCACGATGCTGTAAATTCCCGTCAAGGCGGAAACGGCGCGGAGGACCTGCGGACGATGCCGCGATATGCCAAACACTCCGGCAGCCGAAGCGGTCATTAATGCATTCATCGTCAACAGGCCGGCGAGAAACATTCCCAGGCCCAGCATACCCAGCGCAGCTCCGCCAAGATTGGCGGCAAGCAGGAAGATCATCAACTGGCTCGGCGTTTCCGCGCCAAGTCCGTGAATGACGCCGATGACGAATACCGAGCGTGCGTCGAAACTGTCGGGCGGCGAATAGGCTTCGGTGGGCGCTCCATCGATGCGCCGCTGGAAAGCAAGCCGCGCTCGATGATAACCCCGGTGCAACAACATGTACCGGCTCTTTGGCATGAAATCTTCTGGCCGAAATACCAGACTTCCGAGCACGTAAATTCCGAGGAGCAACAAGGTAAAACCGACCAAACGCTCCGCCCAGCGATCGATTCCGGCGGGAAGGCTGATTCCCAGCAAAATCACAATCGAGCCGAGTCCGGCTACCGTGAGAGCGTGACCCAGGGCATACACCATGCCGAGTTTCATGGCGATACGTTTGGACGACTGCACGCTGACGACATCGGTAATCGCGGCGATATGGTCGTAATCAAAGCCGTGGCGAAAGCCGAGTACGGCTGCGGTGAACAGGGCGACATACAGCGTGGCGTGCGTCGTCACATGACCTTTTGCGCGGCGGCGGCACGCGATGCTTCCAGTTGTACATGCAGAAACGATATGGCCTCGTCCATCCCCTGGCCGGTTTTCGAGGAGACCTCCATCACGCACATGCCGGGGCGAACACTTTGGATATTGCGATGGGCAGCAGCGAGATCGAACTCCGCAGCGGCCGCAAGGTCCATTTTGGTAATCACGGCAATATCTGCGCCGTTGAAGATGGTGGGATACTTCAGCGGCTTGTCTTCGCCCTCCGTGGTAGAGAGCAGTACGAGGCGCAACTCTTCCCCCAGGTCATAGCTGGAGGGGCAGACAAGATTGCCCACGTTTTCAATAAACAAAAAATCAAGCTCGTTCAGGTCCCACGGCTCCAGGGCTTTTTCGACCATTTGTGCGTCGAGATGGCATACCGTTCCGGTGGTAATTTGCTTCACCTGCGGCGCAGCACGTTGCAGGCGCGCAGCATCGTTTTCAGTGGCCAAATCTCCTACCAGTGCGGCGACACGGTGGTTTGCGCTCAGGCGCGCGAGCAATTTCTCCAGGAATGCGGTTTTTCCAGAGCCAGGACTTGACACCAGACTGACGACATAGACACCGCTGCGGCGAAACTGTTCGCGAAGTTCGCGGGCGAGCAGATCGTTCTGTTTCAGAATTTTGGCACGTACTTCGATAAGGCGTGGCGCGGTGCTCATGCGGTAATCTCCAATGCGGCAACTTCCAACTCGCGGCCGCGAATAATTTTCTGGGAGGGCGAGTGGCATTGCGGGCAATCCATCTGCTGGATGGACTCGGGTGCGTGTTCCATTTTGCAAATGTCGCAGTAAATCAACAATGGGACCGTTTCGATGACCAGCCGCGAACCCACGAGGAATGTTCCCTCGCAGGCAATTTCATAGGAAAACGCGAGCGCATCTTTATCCACACCGGAGAGCACACCGAGCCTGAGGTGCACTGCTTCCACCTGCAGACCGCCACGGCCCTCCGACTCTTCAATGATCCGTTCCACCATGCTAACCGCAATGGAAAGCTCGTGCATAGCCACCTATCCACCGGCTACAGAGAACGATTTCACTACATGGACCGGAGACGCATATAACGCTTTATGTCCGGCCCAATCATAGCCAGTAATGCGATGATCATTAGGATAATAGCCGCAATTATGACCTTCAGTATCATTCCGTCACCTCGTTAGAAATTTGTTATGCCGTGCACATTCCAGTTGTGGCAAGAATACGCCCGACAAGGCTTTCAACCATCTGGACAGCTTCTTCGATGGAAGATTGGACGGTCTCCGACAGTCCCATCCGACCTTCCAGTTCATCTCCAAAATCCGCAGGTTCGCAGCCAACGACATACACGCGCGCGCTGACGGTCCCCATCGAAAATGCTAGTTGCAGCACGCGAACAGGGTCCATCCCGTGGGGATTCATCATCATCTCCGGCAATTGCGGAGATATCATGCTGCTCAAGTCCGGCTCCAGCGTGTAGAGTGTGCCCGGAGTTCCGCCACGTTGCAGAGCGTCCACGATAATCACCGCATCCCATGGGTCCAGCAGCGCGTAGGCCAGATCGAAGCCTCGGATGCCATAGTCGACGACAGAAACACCTTCTGGAAGTGCGCGGGCGACCAGCGCGCGGGCAGCTTCCACGCCAAAGGCGTCATCTCCCAGAAAAATGTTGCCGACCCCGGCGATCAGGATGGAAGGACTCATGCTGGCTCCGTGGTCTTCTCGTGTTCAAACGGTTCGACTTCATCGGGAGAAAAGAAAAATCTATGACCCGGCTGCCGCATCATTCCGAACTCGCGTCCAGGATCGTCGTCGAGAACAACCGCAAGTTGGATGTTGTCCTCGAAGTCCTGTTCGATCGCTTCAATCAGGGCGACCTTTCCTTCCAGCGCCATGTCCATAATGTCGGCTTTTTTCTGCGGCCACAGGCGGACGCGATCTCCGACCCTCAGTTCAACACCGAAGACGTGGACACATTCGAGCGCAGACCGTTCCGCGAGAGGGTCCCAATCGTTGCTCATTTGGAGTCCTCCTGCGCAGGATTTTCAGCGACCGGGCGCATTCCACGAATAGCTCCGTGGACTTTCATCATGAAATCCTGCGGAAGCGTTTCCGTCCGCTCCAGAATCCTGCGGGCGCGGTCATCCACATTTCGCATCTCCTGCTTCTCGTCATCGGTCAGCGTCAGCACGCGCAGCGCCAGCATTTCATCCATCTCCGTTCCGTCGAAGAAGTCGCCAACACTTTCGGGCGCAATTTTCGGATAGTCGTAAAGGATGATCGGCGAACAAAGCACCATGGTCCGCTGCCCTTCTTCGCCGACGAGCACAGGAAACACGCCGATATTCTTGCATGTCGAGGCGGCCTCGTGAAATTCCTCCGGTGTATCGAGCAAAGAAACAAATTCACCTGCGGTCACACCAAGCAGTACATGCGCAGAGACAAACGCCTCCAGCATTGCATCCTTTTGGGCGCAGGTTCTAGGACTCTTCATAGGAGTGATGTTCAAAAGATACAGAGACAACTTATGCAGTCCGTTTTGCAGCAGTTCCGTCCGAATTTCGAGGCAGCCAGAGATGTTTTTCGCTGAAACTAATTCTGCGGAAATAGTATCTGTAACTGTATTGGTTGCATTAAAAAAGAAATTGTAGCGGATTGGGTTTTTTATTATTTCGCCAAGCCGCAAATCGTTACGATCGACGGTACGTTCAACGCCTTCTTCCCAATCTTGAGACGCGGCTGCGTGCTTGCGCACCAGTTGAAGGAATTGCGCACGTACATCCAGTTTTGCGTCCACATCGGCATGGAGAAGGCATTCCGTGTGCAAACGAAACGACTCCGCAGGGCGTTGCGCCTCCGCATAATCTTGCGGGTAAAGCGTTCCAAAATTCCACCGCTGCACGTTCTTGGTGGAGGTCGCCCGGTACGGGTACAGCATGTATCCCTCATACAGGACCGCTGCGGCAATTTTTTCCGCGTCCGCGAAATTCATACCTGCACCTCATCCTCTTCCTGGCTGGGGACGAGCTTGTCGAGCACCTGTTCCCATGTTGGAATGCCGTGCCGCACTTTGTAGTCATAAAGGCGATTGAATGTGTCGCGTTGCAGGCACAGCCAAGCGGAGTTGGGATAGTGCGTGTCCATCATCTGCTTCCAGATGGCGGCAGGGAAGCGATAATTGGCCTCGCGGTCCCATGGAATCTGCGTGACCTGCAGCGCGTCTTCCTCGTCATAATAGAAGACCGTGCCGCTGAACAAAACGCAGAGGGGAATGTCTCCCGCTTCCAGCGCATGAAAATATTTGGTGGTCGCAATGTTGAAGTCGAACGTGCAGGGCAGTTGCAGGTCGACAACGGTGCTGCCCGTAAAGCCGGGGACGGCGATGCTGGAATTCATCCACAGCAGGGAGCGAATGGTCCTGCCCCAGCGTTCCGGTTCTCCGAAAAGATCGCGCAGCTTTTCCTGTTCCGCGCCAGCATAGCGGCGGCGCGTTGGTTCAATCTGCACCTGGCAACGCAAAGACAAAGTGTGAATAGGCTGATTTTCCTGCTGGTTTGTGATGCGCAGTTTCAGCGCAAGCAAAGGCGCAGCCGCATGGGGCACGGCTTCCGCACCCTCAATCTGGAATTGCAGGTCAGGCATGCATTACTCCAGTTTCATTTTCAGCACGGCTCTCTGAGTGGCTCGTGCGCGCTCGAAGCGCGGTAAAAAATTGTTGGATATGTTTCCAGACTTCCGCCCCTCCGGACAGCCCTTTCCAATGCATGCGGATCAGGCCGACCAGGCGATAGCACTCATCGATGGGAACGAGAAAATATTCAGCTTCCGCGCCTACGCGATTGACCAGAAACGCCTCCACATCCGGTTCCATGGTCTGCAAAGCGCGATTCTGCGCGCGAATTTCCTCCCATGACTCCAGGCTGAGCAGCGATTCTGTTGCGCCCGCCGGACTGGGATACAGGGCGACCATTTTCGCCGAAGCACTGTCGTAGTAAAAAAAAGCCAAGCAGATGGGAATCATCAGCGCTTCCCACTGCATGTCCGTCATCTGAAAGTCGGCAAGCAGGCAGATACGCCGTGGAATTCGCAGGAAATGCGCGCCTGATTGGCCACAAAACAGGATCGCGCAACCCTCGCAGGCGCACAGTATCTGCCGTTTCGTTGGCTCCAATAAGTGAGAATGAGAAGGCGAAAGCTCCGTGCTGCACAACTCGCATCGCTCTGCTGTGGTGCGGCGGCGTGCAAATTGGCGCAGCACAGAGGGGACGCCGTCGCGGTCGAAAGCGTTGTTGGAAGTCTCACTCATGGGGACTCCTACGATAGTTGTCATTCTGAGCAAAGCGAAGAATCCAGAGGGTAATGGCAGCACTGACCATGCGAGTATTATCTGGATTCTTCATTCCTCTACGCTCCATTCAGAATGGCTCCCTTGAATATTCGGGCTACTCGGACAAGGAGCAGGCTAAGCTGGAGGCGCGTTGGGCATGCGCGGATCGATGGGGCCGCGCTGGTCCAGATTGACGCCGGTTGCATCTCCGGCAGGGCGTCCGCCTTTGTGGGGCGGCGCTGGGGAGGGCTTGTCGGGCTTATTTTGGGTCGTTGCCATGGAATGTTCTCCTTCGAGTAAAATGCTCTATTTCAAAACTACGAGTTTCGAGGAATTCAATGCGGCCGTCGAGTTTTCGGCCACGATTTCCAAGATGTCTGGTGCTGCCTGGTAGAGTGCTTCCTCGACAGCATTTTTCAACGTGACGGAGGACGAGGGACAATTCCCGCAGCTTCCGAGCAGTTTAAGTCGTACGATCCCATCGTCGATGCCCACAAACTCAACGTCTCCGCCATGGGTATGCAGATAGGGACGAACTTTCTCCAGCGCGCGCAGCACACGGGTTTCCATTGCGTCTGGATGCAGTCCATGCAGCAAGAGGACACTTGCCACCAGATCATCCTGAATGGCTTTATCCAGTGCTGCTTCTCCTGCGGGAGTTGCAGAAACGCTCTCCAGCATTCGCTCCAGAGCTGCCCCGTGTAGATCCACCACGCACTGCACAAGTTCAAGCGCGGTCGCGCGCAGTTCCGGGTCCCCACAGTTGTCGAGTCTGTTGACCAACTTTTCGACTCGCTCGGTGTGGAGCCGGAACTCGCGCTTTTCGAGAACCGCGGGGATTCCCGTTGTAGCGTCTACGCTCGCTGCCATCACTCGTGTCCCGCCACTCCAAACATTGGAGAATGGCGAGTTTCCAGCACCTTGCCATCGCCCAGATACATGTGCACGCCGCAGGGCAGACAGGGATCGAAGCTGCGCACAGCACGCATGATATCGATTCCTTTGAACTTGTCCGGCCCGTTTTCTTCAAAGATCGGCGTGTTCTGGACGGCATCTTCATAAGGGCCTGGGGTCCCATAGATGTCGCGCGGGTTGGCGTTCCAGGGTGTGGGTGGATACGGATGATAGTTGGCGATTTTGCCGTCGCGGATCACGACGTGGTGCGACAACACGCCGCGCACCGCTTCATGGAAACCGCAACCGATGGCTTCGTCGGGAACTTTGAATTCCGTCCAGGTCTTGGTGCGGCCTGCATGCAGTTCCGCCAGTACCTTCTCCACACAGTGAAGTGCCATCGCAGCCGCGTAGGCCTGGAAATAGGTGCGCGCGCGGTCGCGTTCGATGGCGTTGCTCCATTGCGGAATCTTCCACTCGAACTCAGCCGCCGGTTTCAGCGCAGTTTTGGGCAGATTGATTTTTACGCTGTGGCCCGTTGCTTTGACGTAGCCGACATCCACCAGCCCAGAGAGCGCAGTCGCCCAAAGACGCGCGATGGGGCCGCCGCCTGTGTCGAGCGCAAGATGATCGTCGGTCCGCTTGTCGAGCCAGCGCGGCGACATCACCCATGTATAGTTGCCATTGAAATCGCGCTTCTGTGGGCGCGGGATCGTAGTTTGATTCCAGGGATGGTTCTTGTCCACTGCGTTGCCCAACGGATCTTTCTTGACGAAGGTTTCCGCATTTCCCCAATCATCGTAGTACGAGCTTCCCAGCAGAATCCGAATGTTCAGATTGATGTCGATCAGATCGTTCGTCACCAGTTTGCCATCGACCACGACGCCCGGCGTAATGAACATCTTGCGGCCCCAGTCGCCCATTTTGTTATAGGTGTAATCGCAATGATCGGGATCGTTGAAGGACCCCCAACAAGCCAGCAGAATGCGGCGCTGGCCGACCTTCTCGTATCCTGGCAACGCTTCATAGAAGAAGTCGAACAGGTCATCGTGCAGCGGAACGACCTTCTTCATAAACTCAACATACTTCATCAGGCGGACCAGATAATCGGTGAATAGCTGAATGGTGGGGACCGTTCCAACTCCACCCGGATATAGCGTCGACGGGTGGACATGGCGGCCTTCCATCAGGCAGAACATCTCGCGCGTCATCCGGCTCACCTGAAGGGTCTCGCGATAAAACTCTCCGGTAAACGGATTGAGCGCGGTCATGATCTCCGCGATGGTGCGGTAGCCGTGTTTGTCCGCGCCGGGTGCAGCTGTGTGCTGGGCCTTTTCCCACACGCCGGGATTGGTTTCCTTCACCATCTGCTCGCAGAAGTCCACTCCGACCAGGTTGTCCTGAAAAATGTTGTGGTCGAACATGTACTCGGCGGCTTCGCCCAGGTTGATGATCCACTCCGCGATAGGAGGCGGTTTGATGCCGAAAGCCATGTTCTGCGCGTACACGGCGCACGTCGCGTGGTTGTCGCCGCAGATGCCGCAGATGCGGCTGGTGATGAAATGGGCGTCGCGCGGATCTTTCCCTTTCATGAAAATGCTGTATCCGCGAAAGATGGAAGAAGTGCTGTAGCACTCAGCGACTTCACGATTTTCAAAATCGATCTTCGTGAAGATTCCCAAACTGCCCACAATCCGGGTGATCGGATCCCAGTTCATTTCCACCAGGTTGCGTTTCTTATTCGGAGTTTCCGACATAGGCTCTACGGTAGTGGCCATGGCATGTACCCTTTCATTTGTAGGTTTGTGGACGATAGCCGGTGGTCAGTTTAGGATCGCGATGCCGCCACTTGGGTTCCTTGTTGACCGTGGAATTCGTAATGCTGCGCAGTGACCGGATCATGCCTCCATAAGCTCCGATGACGGTCGAGGAAATTTTTGCGCCGGGAGGCTCATCCATGAAAGGCATGAACTTGTCTGGGAAACCGGGCATCGTGCATCCGATGCAAATGCCGCCAACATTCGGGCACCCCCCGATGCCGGCCATCCAGCCGCGCTTGGGGACGTTGCAGTCTACGACTGGACCCCAGCAGCCCAGTTTCACCAGGCATTTGGAACTGCCGTATTCTGTGGCAAAGTCGCCCTGCTCGTAATATCCCGCACGGTCGCAGCCTTCGTGGACCGTCTTGCCGAACAGCCAGGTGGGACGCAATTGTTTGTCGAGCGGAATCATCGGCGCCAGTCCGGCCACCTGATACAGCAGGTACAGGACGGTCTCCATGAAGTTGTCCGGCTGCACCGGGCAACCCGGCACGTTGATGATGGGCAGACCAGCCTTCGAGCGCCAGTTCCATCCCAGATAATCGGCCAGCCCCATGCATCCGGTTGGATTGCCGGCCATGGCATGAATGCCGCCATAGGTCGCGCAGGTCCCGCAACCGATCACGGCCAGCGCTTTCGGCGCCAGACGATCAATCCAGTCGCAGGTCAGGATGGGCTGGCCGGTGTCGGGGTTCGTCCCCATGCCGGCCCAATAGCCTTCCTTCTTGATTTTTTCGTTGGGAATCGAACCTTCCATCACCAGCACAAAAGGATCGAGTTCGCCTTTTTCCGCCTGATAGAAAAACTTCATGAAGTCATCGCCGCATTCATACGCCAGCACAGGATTGTGTAGGTGGACTTTCGGAAGGCCAGGAATGGCCCCCAGCAAAACGTCCTCAATACTTGGCTGCGTGGCTGCTGTGATCGAGACACTGTCTCCATCGCAGCCCAGTCCGGCTGTGATCCAGAGAATATGAACGTCTTTCACGGCGGACGACGCCTGCGTCTTGCCGCTGGAATTGGGTTCGGCCATAAGGCCCTCCTTGCGGTTCTATTTTCGATCGCTGTGCTTGTGAGACCTGCAACAATTTCCTAGTATCTGGATACGATTTGCTTGCCGTTGGGGGGGACGGGCCAGGCTGCGGAGCGAGAGCGGATTCGATGGGGAATGCAGCGGGTACAGCGGTAGCGGATCACTGAATGTCGAAGCGAAATAGGGTGCGCAATGGAACACCTGCACCTCGCACTTCTCAAGTTGGCTTACGAAATTCAAGCCCGAACTAGAACGTGAGCAACGCTACTCCGCCCTTTTGGAGAAGTCAACTGCGAATGTCACATAACTTGTCGATCATTCTTACCGGTCAACAAATTCTTGGCAGTTGCTCACCGAACATCACGTCCAGAATTCGCGTGCCGCCAACTCCGGTCTCCATCCGCACCATACCGGCGTGTTCGGAGACAACTTCACCAATTACGACAGCATCGCGTCCCAGGGGATGCTCACGCATCCCCTGAAGAACTGCGTCGGCCGCTTCAGCAGTGACGATTGCGACAAGCTTCCCCTCATTCGCCACGTAGAGTGGATCGAGTCCAAGAATTTCGCATGCGCCTTTCACGCTTTCACGCACAGGAATCAAAGGTTCGCGCAATAACATGCCTGCTTTCGACTGGGATGCAATCTCATTCAAAGTGGTGGCCACGCCGCCGCGCGTTGGATCGCGCAGGCAGTGAATGGGATGGTCGGCGCGTTGCGTACCCGCCAGGCTCTCGCACGCATCCAGCATCGCGGTCACCAGTCCATGCAGGGCCGCGCAATCGCTTTCGATTGCGCCTTCAAATTCCAGGTTTTCCCGCCGCGACATGATCGCCATGCCGTGGTCGCCGATATACCCGCTCAAAATAATTTTGTCGCCGGGACGCGCGCGGCTTGCAGAGATGTTCACAGGCCGCTCGATCACGCCGATGCCCGTCGTAGTAATAAAAATCTGGTCCCCTTTGCCGCGATTCACCACTTTGGTATCGCCGGTGACGAGCTGCACGCCCGCCTCGTGTGCAGCAGCGCCCATCGATTCGACGATCCGACGCAGGTCCTCGGCAGGCAATCCTTCTTCCAGAATGAAGGCAGCCGCCAGATATAGCGGGCGCGCACCGCTCATGGCCAGGTCGTTCACCGTGCCATTCACTGCGAGCTGGCCAATATCGCTGCCTGGAAAGAAAATCGGCGTGACCACGAAGGCATCGGTCGTGAAGGCCAGACGAGCGCCGTTGATTTGCAGCACCGCCTGATCGTCGAGCTTGTCGAGAATCGGGTTGGCAAATGCAGGCAGAAAAATCTTTCCAATCAGATCCGCCGTTAACTTTCCGCCGCTGCCGTGTCCGAGCACGATGTTCTTATGTTCAAAGATTGGCAACGGACAGCTCCCCAGCAATGGAGATGGAATCTCGACAGACTCGTTTGTTGCGTCTGTTTTCGAGCTTTGCTCGTTCGTCATTGCTTCCGGTCGACTCATCCGATTGCAGCCTCCATGTTCGCTCCCTTCGATTACGAAGCTGCTCCCACCGAATG